>DASQUK010000149.1:0-5944 GCA_035641315.1 Acidimicrobiales bacterium | reverse complement strand
GGCCCCCACCCCGGGGGCAACACGAGACGGATCGTGCGACCCTCCCGCCATGGTGCGGCGTCGACATGCACCGAGCGGAAGCGAGGCTGAGCCGCGCCCTCGGCGATCGCGGTATCCCGCCCGCGACGCCTGTGGATCACTGTCGGCATCGGTTGGCATCTCTCAGGAACCGCAGCGGTCAACGCGCGCGGCGGTCGAGGACGTGGTAGGCGACGGCGCCTGCGGCGACGTGGACGATGTGGTGCCACCCGTCGCTGGCGATCTCGGTCCGCCCGACTCGGCCAGGCTGACGGGGCCCCGTTGGGTGGTCCAGCTGTCATGGGAGGGCTGGTTGGTTGATGGTCCACCTCTCGGCGTGCTCGGCGGGGGTGAGCCCGCCGAGGGACGAGTGGGGTCGGTAGGTGCTGTACTCGACGCGCCAGGCCTCGATGACGACCTGGGCTTCGAGGAGGCTGCCGAACTTCTCGATATTCAACAGCTCGTCGCGGCAGCGGCCGTTGAAGCTCTCGACGAAGGGGGTCTCGCATGGCGAGCCCGGCTCGATGTAGCTCGTCGTGGTGTGGTGCAGCCGGCACCAGTCGCGCAGCGCCCAGGCGATGAGCTCGGGACGTTGTCCATCCGCAGATGCTCTGGCGCTCCTCGCTGGGCGACGAGCCGTTCGATGATGGTCACGACGTCATCGGCGGTGCAGTGGCGTCCGACGTCCATGGCCAGGGCCTCGCGCGTGTGTTCGTCGACGATGTTGCACAGCTTCAGCCTCCGGCGATCGGCGGTCTCGTCGAACTGGAAGTCGATGGCCCACACGTGGTTCGGTCGCTCGGCCCGCAGCAGCGGCCCGCCGCCCGCCGGCCGCGTCCGCTTGCGCTTGCAGGACGGCGGCCGCCGCAACCCTTCATCCCGCCACAGCCGGCGGGTGCGCTTGCGATTGATGATGTGACCCTCCCGGCGCAGGATCGTGTGCGCCGTCTTCCAGCCCCACCGAGGGTGGCGGCGGGCGATCTCCCGTAGCCGCCGGCGGACCTTCTCCTCCTCAGCTGGGCGAGGCCGTGGGGCGAGGCGCTGGGTCGAGCGGTGCTGACCGATGACCCGGCAGGCGCGACGTTCGGACACCCCGAAGCGATCGACGAGCACGACCACTGCCCGCCGGCGTCGCTCCGGGGTCAGAAACTTCCCTCCGCCAGCTCCTTGAGCATCGCCTTGTCCAGCTCGGCCTCGGCGAGGAGCTTCTTCAGCCTGGCATTCTCCGACTCGAGCTCCCGAAGCCGCTTCGCCTCATTTGCCTTCATGCCCCCGTACTGGTTCCGCCAGCGGTTCCAGCTCGACTCCGACACCTCGAGATCGCGGAGCACCTCGGCGAGGTCCTTGCCCCCGTTGAGCAGACGGTCCCCCTCACACAGCTTGCGGACGATCTGCTCGGGCGTGTGACGGTGACGCTTCATCGTGGTTTCGTCCTCCTGCCCAGCATGCTGGACGTCGGACTCCCACAACAGGTGGACCACCATCCCGGGCCCGGGTCACCAGCTCGCACACGTGATCAGCCACGACTGAGCGCACATCCCAAGCGAGGCACGATCGCAATGCATGCCCACTCGGTAGTTGCATCGGGCTTCGTCGGTGTGCCCTCCAGCTCGATGTTCCCGAGCTCATCGCAGACATCACACTTGTACCTCTGGGTCGCTACGCACCGAATGACGCGCCACAACGAGCGTCTCACTACGGCTGGGCCGTGCGAAAGGCATGACCACGCTGTGGGCCGGCGCCACAGGTCCCCGGATTCGGTACGAGTGCTGACAACGAGGCTCACGCCAACGTCAGCGTCGGCGGTAAGGCTCAACGCTGAAGGGCTACCGCTCTTGCGCACGATGGACTGGGCAGATCCGCAGAACCGCCTGCACCACGTCGCATCTCAGGTGGAAGAGCAGATGCAAGTCCAGCGGAACCCACGGACGCAGTGTCACCGGATGGAAGATTCCACCGACGACAACCTGCTCGGCGGACTGCAACCTACGCCCCCGGATGTCCGGCCACGGTCTCCTAAGCGGTAGGCCGCAGGTTCGAGTCGTGCCGAGGGGCTACGAGCGTGCCGTGAGCTGGCGCACCGGTTGACTCACCGTCGCGCTGCGTAAACGTGCGCGGCGCGCACCGAGCCCGAAGCCGCGGCCCCGGCGGACTGGGGGGGCGAGTCAGTCGTCGACCTCGCCTTCGAAGATCGCGAACGAGGCGCCCTGCGGATCGGCGAAGGTGGCGATCTTGCCCTGCGGCATGTCCATACGGTGAAGTTCCTGCGCCCCGCCCTCCTTCGCCCGCTCGGCCGTTCGGTCGCGACTGTCGACCGTGAAGTAGGGAAGCCAGTTCGGCGATTCGCCCTCTTGGGCCTCCGTCACGGAGCCGTTCGAGCGCTCACCGACCTTGATGATCGTGTACGAGGGACCGCCCTGAGTGTCGATCTCCTCCGTGTTCCAGCCGAACAGGGCGGTGTAGAAGCCGAGCGCCTTGGCTGGGTCCGGCGTGTGGAGCTCGTTCCACGTCAGGCAGCCGGGGTCGTTGACGCGGCCGGCGCCAATCGCCTGGCGAGGCTCCCAGATGCACACCGCGGCACCGGTCGAATCCTGCAACAGCGCCATGCGACCCGCGTCCATGACGTCGAAGGGCTCCTCGATCACGTTCGCACCCAACTCCTTGGCCCTCGCCGCCGCTTCATCGGCGTTGGCGACCGTGACGTAGCTGTTCCAGTGCGGCGGGACCTGGTCGGTGCCGGGCGGGATCGCGGCAACGTGCTCGCCGCCCACCTTGCACATCGTGTACGAGCCGCCGCCAGGGATCTCGCTGTCCTCGAACTCCCAGCCCAGCAGGCCACCGTAGAAGTCCTTCGCGGCCGCGGAGTCGCTCGTCGTCAGGTCCACCCAGCTGAAGGTTCCGGGTGCATGCTCAGTTCTCGTTCCCATCGCTCCTCCTTCGCTCGTCCGACGGAGCGTGCACGTACTGGCGTCGCCACCAGGCGCCCCCCTCCAACCCGAAACGAGTGTAGGAGGAGCGGGGCGACGGCGATCGCCGGCACGTGGTCCGACACCGAGTTGCTCGGGGCAGCTGGCAACGGCGCTCAGCCGGTGGAGCGAGCCGTCCGCCGCCAGGGCGCCAGCCCGCTCCGCGGCCGCGTAGACACGGTCGAGCGCCGCGGCGTAGCGCGCTACCTCGTCGCCCGAGAGTGCGGCGGGCACGAGCACGCAGCCGTCACGGTCGAAGCCGCGCCACTGTTCGTCGGTCATCGGAACGCAGGGCGGGCGACCATCCACGCCCGCAGCGCGTGCGTCCGACGGTCAGGATCCTGTGAACGCCGGATCAGATATTCATGCGAACCGGCCTTCGTTCGTCAACGGGTGCGCGGGCTGCCGATCATGTTCGTTGCCAGGTGTCGCGGCCGGCCATCCCGTACTGCTTGAGCGCCAACACGCGCTCCGGCCGGACCGCGATGAAGCAGTTGTCGGGTGACCCGGGCCCCTCGGGCGCGAAGTCGTCGAGGTTGTAAGTGAACAGGCCCGTCCAGAGCCGGCGCTTGGTCTCCACGTCGGTGTCGACCGTCGCGGTCCCCCAGAGCTCCACGCCGTCGCCGCTCTCGTCGACCTGCCAGTGCAGCGCGACGTTCGGGTTCGAGGCGATGTTGCGGACCTTCACGCTGTTGGTGTGGGTGAAGATCCACAGCGTCTCGTTCTCCCATGCCGGCCACACGGGCACCACGTCGGGGTTGCCGTCGGCGCCGACGGTGGCGAGGTGCGCCCAATTCGAAAGCCGGACGGTCTCTGCCTTCATCTCGTCCAGATCCACATCTCCTCCTTCAGTTCGACGCGTGTCTCGGCGCATTCTGCCGGGCGGGAACCCGCAGCGTCGGCAGGGCATTGACACCAGCAGCTGCCAGGGCTTGGCTGGCCGGGCAGGTCACACCTCGAGCCATCGGAGGGCAGCTCATGTCAGGTCGCGTTGTGCACTTCGAGATCCCCTATGACGATGGTGACCGAGCCCGAACCTTCTACGGCAAGGCCTTTGGATGGCAGCTCATGCCCATGCCGGAGATGGGTTACACGCTGGTGATGTCGGGGCCCAGTGGAGACCAGGGGCCGACGGAGGCCGGCTTCATCAACGGCGGGATGATGCAGCGGCAGGAGCCGTTCACGGCGCCCAACATCGTCATCGACGTGGAGAACCTCGAGAACGCACTGAGGGCGGTCAACGAGGCGGGTGGGACCACGGTCAGCGAGCGCCAAGCCGTCGGTGACATGGGTTTCGCGGCGTACTTCAAGGACACGGAGGGCAACCTCGTCGGCCTCTGGGAGACCGCCCGCTCCAGCTGACGCTCGCGCGAGCGAGCCGCTGGTCGTGCTCGGCTTCGATCGCGACCTTCGGCGCCCACCTGCCATCGTCACGATCCAAGCCATCCTGATCCACGCCAATCTCCGCGCCTGACCCCGCCTCGCCTGGTCGCCGAGGACGGCAGCGAGGCCTGCCCGGTAACGACGTGCGATCCGAGCCCGGTCGCCCCGAGGGACCTCACGCGGACACGAGCGCCGACAGATGTTGCCCTGCCTTGTCCTCCAATCCGGGGTGGTCGGCGTCTGTCTGGGCGTGTCCCTTACGGAGGGGACGTGTAGGAGGTCCTCGGCGATGCGGAAGTTCTTGGTCTTGGCGGTGGCGGTGCTCAGTCTGCTTGGCGGAGTCGCCATCCCGGCGGCAGCGCGCGGCAGCGCCACCCCCTACTGCGGCATTCGATGGGGATCGCTGCCCGAGCAGGATTCCCACTACACGTCGGCAATGATCACGAACCTGCGGGCCGGCCGCCACGAGTGCTTCGACCGGCTCGTGATCGACCTCGGGCCCCGTGACCCCGGCCTGCCGGGTCCAGAGGGCAACGGCTACCAGGTGCGCTACGTGAGCCAGTTCACGAGCGATCCCTCGGGCAAGCCGATCCCCCTCGCCGGTGCGGCTGACCTGTCCATCGTCGTGCACGCGCGGGCCGTCGACGACTACGGCCGGCCCACGTACCGACCGGCGAACGCCGCCAGCGCCGTCAACGTGGCCGGTTTCTCGACCTTCCGCCAGGTGGTGTTCGACGGCACCTTCGAGGGACAAACGCAGATCGGGCTCGGCGTGCGCGCCCGCCTGCCGTTCCGAGTGTTCAGCTTGGCCGGTCCTGGCGGGGGATCCCGCTTGGTGATCGACGTCGCCCACCGCTGGTAGCCACGCAGCTCGCTGCGGCACGGAGCCGCTCGGCGCGGCCGGGCGGCCCCGTGCAGGCCGAGGCGGTCCAGCCGCCGGCCACCTTCGACTGATGACTGTCGGTGACGATCTGATCGGCCAATGGTGCGATGGCGGCGACCACCTCGGCGATGAGATCGCTGTCGACGCCGTGGGAGCCGAGCTCGGCCACCAGGTGGTTGGCGACGGCATCGAAGTCTCGCTGCTCGATGCCGAGGTATTGGTGGGCGGCGCGCATCGAACGGCCGTGATAGGCGGGGCCTCCGGTGGCGGCCGCCACGAAGCTGGCGAGGTGCCGGCGCTGCCGCGACATCGTCGTATGGGCGAGGAACGGCGCCAGCGTGGGGTCGGCCATGACCCGCTCGTAGAAGCCGTCCACGACCGACTGGATCGCTTCGTCGCTGCCGAGTCGCTCGTAGAGGGATTGCATGGTTGTCTCCATTGCGTGAGGGGATGGCTGGTGCAAGGGGCGTGCAGGTGCCTGCTGGGGGCATCGACGGCTCACGGCGAAGTGCACGAGGCGTGCCGGGCCGATGCTGGCTGGGGCGCGCGGCCAGCGGGGACGCCGGTCAGCAGCGTCCCACGTGTCCCGCACAGGCAGCGCCAATGCAGCTTGATGCCGTGGACGGTGTTGTGCAGCGCCTCGATGTGCCGGTTGGAAAGGAGGATCTGGCCGCCGTGGGTGGGGCAGTGCGCG
>DASQUK010000148.1:0-11544 GCA_035641315.1 Acidimicrobiales bacterium | reverse complement strand
GGATAGAAGTAGACGAGAACCTTGCGACCCTTGAGGTCGGCGAGGTTGACCTTGTTGCCGTCCTGGTCCAGGAGCGTGAAGTCCGGCGCCTTGTCCCCTTGCTTGAGCATGGCGACGACCCTACCGGTGCCACCATGACATCGGTCGAGGCGACGTCACGGCTCGCCCGAGCTTCGGCAGCCCTCGAGTGATCGAGCATCGACCACGGGTCCACGACGGTTCCGACGATCACTCCGCGCGAGGCAGAAGTCGCCGAGTCTCATCGTTTGACGGCGAGCGGCTCTGCGAGGCGCACACTGCCATCAGCTCCTCGCGAGTCCGCGGCGCCATCATCGGCGCGTTCCTTCGACTGCCGACCATGCGATGAGGCGCAACCACGACCGGCTGGTCGCGGAGGGGGCAGGTTGGTTCGGCCTCCGGGCCGCTCGCTCCCTGAATCACGGAGCTCGACAACTACTACGGCAGTCGTCGCCTCGTACGGCCGGAGTCCCAAGCGTCGTTGGCGGTGGTTCCGTCGCGAGGGCGGGCTCGTCCCCCGCCACGAGGCGGGGGACGAGCGCGTTGCGCAGTGGGTGCGGGCGCTAGATGGCGTCGTCGCCCATCTCGCCGGTGCGGATGCGGATGGCCCGGTCGATCGCCGTCACCCAGATCTTCCCGTCGCCGATCTTGTCGGTGCGGGCGGCCTCGGCGATCGTGGCCGTGACTTTGTCAGCGTCTTCGGTGGCGCACAGCACCTCCACCTTGACCTTGGGCACGAAGTCGATCTGGTACTCGGCACCCCGGTAGGTCTCGGTGTGCCCACCTTGGCGGCCGAAGCCCTTGACATCGGTGACGGTCATGCCCTGCACGCCGGCGCCCTGCAGGGCTTCCTTGATGGCGTCGAGCTTGTGGGGCTTGACGACGGCAGTTACGAGATGCAGCACGTCGGCCTCCTCAGCTCGGCACCGGCTCGGGAGAGCCAGCGGGGGCGGGGACGGTGCCGCCGTCCGACGGGAGCGCCGTGATCACGTCGGGGGCGTAGCCGGGCGAGCCGTGTTCCTCGATGTCGAGACCGGCCAGCTCCTCCTCTGCCGACACCCGCAGACCGATGGTCCTCTTGATGAGGTAGAAGAGCACGCCCGCGGTGACGCACACGAAAACGAAGTGCGTGATCACGTAGCTGAGCTGGGTCCAGAGCTGGTCGAGCCCGCCGCCATAGAACAGGCCGGCGTCCTCGCGGCCGAGGAATGCGTCATCGAACTTGGCGAAGAAGGCGATCGACAGCGTGCCCCAGGTGCCGCAAACACCGTGGACCGAGATGGCGCCGACGGGATCGTCGATCTTGACCCGATCGAAGAAGGCGACCGAGGCGACCACGATGCCACCGGCGATCGCACCGATGACCACCGCGGCCCAGGTCTCGACCGCACCGCAGGGTGCAGTGATCGCCACCAGACCGGCGAGCAGGCCGTTGGCGGTCATGGACACGTCGGGCTTGCCGCTCTTGAGCCATGAGACCGTCATCGCCACCACGGCACCGGCGCACGCGGCCACCAGGGTGCGTACCGCGACCATCATCACGAACTCGTCGGCGGCCAGCTCCGAGCCCGGGTTGAACCCGAACCAGCCGATGAAGAGGATGAACGCCCCGATCACCACGAACGGGATGCTGTGACCGGGGATGGCCCGGGGCTTGCCATCGGACCCGTACTTGCCGATCCGAGGCCCCAGCATCCAGGCGCCCATCATGGCGGCCCAGCCACCGGTGCCGTGGACCACGGTCGAGCCGGCGAAGTCGCTGAAGGGGAACTCACGCTGGGCCAGCCAGCCGCCGCCCCACGTCCAGCGCAGGATCACCGGGTAGATGAACGCGGTGATGACTACCGAGTAGACGAGGTACGCCTTGAACTTGGTCCGCTCGGCCATCGCTCCCGACACGATCGTGGCGGCGGTCGCAGCGAACGCTGCCTGGAAGAAGAACGACGTCGCAGGCCACAGGCCGTCACCCGGCGCCGAATCGATCCCCTTCACGCCCAGCCCGCCCCAGCCAAACCAGCCGTCGAACCACTCGGTCGTGCCGAACCCGATGCCGAACCCGACGAGTAGGAACGCGAGCACGCCCGCCGACATGTCCATCAGATTCTTCATCATGATGTTGGCGACGTTCTTCGCGCGGGTCAGACCGGCCTCGACGAGACCGAAGCCAGCCTGCATGAAGAAAACCAGCGCGCCCGCGATGAACACCCAGAGGTTGTCGAGCACGATCTGTGGCGCGACCCCCTCGGGAACGTCCTGCGCGGCGGCCGGTGAGGCCAAGGCCACCACCAGACCCCCGGCGATCGCCGCTCCGCTGAGCAGCTTCCGTTTCACTCCCAACCTCCTCCGGTCGTGGGACGCGGCGACCGTAAGAAGGGGGTGTTTCTCGAACATGCCCGACAGATGACGGCCAGACGTAAGTTTCCTTCCAGATCATCGGTTGAAACCTGACGACAATCTGTCTCAGCCGGGTCCACGGATCCGCCAACCGAGCAAGGTTCATCCCCTCGTCGGCGTCGTCATCGGTCCCCCCTTCGCCCTCGCCAATGCGCCGTGTTGCTCAGATCGAGCCCCGGTCGCTGATCGACCTCGTTGGCGTCACCGGGTTCGGGCGCCGATTGTGGCCCGCGCCGCCTCGACCGGGCCGGGTTGGGCCAGATCGTCGTTGGTAGCGTGCTCACCCATGGTCAGGCGAGGGCTCCGTGCCCTGTTGGCTGTCGCAGTGATCGTGGCCCTGCTCGGCGTCGAGCCAACCGGTCTGCGATCCGAGCCCGAGCAGCGCACCGCCGACGTCACACCACTCACCGCGCAGAACAGCGCGACAGGAGTCCATGCCGACCAGGGCGCGCATGGCGCCACAATCGGCGCTGCTACTCGGTCGATCCAGGAAGCCCTGAAGCGCTGGTGGCCGTTGACCCCGCTGATCGCCGTCGCGGTCGCTCTCGTCCTCGCGTCCAGCCAGCCGGCCCGACGTCTGCGACCAGCCGAAGTATCCGATCCGATCGCCGCCAGCCGGTCGGGACCCCCTCCCTCCGAGCTCCCCCCGCCAGCGCGTAACGGGCAGACGGGCACTCGCCATAGCCTTCCGTATCTCACGGCTGGCGTCTGCGCATGCCCGGTCCCGGCCGTCACCGGCCCGTGACTCACCCTGCGCGGCCTGGCCCCTTACCGGACCCGCCGCGCGCTGCACCCGATCCGCGTGATCGCGCACGGCTCCGGCCGCGCCAGCCGGCTCGGTAGCACCGCCTCGGAGGACCTCCCATGCACCCGAACTCCCCGCCCTCTCCCGGCGGCGCCCGCCGCGGGCAGCCCCACAGCCACCGCCCGGGTGACAGCAGTGCCCAGAACGGGGTCCACGCCGTCGTGGACAACCCGTCCCTGCCACCGGTACGCGCGCGCTCGACCGCGCCCGACACTGCCCGCGGCGACCGCAATCCGCCGGCAGCCGCGAGCAGCTCCGTTGTGCCCGACCTCACGCTCGGTGGTGTCGCCGTATTGCGATGGCCAGCCCAGGCTGCTGACCGCGACCGGTTGGCAGCGACCGGCAAGCCCCGACTACTGCTCATCGCGGACGGGTACGCCGCACCATTGGTGACCGATCCGCTCGAGGACTGGGTCCGGGATCCCTTCGACCCCGTCGATCTCGACAACCGGCTCGCCACTCTCGCTATCCGGGCTCGCAGGCTCACCGCGCGGCCCTGCTTCGACACCGACGGGCTGCTGCGGATGGGCGATCGTTGGGTGAATGTGCCCGATGCCATACGCCCTATCGCCGACGTGCTCGTCGCTCGCCTGGGACAGATCGTGCGCCGCGACGAGATCGTCGCGGCCTGTTCGGCCGCCGGCATGAGCACCCGGGACAGCGCGGTCAAGGGGACCATCCGGCGCCTCGACCAACGGTTCGCTCAGGTCGGCCTCGAGCTCCACAACGTCCGCGATCGCGGTTACGTGCTGCAAGTGGCGGCCGGCGACTGAGCAAAGCGGCCATGCTAAGGACGGCGTAGCCGGCAGCAGCCCCACGCCTGGGCTGCGTAACCCGATCGAGCGCCTCCTGGGTCACCGTGAGTGCTGGGCTTGTTGATCGACGGGGGGCATCCCTGGTCAGTGCTCTGGTCCCTGACGTAATGAGTGTCTGGGTCGGGACCGGCGTGATGACGGCGTAACGTCATGAAGCGCCGTCGTCGGCGACGGAGCCCCCACGGTGAACAGGTCGGCTGACAGTCGTGCCGTTGTTGTCAGGATTCGATCGTCTCGGCGTCGCGCAGCTCGTCGACGGTGTCGATGCGTATGCGGACGTCGCCCGGTGCCCGGTGCACGGCTCGCCCGACCAGGTGGGCGCCGACGGGGGTGGTCAGGAAGGCTAGGACACCGACCAAAGCCAGCTTGGCGGCATCCTCCCCTGCGAGCTGTGTCGCCGCTCCCCCTAGCACCAGCAGCAGCCCGAGGGTGGTCGCCTTGGTCGCAGCGTGCATCCGCGCGTACACGTCGTCGAACCGGAGCACGCCGACCGCGGCCAGCAGGACCCATCCGGCACCGAGCACCAACAGCACCTCACCGGCCCCGGACATTTCAGGCACCACGCCGTTCGATGAAGCGGGCAGCAACCGACGTGCCTAGGAACCCCAGCAAACCGATGACGACCGCTACGTCGATGAACAGGTCGTTGTCCGTTCGAGCGGCGGTCACCGCCAGCCCGCAGATGACGACGATCAGCAGGCCGTCGAGGGCCACGACCCGGTCGGCCAGCGACGGTCCGACCACCACGCGAACGAGCAGCAGCGCGCCCGCCAACCATAAGAGCGCGAAGGCGGCGGTGATCACGGGGTCCTCCCTCCGGCATCGATCGAGGGGACGCGGGGCACGCCATGGTCGGGCCGGCCGAGGGCGTCGCCGGGTCCGATGGCCCGCAGCACCAGCCGCTGCAGCCGCAGGATGTCGCGGCGGACCCCCTCCACGTCCCGCACGTGCAGCACGTGGACGTACAGCATCGGCGGGCTTCGCCGCACGTCGAGCGACAGCGTTCCCGGTGTCAGCGTGATGGCATCGGCCAGCACCGTCTTGACCAGCTCTGACGTGCCGGCCAAGGGGACCGCCACGATGCCGGAGCGGATGTAGTCGCGCCGTGTCACGATCTCGCGGGCGACGACCAGGTTGGACACCACGAGCAGCCAGGCGAAGTAGCCGAGGAAGATCAGCAACCGCAGGGGCCGCACGGTGTGTCCCGCCGCCAAGCGCTTCTGGCCAGGCCGCACGACCGTGACCACAGCCGCCACCACCAGACCGCCGGCGGTGTTGGCGAAGCTCACATCCCGCCACAGCAGCTGCCACAGGACGACGAGCCACACCATCAGGGCCAGCCGCCCGGCCGGGAGTCGCCTCACGATCCCAGCACCGCCTGGACGTACGTCGAGGCGTCCAGCAGGTCGGTGGCCGCCCGCTCGGCGAGCCCGTAGAGCGGCCCGGCGAACAGCGTCAGGGCCAGGCTCAACGCCACCAGCGACGTGGTGGGCGCCAGCATGGCCATGGGGACCGGACGCTGAAGGTCGACGGCCGGCTCCACCTCGCCCCAGAAGGCCCCGGCCCAGATCTTGGTCATCGAGAACAGCGTCAGCAGACTCACCAGCAGGCTCACGGCCACGACCAGCCACCAGCCCCCGTCGATGCCGGCGTCGACCAGCGCGAACTTGGCCACGAACCCCGGCAACGGGGGCACACCGGCGAGGTTCAGCCCGGCAACGAGGAACGCCAGGGCGAGCGCCGGGGCGGTGCGGATCAGCCCACCGACGCGATCGAGGTGGCCGGTGCCGGTCCGCTGTTCGACGAGCCCGCCGGTCAGGAACAGCGCGGTCATCACGATGACATGGTGGATGATGAAGAACACCGCGCCCGCCATGCCGGCCACGGTGAACAGGCCGAGGCCCATCACCATGTAGCCGATGCCGCTCACGATCAGGAAGGACAGGATGCGCTTGATGTCGTTCTGGGCGATCGCGCCCAGCACGCCCACGAGCATGGTGGCCCCGGCGATGGCCAGCAGCAGCGTCTGGGGGCGGTCGTTCGGCGGCAGCAGCACGGTCTGGGTGCGCACGATCGCGTAGAAACCGACCTTGGTGAGCAGCGCCGCGAACACGGCGGTGACGGCCGTCGGGGCGGTCGGGTAGCTGTCGGGCAGCCAGAAGAACAGGGGGAAGACCGCGGCCTTGATCCCGAACACCACGAGCAGCAGCAGGGCCAGCGCCTGGCGGACACCGACCGGCAGGTCTGTGAACTTCACGGCGAGGTCAGCGAGGTTGACCGTGCCGGTCGCGGCGTACACGAAGGCGACCGCGGTGAGGAACAGCGCCGAAGCCACCAGGCTGATGACCACGTAGGTCATGCCTGATCGCACCTGGTCGCGCCGCCCGCCGAGCGTGAGCAGCACGTAGCTCGAGGTCAGCATCACCTCGAACGAGACGAACAGGTTGAACAGGTCGCCGGTCAGGAACGCGGCGGACACCCCGGCCGTCAGCGCGAGGTAGACGGAGTGGAACCCGACGTGGCGGCGCTCCTCGCCGCCCTGGCCGATGGCGTAGACGAGCACCGCCAGCAGCATCACCATCGACACGACCAGCATCACCGCCGCCAGCCGGTCGGCCACCAGCGTGATGCCGAACGGCGCGCTCCAGCCACCCGCCTGGGTGGCCTCGGCACCGTCGCGGTCGACCAGCACCAGCAGTGCGATCGACGTGCCGAGCAAGGCCGTCAGCGTCACCAGCCCGATCACCCGCTGGGCCACCCGCCACCGCCCTACCACCACCGACAGCGCCGCCGCTCCCAGGGGCAGGGCGATCGGGAGCGTGAGCAACGCGGTCACCGAGGAGCCTCGGGCTCGAACTGGGAGTCGCTCGTATGCGCCGCCGCCTCGGCGGCAGCAGCGCGAGCGTCGGCCACGTCTTCCGCTTCGGTGCGCCGGGCGACCAGGCGGTCCTCGACGTCGTCCTGGACATCATCGTCGTGGGTCAGCACCCAGCTCCGGTAGGCCAGGGCCAACAGGAAGCCCGTCACCCCGAACGTGATGACGATGGCCGTCAGCACGAACGCCTGCGGCAGGGGATCGAGGAACCCGTCCGCATCGCCGGTGCCGATGAACGTGGGCTGGCCCCGCCCTCCCGCCGTTAGGACGATCAACAGGTTGGCGCCATGAGCCAGCAGGGCGAGCCCGATGAGGATCCGGGTGAGCTGGCGCTGCAGCAGCAGATACGTCCCGCACCCGAACAGGCTGGCGGCCGCGGCAGCGAGGACGATCGTCACGGGTCGCCCGCCCCGGGCCGGGCCCCATCGCCGTCGGCCGACGGCGTGATCTCGTCGCCGAAGGCTTCGAGCACCATGAGGACCAGTCCGACCACGACGGCAAAGACCCCCACGTCGAACAGCAGGGTCGACGTGAGCTTGACGTGCCCGAGCAGCGGCGGATCGAGCTCGAGGCTGCCGTGTTCCAGCAGTGCGTCCCCGGTGACGAGCGGGGCGAGCGCGGTGCCGGCAGCGACGAGCAGTCCAGCGCCGAGCACCGTCCACGGTGGCACCCGCGCCAGGGCCCGCACGTCGTCGATGCCCCCGGCGGCGTAGACGAGCGCCATCGCCGCCCCCGCCACCAGCCCGCCGACGAACCCGCCGCCCGGCTGGTTGTGGCCGGCAAACAGCAGGTACAGCGACAGGGTCAGCACGGAGGGGAACACCAGCCGGGCCGTCGTGTCGAGGACGATCGACCGCCTCATCCCAACCTCACTCGTCCACGTCCTCGACCGAGCGGCGGCGGCCCACTCGGGCCAGCGCCACGACGCCGACCGCCGCCACCGCCAGTACCGAGATCTCGCCGAGGGTGTCGAGCCCCCGGAAGTCCACCAGCACGACGTTGACCACGTTGCGACCGTCGGCCTCGGGCAACGACCGCTCGACCAGCTCGGTAGAGATGGGATTGGCGACCCGTACGCCGCCGGCGATCAGCGCGAACCAGAACACGCCGACGCCTACCGCGCCGGCCACCAGCCCGCGCAACCACGTCGCCGCCACGGGCCTCTCCCGTGGGCGCTCGAAGCGGTCGGGCAGATGCCGGAGCACGAGCATGAACAGCACGATCGACAACGTCTCCACCGCGAACTGGGTGAGCGCCAGGTCGGGCGCGCCCTGGATGACGAACAGCACCCCCATCCCGTAGCCGACCCCACCCAGCAGCAGCACCGCCGCGAACCGGCGGGACGACGACACCGCACCCAGGGCCGCCACGATGATGACGACGGCCGCCAGCGCCTGCGCCGGTGTCTCAGACCACGGTGGCCAGCCCGCCCAGCCGCCGCCCCAGGCCAGAGCCACCGCTGGCGCCCCCACCGCGGTCAGCAGGATGACGCCGCAATACACGGGCAACGACCCGCTCTGCATGACGCCCGTGACGCGGCGGGCGGCCATGTTGAGCCCGCGCAGACCGGCAGCGAAGGCGTCATCCCCACCGGTGTCGAGGGCCAACGCGACCTGGATCTGGGCCAGCTGCCGCCGACCCGCGATCACGAGGGCCGCCAATGCGTAGGTCAGCAGCGACAGCGCCAGCGCCGCGGTCATCCCATGCCACAAGGACAGGTGGACCGGGTCCACGCGGCTGTCGAGGTCCTGCGCGGCGGCGTCGACCAGGGGCGAGAGCAGTCCGCCAACCCCCAGCCCGGCCACGATGGTCAGCGCTGCCAGCACGGCCGCGGGGGCGGCGAACACCCGGCCGGGGGGCGGCGGGGCGGACAGCCGGGGTGGCGCGCTGGCGGCGGGGCCGGCGACGACAGACGTGCGGGAGGGCGCCAGCAGCGTGGCGGCGAAGCGGACGCTGTAGGCGACGGTCAGCACGGAGCCGGCGACCAGGCCCGCGAGCGTCACGAAGCCACCGACACTTCCACCGAGGAAGGCCTCGTAGGCCTCTTCCTTGGCGACGAAACCGACGAGAGGTGGCAGCCCCGCCATGGAGGCGGCCGACACGACCGTGATCGCCTTCACCGGGCCCCAGCCGGGCCCGAAACCGCGCAGCTTGCGCCGGTCCCGGGTGCCGGCCTGATGGTCGACGATGCCCACCACCAGGAACAACGCCGCCTTGAACAGGGCGTGGGCCAGCAGCAGCTCGCTCCCCGCCAGCGTCGCCTCGGGCCGCCCGGTGCCCACCAGCACCAGCATGAAGCCGAGCTGGCTGATCGTCCCCATGGCCAGCAACAGCTTGAGGTCGTGCTGACGCACGGCCCGCAGCCCACCGAGGATCATCGTCACTAGCCCGATGACGGTCACAGCCGGGCGCCAGGCCCCGACCACCGCGAACACCGGCGCGAACCGGGCCGCCAGGTAGATCCCCGCCTTCACCATCGTCGCCGAGTGGAGGTAGGCGCTCACCGGTGTCGGCGCCACCATCGCACCTGGCAGCCAGGCGTGGGTGGGGAACTGGGCCGACTTGGTCACCACGCCCACCAGCACCAGCGCCAGCCCGACACCGACGCTCCCGCCCGACGGGGGGTCTGCCAGCATGGCGCTCAGCGAGTAGGTCCCGGCCGCCTGGGCCAGCACGATCAGGCCGCCCAACAGCGCCAAGCCGCCGGCTCCGGTAACGAGCAGGGCGTGCTGGGCGCCCCCGCGGGCGGACGGGTTCGTGTGGTCCGAGCCGATGAGCAGCCAGGACGTGATCGACGTGAGCTCCCAGCACAGGTAGAGGAACAGCAGGTTGTCGGCCACCACCAGGCCGAGCATCGATCCCGAGAACAGCACCAGCAGCCCGGCGATGCGCGCCGACCGAGGGCTGGGCGCGAAGTAGCTCGCGCCGTAGGCCATGACCGCGACCCCGATCCCCGACACGATCAGCACCATGAGGAAGCCGAAGCCGTCCAGTCGCAGGTCGACGGCCAGGTTCAGCTGGCCCACCCAGGTGGCGGATTCGGTCGTCGGACGGCCATCGAGCACGCCGGGAGCCTGGGTGGCGGCGTACACGACGGCGGCCACCATGGGTACGGCCCCCGCCAGGAACGCGGCGCGGCCGAGCCGCTTCGCAGCCGCGAGGATGGCCAACCCCACCACGAGGTGCGCCACGAGCAGGACGGTCACCCGCTCCTCCCGGCCCGGCCTGCGCCCTCGACATCAAGTGTGTAGGCGAGTGGTGAAGCGGCGGGCGTGAGGGCGTGCACGGCGATGTCGGAGAGGTCGTCGATAGGTGTTGCCGACCAGACTTCCCGCCGCGCCGAGGATGGAGGTTAGCCGGCCGCCCGGGACCCCCTGGCATCCGGGGGTGAGCACAGAACCGACTACCTGCCACACGTCTGCGGCCCCGTCTCGGGCGTCTGGCTCCGCGCTCGCCGCCCGATGGGCCGCCGGATCACGTGCCGGGTCCGGAAGTGCGGTCGCCCATCGTCTCGATCATGCGCAGCAGCTCGACGGGAACCGGGAAGATGAGTGTCGAGTTCTTCTCGGCCGCCACCTCGACCATGGTCGACAGCACCCGCAGCTGCATGGCCGCCGGGTGGATCTCGAGAACGGCTGCGGCGTCTCCCAGCGACTCGGCGGCTTCGAGCTCACCTTGTGCGTGGATGACCTTGGAGCGGCGTTCTCGTTCGGCCTCGGCCTGGCGGCCCATGGCCCGGCGCATGGTGTCGGGCAGCTCGACGTCTTTGACCTCGACATGCGTGACCTTGATGCCCCACGGGTTGGTGAGGTCATCGATGATCTGCTGGAGCTGCTGGTTAATCTCGTCGCGCTTGATGAGCAGGTCATCGAGCTCGACCTGGCCGAGGATGCTGCGCAGCGTCGTCTGGGCGATCTGAGACGTGCCGACCAGATAGTTCTGGATCGCGACCACCGCCCTGATCGGATCGACGACATTGAAGTAGGCGACGGCGTTGACGCGCAGAGTCACGTTGTCCTTGGTGATGACGTCCTGGGGTGGGATGTCGGCGGTCACCGTCTGGAGGTTGACCCGCACCATCCGGTCGACGATCGGGATGATGAAGAACAGGCCCGGCCCCTTGGCGCCGATCACCCGGCCGAGTCGGAAGATCACGCCGCGCTCGTACTCGGGAACGATCCTGATCGCGGCGAGGAAGATCACGATCACCAGCGCCAGGGCGGCGATGATCCCGTACAGCAGTGCTTCGCTCATGGTGTTTCTGTCCTTGGTGTCTCGGTTGCTGACGTGGACCCTGGGCACGGCTCGACCACGAGGTCGAGGCCGTCGACCTCGACGATGCGCACGGTGACGCCGTCATCGAGCTCGGGGCCGGTAGTGCGGACGTTCCACCAGGCGCCCTCGACGAACGACTGGGCTGGCGCCGACCCGATGCGCCTGACGGTGGCGACTCGCCCTACGAACAGGCCCGGGCCGGTCAGGGTGGACCGGGCTCGCCGAGCCCGCCAGACCAGTCGACCGGCGATCACCACGGCACCGCCGACCACCGCGGCGACAGGGGCCACCACCGCGAGGCTCACCTGTAACCCCGGCGTGTCGCGAAAGAGGAAGATCCCGCTGAGCACCAGCGTCCCGGT
>DASQUK010000147.1:0-4066 GCA_035641315.1 Acidimicrobiales bacterium | reverse complement strand
ACGGGATGGCCGACTCGATGCACCAGGCGATCAAGGCGCTCGGGCACCGCCTGCGCGTCTACGTCCCGGTCGGGGAGCTCGTGCCGGGCATGGCCTATCTGGTGCGCCGGCTGCTGGAGAACACGTCGAACGAGTCGTTCCTCCGCCACCGCTTCGCCGAGGGCAAGGAGCTGCGGGACCTCATCCGCCCGCCCAAGGTCAAGGACCAGGACCTGCCCGACGCCGAGCCGGAGGCGCCGGTGCGGCCCCCGACGGATCCTTCGAATCCGGCGCCGTTCGAGAACGAGCCGCCGGCCGAGCTGCGCCGCATCACCCCCCGGGCCCGCCTGGCGGCGGCCGTGGGGGCGACGCCGGGCCTGCTCGGGTTCGAGGCGCCGGTGCTCATCGGCGGGAAGCCCGTCCGCACCCGGGAGGAGATCGTCTCGGTCGACCCCGGCGCCTACGCCACGGTGGTGGCCCGGAGCGGCCGGGCCGGTTCGCCCGAGATCGAAGCGGCCGTGGGGGCGGCGTCGGCCGCCGGGCGGGAGTGGCGAGCTCTGGGGTTCGCCGGACGGGCGGCGGTGCTGTTCAAGGCCGCTGCTCTGCTGCGGGCCCGCAAGGCGGAGCTGGCGGCGTTGATGGTCTTCGAGGCCGGCAAGCCGATCAAGGAAGCCGACGCCGACGTGGCCGAGGCCATCGACTTCTGCGAGTACTACGGCCGGGAGATGCTCCGGCTCGACGGGGCAGCCGCGGAGCTGGTGCAGTCGCCGCCGGGGGAGACCAACCGGCTCGTGTACCAGGGCAAGGGCGTGACCGCGGTCATCGCCCCGTGGAACTTCCCGCTCGCCATCCCCACCGGCATGACCGTGGCCGCGCTGGTGGCGGGCAACCCGGTGATCCTCAAGCCGGCCGAGCAGTCGCCCGCGGTGGCCTGGCGGCTGATCGAGGCCCTCGTGGCGGGGGGCGCGCCCCCCGGGGTGGTGCAGTTCCTGCCCGGGCTCGGCGAGGTGGTGGGCGCCCGGCTGGTCGAGCACCCCGACGTGGCGGTGGTGGCGTTCACCGGCTCGCGACCGGTCGGCCTGGCCATCAACCAGCAGGCGGCGGTCACACCACCGGCGCAGCGCCACGTCAAGCGGGTCATCGCCGAGATGGGCGGCAAGAACGCGCTGATCATCGACGACGACGCCGACCCCGACCAGGCCGTGCCGGGCGCCGTCGTGTCGGCGTTCGGGTACGCCGGTCAGAAGTGCTCGGCTGCGAGCCGGCTCGTCGTCGTCGGCTCCATCTACGACCAGGTGGTCGAGCGGGTGGTGGGAGCGACCCGTGAGCTGGTCGTCGGCCACCCGTCCCGCCCGGAGGTCCAG
The DNA here is from genome assembly GCA_035641315.1 of Acidimicrobiales bacterium. Taxonomy (GTDB): domain Bacteria; phylum Actinomycetota; class Acidimicrobiia; order Acidimicrobiales; family VFJN01; genus DASQUK01. The sequence continues at coordinate 2,723 of DASQUK010000147.1, read as the reverse complement.
GTCGGGCCGGTCATCGACGAGGAAGCTCACAAGAGGGTGTTGCGTTGGGTCGAGGAGGCGCCCCAGCAGGGCCGGATCCTCGGCCAGCACGCCGACGTGCCCGAGAACGGCTACTTCGTGGCCCCCACGGTCGTCGAGGTGGACGACCCCGACGCACCGATCGCCCGGGAGGAGATCTTCGGCCCGGTGCTCACCGTGCTACGGGCCGACGACCTCGGCGCCGCCATCGAGATCGCCAACCGGTCCGAGTACGCCCTGACCGCCGGCATCTTCTCCCGCTCGCCGGCCAACATCGCCCGGGCGGCGGCGGAGCTACGGGCGGGCAACGTGTACATCAACCGCCACATCACCGGCGCGATCGTGGGCCGGCAGCCGTTCGGGGGCTACGGGTTGTCGGGCGTGGGCTCCAAGGCCGGCGGCCCCGATTACCTGCACCAGTTCCTCGACCCCCGGGTGATCACCGAGAACACCCTCCGCCAGGGCTTCGCCCCCGAGACCGCCTGACCGTTTGCCGCCGCCCGAGGTCAGCCCGCGTCCTGCTCGGTGTGGTCCTCGTTCTCGATGACGAGGTCCACGAGCGGCAGCACCCGGTGGCGCAGCTGCTCGGTGAGGGCGATCTGGGTTGTCGTGCGGTCGATGCCTTGCACCTCGAGGATGCGGCCGATGATGTGCTGCAGGTGGTCGTTGGTGCGGGCCGCCACTCGGCAGTGCAGGTCGCCCGGGCCGGTGACCGAGTGGATCTCCAGCACCTCGGGGATCTCGCGCAGGTGCGTGGCCACGTCCTCGAGCCGGCCCTGGGCGATCTCGAGGCTCACGAAGGCCAGCACCTCGTAGCCCATGGCGCGCAGGTCGAGGTCGGGATCGAAGCCGGAGATGATGCCGCGCTGCTGGAGCTTGTCGAGCCGTGCCTGTACGGTGCCGCGGGCGACGCCGAGCTGGCGGGCCAGCTCCATGACGCCGGCGCGGGGCGTGTCGCACATGGCGCGGATCAGGCGGGCGTCGAGTCCGTCCATCCCGGTGGGCAACATGAGCAATGTGTCTAACACACTCGCTCGCCGACTGGTTGAATTGTCCAGCATCTGACCGCTGAGTTGACGAGTTCGTTGCCTGCGCGTTTCCTGGGTCGTGCAGTTCGACCACGTGGGGCAGCCCAGACGGTGCCCCACCGAGGGGTGACGAATGGCTACGACCGCGCTCAAGCATGATCGCCGCGGAAGGGCGGCAGCACCACCGGTTATCGGTGGCATCGATCACGTCGAGTGGTGGGTGGGCAACGCCCGGGCGTTCGCGGGCCTCCTGGCCTCGTCGTTCGGGTTCGAGGAGGTGGCCTACGCCGGGCCCGAGACCGGGCGCCGCGACCGGGTGTCGCACGTGCTGCAGCAGGGCCGCATCAGGTTCATCGTGACGGGCGCCCTGGGGCCGGACTCGCCCATCGCCGAGCACGTCCGTGTCCACGGCGACGGCGTGAAGGACATCTGCTTCCTGGTCGACGACGCCGAGGCCGCATACGAGGCGGCGCTGGCCCGCGGGGCTGTGCCCGAGCGGGAGCCGCAGGTCGACACCGACGAGCTCGGCGCCATCCACCATGCGGCCATCCGCACCTACGGCGAGACGGTGCACACCTTGCTCGACCGCTCCGCCTACGCCGGCCCGTTCGCGCCACAGTTCGGCCCGCCGGTGCTGAGCACGCCTGTGGGCGAGCCTGTGGGCCTCACGCGGTTCGACCACATCGTGGGCAACGTCGAGCTGGGCCACCTGGACCAGTGGGTCGACTACTACCGGGACGTGCTGGGGTTCGACCTGCTGGTCCACTTCGGCGACGACCAGATCTCGACGGAGTACTCGGCGCTGATGTCGACCGTGGTGTGGAACCACGACAAGGTCGTCTTGCCGATCAACGAGCCGGCAGAGGGCCGCCGCAAGAGCCAGATCGAGGAGTACCTCGACTACTACCGCTCGCCCGGGGTCCAGCACCTGGCGCTGCACACGCCCGACATCGTCCGGGCGGTGCGCGCCATGCGGGACCGGGGCGTGCGGTTCCTGGAGGTGCCGCCGGAGTACTACGACGACGCCCGCGAGCGGATGGCGGGGATCGACCTGCCGTGGCCGGCGCTGGCCGAGCTGGGGATCATGGTCGACCGCGACGAGGACGGGCACCTGCTGCAGATCTTCACCGAGACGATCTGCGACCGGCCCACCGTGTTCTTCGAGATCATCCAGCGGGAGGGGGCGACCGGGTTCGGCGCCGGCAACTTCAAGGCCCTGTTCGAGGCCATCGAGCGGGCGCAGGACGCCCGCGGCAACCTCTGATCAGCCTGATCCGTCGGCCTGGTCAGTCGGTCTGCTCGGGCCCGGGGAGGTGTTGGACCACCACGATCGACCCTTCGCCGTCGCCGAGGGCCAGGGGCTCGGCGGGAGAGTCAGGGGTCGGGAAGCTGAACCCGAGCCGGGACGCCTCGATGGCGGCGCGGGCGACGGCTGCCTCGAGGTGCTCGACCGTGGCCTCGTGGTCGAGGCCGTCGGTCGCCTGCTCGAAGCGGGCTCGGGCCTGCACCACGAAGGGGGCCAGCTCGGCGGGCAGGGGATCGGGAGTGGTCTCGGGCAGCGTGGTGCCTCCTGGCTCAGCGGGTCCATAGAGGCTATCGGGACGAGCGCGTCGGTCGTCAGCCGATGCCGAAGACGCGCCGGCTGCGGCGGTCCGCCGACCGGTGGGGTCCGGCCGC
>DASQUK010000146.1:0-7848 GCA_035641315.1 Acidimicrobiales bacterium | reverse complement strand
GTGGTCGGCCACGTCCAGGTTGTCGGTGAAGTAGGCACGGAACAGCCGCTGCTCCACGGCCGCCCGCGCGTCGTCGCCGGCGACGCCCTCGGCCCAGGCGGCCAGCCGGTGGGCGTCGAAGGTGTTGACCCGGCGCTTGCCCTCCCAGCGGAATTCGATGCCGGCGTCGGCGCCGACCTGCGCCAGACGATCGTGGATCCAATCCAACGCCGCAGGGCTCCCGAACTTGCGGGCCAAGTAGTCGGCCAGGTCCATGCCGCCGACGGGCACGGTGGGGTCGAGCTCGAACGCCCGGTACGCCACGTCGACGTCCACGCCGCGGTCGAACCGCTCCAGCGCCGCCGAGAACCGGCGGGTGCCCACGTAGCACCACGGGCACACGACATCCGACCAGATCTCCACGCGCATCGATAGCGGCAACGTCGGCCGTCGCAGGCGAATTCCGGCGCGGTACCGGTACGGTGGCGGCCCATGAGCGAGCGTCCGCAATGCAGCGAGCCCTGGGCCCGAGCGGCCCGTCGCCGCAGGCGACGAGAGCGGGGATGGGCACGTCGGAGCCCGAGCGGCCCGCTGCGAAGCAGCAAGAGCGGGAAGTGATGCCTCGCCCCCGGTTCCGCTACAGCCGCTGGGACGGCACCCAGGTCGGGTTCGATCTCGATGCCGACGCCGTGCTCGAGCAGATGACCGACGACCTGCTCTACCACGGCGACCTCAACGCCGCGCTGCGGCGGCTGCTGCAGTCGGGGTTCCGCGACCGGCAGGGCCAGATGGTCGAGGGCATCCGCGACCTGCTCGAGCGGCTGCGCCGCGAGCGCCAGGAGCGGCTCGAGCGCTTCGACCTGGGCGGCGTCTACGACGAGATCGCCGAGGAGCTGCGCCAGGTCGTCGACACCGAGCGGGCCGAGATCGACCGCCAGGTGCGCGACGCCCGGGCCAGCGGTGATCCCCGCCGGGCCGAGACCGCCCAGGGGTCCGCGGACGAGCGCAACATGCAGCTGGAGATGCTGCCCTCCGACCTGGCGGGCATGGTGCGCGAGCTCCAGAGCTACGACTTCGCCTCCGCGGAGGCCCAGCAGCGCTTCGACCAGCTCGTCGAGCGGCTGCGCCAGCAGGTGCTCGACTCCTACGTCAACCGCATGACCGGCGCCGTCGAGTCGATGACGCCCGAGGACATGGCCCGCATGAAGGACATGCTGGCCGAGCTCAACCACATGCTCGAGCAGCGCTCCCGGGGCGAGGAGCCCGACTTCGCCGGGTTCATGCAGCGCTACGGCGACTTCTTCCCGGAGAACCCCCAGAACCTCGACGAGCTGCTGGAGGTGTTGGCCCGCCGCATGGCCGCCATGCAGGCGATGCTGGCGTCGATGACGCCCGAGCAGCGGGCGCAGATCCAGCAGCTGGCCGAGCAGCTCCTCGACGACATGGACCTGCGCTGGCAGGTCGACCAGCTGGGCCAGCAGCTGCGCGGCATGTTCCCCGAGATGGGCTGGGAGCAGCGCTACAACTTCCAGGGACAGGACCCGCTGGGCATGGCCGAGGCGGCGTCGACCATGGAGGAGCTGGGTGACCTCGACCGGCTGGAGCAGCTGCTTCGGGGCGCGGCCAACCCGGGGGCGCTGGCCGAGGCGGACATCGAGCGGGCCCGGGAGCTGCTGGGCGACGAGCCCGCCCGCAGCCTCGACGAGCTGGCCCGGCTCACCCGCATGCTCCAGGACGCCGGCCTGATCGACCAGCGCGAGGGGCGCCTCGAGCTGACGCCCAAGGGGTTGCGCCGCATCGGCCGCAACGCGCTCCACGACCTGTTCCAGCGCCTGGCCCGTGACAAGCTCGGCCGCCACGAGCTGGAGCGCTCGGGCGTCGGTCACGAGCGCACCTACGAGACCAAGGCCTACGAGTTCGGCGACCCGTTCAACCTCAACATCGAGCGGACGGTCCGCAACGCCGTCGGCCGTCGGGGTGGGGGCACGCCGGTGCTGCTTGCACCCGACGACTTCGAGGTCGAACGCACCGAGCACCTGGTGCGCTCGTCGACCGTGCTGATGCTGGACCTGTCCCTGTCGATGCCGATGCGGGACAACTTCCTGGCCGCCAAGAAGGTGGCGATGGCGCTGCACTCGCTGATCTCGATGCAGTTCCCCCGTGACTACCTGGGCCTGGTCGGCTTCAGCGAGGTCGCGCGGGAGATCCGCCCGCAGGACCTGCCCGAGGTGTCGTGGGACTTCGTGTACGGCACCAACATGCAGCACGCGTTCCAGATCAGCCGCCGGCTGCTGGCCCGCCAGGCGGGCACCAAGCAGATCATCATGATCACCGACGGCGAGCCCACCGCCCACTTCGAGCCCGGCATCCCCGAGCCGTTCTTCTCGTACCCGCCCGTGCGCGAGACGGTCGACGCCACCCTGCGAGAGGTGGTGCGCTGCACCCGCGAGGGCATCCGCATCAACACGTTCATGCTCGACCCCACGGGGCACCTGCGTTCGTTCGTCGAGAAGCTGACCCGGCTCAACAAGGGCCGGGCGTTCTTCACCACGCCCGAGACCCTGGGCGACTACGTGCTGGTCGACTTCATCGAGCAGAAGCGCGAGCTACGACGCGCCGGCGGCCGCCGCTCGGCCTGACACCTCCAGCCCCACCAGGTCGCCGCGGGAATCATGCACGCAGCGCCGGCCTCGTGCGCCACCACCATCGGCACCGAGATGGCACCCGACGGCCACTAGTCCGCCGGACGCCTCAACTCCTCCCGGTAGAGCGCCAGCGTGGCCTCGTCGAAGCCGACCAGGAGCGCCCGCTCGACCAGCGTGTCCACCGAGCGAAGCGTCTCGACGGCTATGGCGGCCGCCTTCCGGGCGGGGAAGCCGTAGGCACCGGTCGAGATGGCGGGGAACGCCAGGCTCCGGGCACCGATCTCGTCGGCGACCTCGAGGCAGCGGCGGTAGCACGACGCCAACTGCTCGGCCTCACCATGTCCTCCACCCCGCCATACCGGTCCCACGGTGTGGATGACCCAGCGGGCCGGTAGCCGGTGGGCGCCGGTGGCCTTGGCGTCGCCGGTGGCGCATCCGCCCAGCGTGCGGCACTCCTCCAGCAGCTCGGGGCCCGCCGCCCGGTGGATCGCCCCGTCGACACCACCGCCCCCGAGCAGGCTCGTGTTGGCCGCGTTGACGATGGCATCGACGGCCAGCGTGGCGATGTCGGCCCGCACCGCCTCGAGCACGGGCGCGCGCGTCATCCCAGGTACCCCTTGCGCAATTGCCGTCCGTGGTGGAAGATCACACCAATGTAATTACACGTGTGGCATCCGAGTGGGGATGGTTGTGATCCCCCGAGATACCGCACCCACCGATCCATCCGAGCGAACAAGCTGGAAGGGGGCCAGATGAAGCTCCCCGTGGCCACAGATCCCGAAGACAGCGCCTGGCAGGACTACGCCAACTGCCTGGGCGTCGATCCCGACCTCTTCTTCCCCGAGCGGGGAGCCTCCACGCGCGAGGCCAAGGAGGTGTGCCGGGGTTGCATCGTGCGCGCCCAGTGCCTCGAGTACGCCCTCGTCCACAGCGAGAAGTTCGGCATCTGGGGCGGCATGAGCGAGCGCGAGCGCCGGCGCATCCGCCGCCAGCGTGCGATCGCCCGCCAGGCGGCCAGCCCGGCATCGGCCTGATCGGGGCCGCTCTATCCGGGTCAGCCGGCCTCCAGGCGGGCGAGCCGGGCCTCGATCGTCCGGTCTTCGGCCAGGTCCAACTGGGCCCAGCGGGCCGGATCGGTGCGTTCGAGGACCGATCGTGGCACCAGCCCCACCAGCTCGGTCCCGGCGATCGCCGTCCGGCTTGCCACCAGGTCCCACGCCTCGGCCGGGCCGAGGACGTCGGGCGCCACGAGGTTCATCGAGACCTGCACCCGCTCGCCCACCGGCAGCCCCAAGGCCCGCAAGCGCGGTCCCCTGACCTCCCGGGCCACGCGCCGGGCGCACGCGAGGTCGGGCCGGGCCAGCCACACGTTCCAGGCCACCAGCACGGGACGCGCCCCCACCGCGGCGGCACCGGCCGTCGGATGCGGCTGCGGGGGACCGGCGTCGGGCGCCAGGTCCACGAAGGCGCGCCGCCGCACCTCGGGCAGCGACCGTTCGGGGCCGTAGGCGAACCCGGGCACGTCCAGCTCGTCGGCCAGCCAGCGGAGGAACCGGTCGCGGGCGGCGACGGCGTCGTCGAGCGTCGATCCGGCGAGGGGAACGAAGGGCACGACGTCGACCACGCCGATGCGGGGATGCACGCCCCGGTGGTGCCGCAGATCGAGGGACGAGATGGCAGCCCGCGTCACGGAGCGCGGCGCCTCCTCGCCGACCAGCGTGAGCACCGATCGGTTGTGGTGGGCATCCGCATGCACGTCCAGCACCGAACCATGTGCGGTGGCCGCGATGGCGGCGACCACATCTGTGCGTGAACCTTCACTGATGTTCACCACGCATTCAATCAACCGTTGTCCCCCGCTGCGGTAGGTGGACCGACGAAAGGTACAGTGGCCGCCGTGAACCTTGGAGCACCGGAACTCCTCATCGTCCTGCTCGTGATCCTCGTCCTCTTCGGCGGTGCCAAGCTGCCCAAGCTCGCCCGCTCGATGGGCCAAGCCCAGTCCGAGTTCAAGCGTGGGCTCAAGGAGCCGGGCAAGGCCGCCGACGACGACGACAAGACCGACTGACGACGCGCCGGCGTGACAGCCGGTGGCCGGATGGAGGGGGAAGCCCCCGACCACGTTCGCCGCGCCGCCCAGCGGCAGGGAGTCGGTGCCGGGAGTCGCCGCTCGCCGGGCCAGGCCGGGATCCGTCCCGGCGACTCCTGCTAGTTGCGGTGGCTCCCGGCGAACGCCGCCATCCGGCGCCGCTTGAGTATCCGCCGCCGTTCCCGTTCCGAGCAGCCGCCCCACACGCCGTGGTCGATGCGGTTGACCAGGGCATGCTCCAGGCACTGCTCCTTCACCGGGCAGGTGGCGCAGATCCGCCGGGCGATCTCGACGCCCACGCCGTCACTGGGGAAGAACGTGCTCGGTGGTTCCTGGGCGCAGCTGCCACGTGCCATCCACTCGGTGTCCATGTGTCCTCCAGTACCGGCCTGCCTCTTAATACGGAACCGTGGGGGATTCGGTTCCCGAGAACTCCGGGTGCGTACGAATAGTCGACGCATCTGGGAGTTCCCTGAACGTCCCCGGAGCAGGGGGTGCGAGCCACCCAGCCGCTACGCTCGCGAGCCATGTCTGATGTCGCCCCCGAGGTCGAGCCGCCCCGAGCCCACGCCCGCGTGGTGTACCTGGGCCCGGTGGCGCCGCACTGGGAGGTGCAGTCCGATTTCGGCGATCGGCAGATGATCGAAGACTTCCGCGCCCGCGTCATGGCCCGCCTCGTGCTGCTGCCGCCACACGATCCCCAGTTCCGCCGCAACCGCGAGCGGGTGGTCCGTGACGCCGAACGAGAGAACATCCTGCTGGAATGGGACCTCGGGTACCCCGAGGACGAGGAATCCTGACAGATCCTCGAAGCGGAGGCGCCGATACTCTGGGCGTCGTGCCCGCCGAGCGCTACCGCAACCGCGAGCTGTCCTGGCTCGACTTCAACCGGCGGGTCCTGGCCATGGCCGAGGACGAGCGGGTGCCGCTGCTGGAGCGGGCCAAGTTCCTCGCGATCTTCGGACAGAACCTCGACGAGTTCTTCCAGGTCCGTGTCGCGGGACTGAAGGACCAGGTGGCCGCGGGGATCGCCACCACCAGCCCGGACGGTCGTACGGCCGCCCAGCAGCTCCTCGACATCCGCGACGCTCTCGACGGGCTGCTGCCCCGCATGCAGGCCGTGTTCCTCGACCAGGTCGCACCGGCGCTGGCCGATGCCGGCATCGGGCTGTCGTCGTGGGCCGATCTCGACGAGGAGGACGAGAAGTTCCTGGTCGAGACGTTCGAGGAGCGCATCTTCCCGGTCCTGACGCCGCTGGCGGTCGACCCCGGGCACCCGTTCCCCTACATCTCCAACATGTCGCTCAACCTGGCCGTCATGGTGCGCGATCCAGTGGAGAAGCTCCGCCGCTTCGCCCGGGTCAAGGTGCCGCCGCTGCTGCCCCGCTTCGTGGTGCTGCCCGACGGCGAGCGCTACGTGCCGCTGGAGCAGGTCATCGCCGCCCACCTGGACCGGTTGTTCCCGGGGATGGAGATCGAGCAGCACCACGCCTTCCGGGTCACGCGCAACGCCGACCTCACGCTCGAGGAGGAAGAGGCCGACGACCTGCTGGCGGCGGTCGAGATCGAGCTGCGGCGCCGGCGTTTCGGGCGAGCGGTGCGCCTCGAGATCGACGCCGCCATGTCCGACGAGGTGCGCGAGCTGCTGCAGCGAGAGCTGGTGCTGGCCGACGACGACATCTACGAGCACGTGGCGCCGCTCGACCTGGGCGGGCTGTGGGCGGTGCACGGGCTCGACCGGCCCGACCTGAAGGACCCGCCATACACGCGGGTGACGCCGGCGCGGTTCTCGGCCGACGACGGCGAGCGGGTCGACATGTTCGCCACGGTTCGACGGGGCGACATCCTGGTGCACCACCCCTACGAGAGCTTCCGCACGACCGTCGAGGAGTTCGTGCGCCAGGCGTCGACCGATCCCCACGTGCTGGCGATCAAGATGACGCTGTACCGCACCTCGGGTGACAGCCCCATCGCCCGGTCGCTCATCCGGGCGGCCGAGCGGGGCAAGCAGGTGGCGGTGATCGTCGAGCTGAAGGCCCGGTTCGACGAGAGCGCCAACATCGAGTGGGCCCGGGCGCTGGAGACGGCCGGCGTGCACGTGGCCTACGGGCTCATCGGATTGAAGGTGCACTCCAAGACCCTGCTCGTCGTGCGGGACGAGTCGGAGGGGCTACGCCGCTACTGCCACATCGGCACCGGCAACTACAACTCCCGCACCGCCCGCACCTATGAGGACCTGGGATTGCTGACGTGTGACCCCGCCATCGGCAACGACCTCACGCAGCTGTTCAACGAGCTGACGGGGTACGGGCGCAACGTCGACTACCGGCGGCTGCTGGTGGCGCCCCGGATGCTGCGGTCCGGCACCGTGGAGCTGATCCGGGGGGAGGTGGCGGCTGCGGCGGCGGAGCCTGGCCGGGGCCGCATCACGATGAAGATGAACAGCCTGGTCGACTCCGACCTGATCGACGAGCTGTACGCGGCATCGCAGGCCGGGGTGGAGATCGACCTCATCGTGCGGGGGATCTGCTGCCTGACGCCGGGGGTGCCGGGGCTGTCAGAGACCATTCGGGTGCGGTCGATCGTGGGCCGCTACCTCGAGCACTCTCGCATCTACCGTTTCGCCAACGGCGACGGGCCCGGCCGTCCCCGGGTGCTGATCGGCTCGGCCGACCTCATGCCCCGCAACCTCGACCGCCGCGTCGAGGTCCTGACCCCGGTGGTGGAACCCGTGCTGCAGGCTCGGCTCGACGAGGTGCTGGAGGTCGAGCTGGCCGACGACGTGCTGGCGTGGTCGATGGGACCCGACGGCCGCTGGACCCGCGCGGCACCGGGCGGCTCGGTCGAGACCCACGCCCGCCTGCAGGAGCTGACGACCGAGCGGAAGGCCAAGGCCGCGGCGCCGGCGACGGTGGCGTCGCTCTGAGCTGCCCCAGCTCCGTTCCAGCGGTGATTTCTGCTGGTACTCGCGAGGAATCACCGCAGGTTCGGAACGTGAGCTCCGGATCCCCATAATTGTCATAGGGCGCTCGTACCTTGTGCGCCATGGACGCAGCCCTGCTCGTCGTGGCCCTTGTGGTCGGCCTGGCCGCCGGTGTGGCGGTGGCGGCTGCGGTCGCACGGTCGGTGGCGTCC
>DASQUK010000145.1:0-2046 GCA_035641315.1 Acidimicrobiales bacterium | reverse complement strand
GGCTGGGAAGGGTGACCTTCAGCACCCGATCGGTGCGCCCGCGGGCGTAGGCGAATTCCTCGGCGCACAGGGAACGACGGCGCCGCAGCTTCCCGGTCACGGCCAGCTCGGGACGCTCGACCCGCAGATCGCCGACCGCCTTGTCGCCCTGCCAGTCGCCCCACAGGAAGGCGTCGAGATCCCACTCCGAGAAGCCCTCGACGGCCGCGGGGACCTGGCTCTGAAACGACACGCGGCGCATCTCGCCATCCGTCGCGACCGCGACGCCCGCGTCCTCCTGCAGGCGCAGGGCTTCCTCGACAGCATCGTCTTCGACGGCCTTGAGCTCGGCGGTGGTGAGTCTGCCTTCAGCGAACCGCTGGCGCGCCGCCAGCAGCCGCTGCGGACGGAGCAGACTGCCGACCACATCGCTGCGGGCTTCGACCACCAACACCATGGTACGAGCTGGCCGCTACGGCCCGTGATGTCCCTGAACACGAGAGCGCCGTCGAGCTGGCGAACGCCCAATAGCCTGTCGGCTTGCGTCGCCTGAGCGAGAACCGCGTCCCCGCCGATCCCATCGCCCAGTTCCGCGCCTGGTGGGACGAGGCCCGAGCGACGGGCGACCACTGGTCCGACGCCATGGTGCTCGCCACGGTGTCGTCCGAGGGCCGGCCTTCGGCCCGTGCGGTCATCCTCCGGGGCCTCGACGAGCGAGGCTTGCTGTTCTTCACCGACACGCGCAGCGCCAAGGCCGCCGAGCTCGAGGCCAACCCTCGGGCTGCGCTGGTGTTCCTCTGGTCAGCGTTGGAACGGCAAGTGCGGGTCGGTGGGCGGGTCACGCCGGTCCCCGACGCGGAGGCCGACGCCTTCTTCGCCACACGGCCGCGGGAGGCGAACCTCGCGGCCGGGATCGCGCCCCAGGACGAGGTGATTGCCGGCCTCGAGGTGCTCGAGCAGCGCCTGCGCCAGCTCCTCGCTGCATCCGAGGGCCTCGCCGACGGCCGCCCCCCGGGCTGGGGCGGCTACGTCGTGGGCCCCGACGAGATCGAGTTCTGGCAGGGTCGCCCAGACCACCTCCACGACCGGCTCCGCTACCGACGCGACGCGGGCGGCTGGCGCATCGAACGGCTCGCGCCGTGACGAATCCGGGCCGGCAGCCCGCGATCGGCCGCTCGCGCAACAGTGTGAAAGACGGCTCGGGACGATCCGGGTTGGGTTGACGTCAGTTGCCTCGGAGCAACTCAGCGATCATCTTGGCCGCCAGCGGGTCCTCCCGGTGGTCGACAAGGAACCCGGCGGCGGACTCGTCCACACCGCGCTGGACGAGCCGTGCGCGCAGCTCGTCGTCTGAGAGCTCAGACCACCACGTGCTCACGGCTGGCCCTGGTACGGCGTGCACCGCTCCATCTCCGGCACGATCTCAGGGTAGGCGGAGCCCTTGTCGGCCCGGTCGATCCGGAAGAGGCTGGGTTCCAGCCGCGCCACCGGCGCAGCCGGTCGACAGGGGGAACATGCTTCTCCAGCGTGCTCGCCCAAGGCACTGTCACCGAGGACGACCTCATCGGCCCGTTGGCCGGCCAGTCGTCACGGCTCTCGTGAATGCCATCCTCGCCGGCAATACCTATGTCAACGTGCACGCCTAGGCCGGCTAGCCGTCTGGACCGCCGACTCGGCCATGGCGTCGCCTGTCGAACATGTCGGCGTACCCCGCGAGAGCCGCTGCGGCCGAGCGTCGAGCACGCCCGCGAGGTCGGCCTCCTCCCCGAGGTCCGCATCGCGTGAGGTGCAAGTGGAAGCCTACGTACTGGTCCAAACCGACGTGGGAGCCGCGGCTGACGCCTCCGAGGAGATCGGTGCACTCGAGGGGGTGATCTCCGCCGAGGCGATCACCGGCCCCTACGACGTGATCGCACGGGTGGAGACCGAGAACGTGGACGCCCTTGGCAAGCTGGTGGTGTCGCGTATCCATCTCGTGGGAGGCGTGACCCGCACGCTCACGTGCCCGATCGTCCGCTTGTGACCGGCAGGACGGCTCGTACCACGGTGAGGTTCCGCAATGGTGAC
>DASQUK010000144.1:0-25254 GCA_035641315.1 Acidimicrobiales bacterium | reverse complement strand
GGCCCGGCCCCCGGAACCGCTCAAACCCGGCGCCACCACCGGGCCCGCCTGCGACTCGGGCACCCACACGGTCACCCCGAAGCGCCGGCCGTTGACCTCCACGTCGACGTCGCGCCGCACCTTCGGCTCGGCGGCCTCGGCGGCCTCGGCGTCCGGCGGCAACGCCGGCGGCCCGGCGACGGCCGACAGGTCCAGGCGCTCCTCGACCCACTTGGTGGAGTGCTCGCCGGCGACGAAGTCCGGGTGACGCAGGATGGCCACGTCCGCCGGGATCGTGGTGGCCACGCCGGCGATCTCGAACTCGTCGAGCGCCCGTAGCGTCCGGGCGATCGCCGCGTCCCGGTCGGCGCCCCAGCAGATGAGCTTGCCGAGCAGGTTGTCGTAGAACTGGCTGACCTCGTCGCCGGACTCGTAGCCGCCGTCCCAGCGCACCCCGTAGCCCTGCGGCGGCCGCAGCGTCGTGATCGGCCCGGGGGAGGGCACGAACGCGCCGCCCGCCGGGTTCTCGGCGTTGATCCGCACCTCGATGGCGTGGCCCCGCCGGACGATGTCCTCCTGCGTGAACGACAGCGGCTCCCCCGACGCCACCCGGATCTGCTCGGCCACCAGGTCGAGGCCGGTCACCAGCTCGGTAACCGGATGCTCGACCTGCAGCCGGGTGTTCATCTCCAGGAAGTAGAACTCTCCGGCCCGACCCCCACCCGCCGCCCCGTGGCGGCCTCGGCCTTCGGCCGAGCGTGGCCCCTCGTAGAGGAACTCGACCGTCCCCGCATTGACGTAGCCGCAGGCCTTGGTGACCCGCACGGCGGCGTCGCCCATGGCTTGGCGGATCTCGTCGGGGAACCCGGGCGCCGGGCTCTCCTCGATCAGCTTCTGGTGGCGGCGCTGCGCCGAGCAGTCCCGCTCGCCCACCCACACCGCGTTGCCGTGCGTGTCCGCGAACACCTGCATCTCGATGTGGCGGGGCCAGGTCAGGTAGCGCTCCAGGTAGCACTCGCTGCGGCCGAAGCCCTTGAGCGCCTCGGACTGGGCCGATTCCAGCGCGTCGGCCGCCTCGGCCGCCGACCGCACCACACGCATGCCCCGGCCGCCGCCGCCGTAGGCCGCCTTGATGGCCACCGGCCAGCCGTGCTCTTCGCCGAAGGCCATCACCTCGTCGGCGCTCGTGAGGAACTCGGTGGTGCCCGGCACCCCGGCCACGCTCGCCCGCTGGGCGGCGAGGCGGGACGACACCTTGTCGCCCATGATCTCGATGGCCTCGGGCGGCGGACCGATGAAGGTGACCCCCTTGGCGGTGATGGCCCGGGCGAAGTCGGTGTTCTCGCTGAAGAACCCGTAGCCGGGATGGACGGCGTCGGTCCCTGCCCGCTCGACGACATCCAGGATCTTGGCGATGTCGAGGTAGCTCTCGGCCGCGGTCTGGCCGCCCAACGCATACGCCTCGTCGGCCAACCGGACGTGCAGGCTGTCGCGGTCGAGATCGGAGTAGACGGCGACGCTGCGGATGCCGAGGTCACGACAGGCGCGGATGACCCGCACCGCGATCTCGCCCCGGTTGGCGATCAGGATCTTCGAGAGCACACCGTATGTTTACGGGCATGCCGGGCGACCGTGCCAGAAACCACGGTGCCAGTGGCCCGGGTGACCGGGAGCGGGCGGCACGAACGTCATTGGCCGGCTCCCGGTTCGCCGACGTCCGTTGGGTGGGCTCGACGGGATCGACCAATGCGGACGCCATGGCCCTGGCGCGGGACGGGGCCGCCGAGGGCGTGGTCGTCGTGGCGGATCACCAGACCGCTGGGCGCGGGCGACGGGACCGCACCTGGGTGGCGCCGCCCGGCGGGTCGCTGCTGCTGTCGGTGCTGCTGCGCCCGCCGGCGGGGGTGGCGGGCGCCGTCACCATGGCCACGGGCGTGTCACTGGCCGAAGCCGTCGAGGACGTGGCCGGGGTGTCGCCCGGGCTCAAGTGGCCCAACGACCTCGTCGTGGCGGGCGAGGGCGAAGACCGCAAGCTGGCCGGGATCCTGGCCGAAGCCGACTGGCCCGCCAGCGCCACCATCTCGGCGGGCTGGCGACAGCCCGCAGCCCACGAACGGGTGGCGGTCGTGGTCGGCGTGGGCCTCAACGTGTGTTGGCCAACCGACGACGCAGGCATCCGCGAGGTGGCCGACCGCGCCGTCGCGCTCAACTGGGTGGCGCCGGCCGGGCGAGTCGAACAGCTCGACCGTGTCGACCTGCTCGTCGCCTTCCTACGCCGGCTCGACGAGCATCACGGCCGGCTGCTGACCGGCGGCCCCGGCGTGGTGATGGACGACTGGCGGGGGCGGTCGGCCACCCTGGGGCGGCGTGTCCGGGTGGAGCTCGGCGCCGGAGACGTCGAGGGCACGGCGGTGGACGTCACGCCCGAGGGCCACCTGGTCGTCGAGACGCTGGGCGGCCAGCGGCGCACCTTCGCCGTCGGCGATGTGATCCACCTGCGTGCCGGCTGAACGCCACCTGTTCAAGGATCGAGGTCTCGGGCCTGGAGGTCGGCGATGGCGTCGATGGCGCGCTTGGCGACCGGGCCGTGGATGCCGGGGAGCTCGCGGCCGTCGAGCATCCGGAGCGGCTGCACGTCGCGGGTCGAGGACGTGAGCAGCACCTCGTCGGCGTCCGCGAGCGCGGCCATGGGGATGTTCTCCTCGTCGGCATCGGGCAGCTGCTCCAGCAGCAGCGCCCGGGTCACGCCCGCCAGGCACCCGGCCAGGAGCGGCGGCGTGAGCAGCCGGCCGCCCCGCACCACGAAGACGTTGGTCCCGGTGCCCTCGCACAGGTTCCCGGCCAGGTTGGCCATGATCGCCTCGGTGGCGCCGACCTTGCGGGCCTCGGCCAGGGCGACCACGTTCTCGGCATACGACGTGGTCTTGAGCCCGGTCACCGCCGACCGCTCGTTCCGGGGCCAGGGCACCGTGACCGCGACCGTGTCCGGCTCCCAGGGATCGAGGGGGGCCACGGCGATGATCAGCGTCGGGCCGTCCGTTCCCCGCCCCGACCCGGGTGGCGCCACGCCGCCGGTCAGCGTGATGCGCAGCCGCGCGGATCGGCCGCTACGCGGGCCGCCCGCGGCGTGATTTCCGCTCCTGGGCACTTCGTGGCCGGGCCGCTCGGGCCCCGGGCGCCCTGATCGGGCGCCCTCAGCCGCGGTCGTCCCGGGCTGGGCCTCGGCGGCCGTGAGGACCTCGTCGACCGCGGCCCGCAGCCTCGTGTCGCTCAGGGGGACGTCGAGCCCGAGGCCCTGCGCCGACCGGTGCAGCCGCTCGATGTGCCGGCGCAACGCAAACGGACGCCGGTCGATCACCTTGACGGTCTCGAACACGCCGTCGCCCACCGTCAGCCCGTGATCGAAGACCGAGATCTTGGCCTCGCCCGCATCGACGATCACCCCATCGAGCCACACCGCACCGGTCACCATGGCCGCCCATCCTGGCGCACGGGCACCAGGACGTGCGCCAACCGCGTCGTCAGGCGGCCAGCGGACGGCGCTGGGATCGCGGCGACCGGGCGGGCCAGTGGGCCCGCCGGCGCGGTGGCGCCAGGTCGATGACCACGGCCACGAGCCGCTCAGAGGGTCGCGGACGCCCGCAGCGCGTCACCCGCGCCCACGGCCGAGGCCGCAGCCGACCAACCCGGCCGGTGACCCCGGGACGGCGGGCCCGGACACGCTCCAGCTCGCTCCGGACCTCGTCGTCCGCGAGGGGTACCGCGGACCCCGGGACGTTGCGCTCCCGCCCGATGGCCACCCGGACCAGCGGATGCGCCAGCACGTTGCGGTACCAGTCGGTGTCGGGCCCCGAGCGGGCCACCACGAGCAGGTGCCGGGTGGCCGGGTCCCAGCGCACGACACCGAGCGCCGTACGGATCGGGCGCCCCGTGGTGCGGCCCCGGTGCTCGAGGAGCACGACCCGGTGACCGAGCAGCCATCCCAGCCGGAGGCGGTAGGCGATCCACGACCCCATCGCTCCGCCAGCGTACGACGGGCACTACCCGCGGTCGTGGATGGTGGAACCAGCAGTGGAGGCGGCGGCGCCGGCGTACATCCCGCTCGCCACCTCGAGCAGCCGCCGCGCCTTGAGCTCGGTCTCGATCCACTCGCCCTCGGGGTCGGACCCCCAGGTGATCCCCCCGCCGGTGCCCAGGTGGAGCATGCCGCCCTCAACCCAGAACGTGCGGATGGCCACGTTGAGCTCGCCCTGGCCCGCGTCGGCGTCGACCCAGCCCACGGCGCCGCAGTAGACCCCGCGGGGCGCGGTCTCCAGGCGGGCGATGTGCTCGAGGGCCGCCAGCTTGGGGGCGCCGGTCACCGATCCCGGGGGGAAGGTGGCGGCGATCACCTCGGGCCAGCCGGCGCCTGGCCGCAGCCGGCCGGACACGGTGGACACCAGGTGCACCAGGCCCGGGTGCTGCTCGACCGCGCACAGGGCGGGCACCTCGACCGATCCCCATTCGCACACCCGCCCCAGGTCATTGCGGACCAGGTCGACGATCATCACGTTCTCGGCCCGGTCCTTGGGGAGAAACCCGTCGGGGGTGGCGGCGGTCCCCTTGATGGGCGAGGACCAGACCCGGTCGCCGTCCCGGCGGAGGAACCGCTCCGGTGACGCCGACGCCACCTGGCAGCCGGCGCTCCGGTTCGACGGGGGAATGCGCACCACGGCGGCGTAGGGCGCCGGATTGGCTCGGCCCAGCGCCGCGCCCAGGGCGGCCACGTCGGCCCCGGCCGGCAGCGCCGCCGACAGCCGGCGGGTGAGGTTGACCTGGTACACGTCCCCGGCGGCGATGCTGGACCGGATGGCGTCGACGCCCGCGCAGAACCGGTCGTGGTCGAGGGACGTCGTCCACTCCGACGGGGCGGGACCGCGCCACGGTGCCCCGGGCCAGGGCCGTGCGGGCCGCACGTCGGCGAACCGGGCGCAGATCGGCGGTCCCTCGAACGGCAGCACCACCGCCCACATGCCCCGCCCTTCCAGCGCCGCCAGGTCGTCGGTCACGTCCACCAGCCGGGTCAGCAGCCGGCCGCCGACCACGGCGAGCGGGACGACATCGGGCACGGGCGGAGGATAGGGGCCGTACCATCGGGCCCGTGCAGGTGGAGTTCACCGACGAGCAGCGGGCGCTGCGCAAGGTCGTGCGTGCCTTCGCGGAGGCCGAGATCGCGCCCCATGCCGAGGCCTGGGACGCCGACCACACGTTCCCGGTGGACGTGGTGCGCCAGATGGGTGAGCTCGGGCTGTTCGGCATCCCGTTCCCCGAGGAGTACGGCGGCGGCGGCGCCGACCTCACCACGCTGTGCATCGCCATCGAGGAGCTGGCCCGCGTCGACCAGTCCCTGGCGATCACCTTGGAGGCGGGCGTCGGCCTGGGCGCCAGTCCCATCTACCGGTTCGGCACCGAGGAGCAGCGCCAGTCCTGGCTGCCCGACCTCTGTGCCGGTCGAGCCCTCGGCGGGTTCGGCCTCACCGAACCGGAGGCGGGCAGCGACGCCGGCGGCACCCGAACCACCGCCCGGCTCGAGGGCGACGCCGACACCGGCCAGTGGGTGATCAACGGGGCCAAGGCGTTCATCACCAACTCGGGCACGGACATCACCTCGCTCGTGACGATCACAGCCCGGACGGGTGGGGACGGTGCAGGATCGCCCGAGATCTCCTGCATCATCGTGCCGGCGGGGACCCCGGGGTTCGGCGTGGAGCCGCCGTACCGCAAGATGGGCTGGCACGCCTCCGACACCCACGGGCTGACGTTCAACGACTGCCGGGTGCCGGCCGTCAACCTGCTGGGGGAGCGGGGCCGGGGCTTCGCCCAGTTCCTCGAGATCCTCGACGAGGGCCGCATCGCCATCGCCGCGCTCGCCGTCGGCGTCATCCGCTGCTGCCTCGAGCAGTCGGTGGCCTACGCCAACGAGCGCCAGGCGTTCGGTCGCCCCATCGGCGCCAACCAGGCGGTGGCGTTCGCCTGTTCCGACCTGGCGGTCATGGCCGAGACCGCGGAACTGCTCGTCTACCAGGCGGCGTGGCGGCGTGACACCGGCCAGCCCTACAAGCGCGCCGCGGCGATCGCCAAGCTGTACGCCACGGAGGCGGCGGTGACCGCCACCCGCATGGCCACGCAGGTGTTCGGCGGCTACGGGTTCATGGACGAGACGCCGGTGGCCCGGCACTACCGCGACGCCAAGATCCTCGAGATCGGCGAGGGCACGAGCGAGATCCAGCGGCTGGTCATCGCCCGCGACCTCGGTCTGCCCGTCTGACCCCGCCGGCCGGACCCTGCAAGAATGGCTCCTCCATGAAAGGCCTCATCCTGGCGGGCGGCGCGGGCACGCGCCTGCGCCCCATCACCCACACGAGCGCCAAGCAGCTCGTGCCCATCGCCAACAAGCCGATCCTCTTCTACGGCATCGAGGACATGGTCGAGGCGGGCATCAAGGAGATCGGCATCATCGTCGGCACCACCCGCGACGAGGTCATGGCGGCGGTTGGCGACGGATCCCGCTGGGGCGTCGACATCACCTACATCCCGCAGGACGAGCCACTGGGGCTGGCTCACTGCGTGCTGATCGCGCGGGAGTTGCTCGCCGAGGACGACTTCGTGATGTACCTGGGCGACAACATGCTCCAGCAGGGGTTGGCCGGCTTCACCGACCGCTTCGAGGCGGCGCGCAACGGAACGGCGCCGGCGGCGCAGATCTTGCTGGCCAGGGTCGACGACCCACGCCAGTTCGGCGTAGCCGAGCTGGCGGACGGGGGCGAGGTCGTGCGGCTGGTCGAGAAGCCGGTCGACCCGCCGTCCGACCTGGCGCTGGTGGGTGTCTACCTGTTCGACCGCCGCGTGCACGACGCCGTCGCCGCCGTCGAGCCGTCGTGGCGGGGTGAGCTGGAGATCACCGACGCCATCCAGTGGCTGATCGACCATGGCCATCGCGTCAACCACGAGGTCCTCGAGGGCTGGTGGATCGACACGGGCAAGAAGGATCCGCTGCTCCAGTGCAACCGGTTGGTGCTCGAGTCGCTGGAGCCTCGGGTCGAGGGATCGGTAGACGCCGGGTCGGCCATCGAGGGCCGGGTCGTCATCGAGGCCGGCGCCGAGATCGTGAACAGCAGGGTCCTCGGTCCCGCCATCATCGGGTCGGGCACCCGCGTGGTGAACAGCTACGTCGGCCCCTTCAGCTCGGTCGGCCCCGACTGCGAGATCGTCGACTCCGAGCTGGAGCACTCCGTGGTGCTCACCCGCAGCCGCATCGTCGACGTCCCCCGCCTCACCGACAGCCTCATCGGCCGCGAGGTCGAGCTGACCCGATCGACGCGACGGCCCCGGGCGCTGCGGCTCATGCTCGGCGACCACTCGGTCGTCGAGCTGCACTGAGGAGGGCCAGATGGCCAAGATCCTTCCGTCCGACGTGATCGAGGGCGTCGTGGTCGTCGAGCCCGACATCCACGGAGACGAGCGGGGCAGCTTCATCGAGACCTACCGGCGCCAGTGGTTCCCCGAGGGCCGGGAGATGATCCAGGCCAACCGGGGCGACCGCCGCGCCGGTGCGGTGGTGGGGTTGCACTACCACCTCCACCAGGCGGACTACTGGTACGTGCCGTTCGGGCAGTGCCGGGTGGTGCTCCACGACCTGCGGGCGGGCTCGCCGACCGACGGCAAGACGCTGACGGTCGACCTGGGCAGCGCCCCGGGGACGCCGGGGGTGGAGCACGACCACCGGGGCGTCTACATCCCGCCCGGGGTGGCCCACGGGTTCGCCGCGCTCACCGACATGACCATCATCTACCTGGTCGACGGCTACTACAACCCGGCCGACGAGCTGGGCGTCGCGTGGGACGATCCCGAGGTGGGCGCCGACTGGGGCGTGTCCGACCCGGTGCTGTCGGCCCGTGACCGGGCCAACCCGTTCAGAGCCGACCTGCCGGCCGACCGCCGTCCCCACGCCGCGCTGCGGACGGGTCGATCATGAGGCAGTTCGTGACCGGCGGGGCCGGGTTCATCGGCTCCAACTACGTCCGTTGGGTCCTCGCCAACACCGACGACCAGGTGACCGTCTACGACGCCCTCACCTACGCCGGCAACCTGTCGACCCTGCGTGACGTCGACGACGACCCCCGCTTCGGCTTCGTGAAGGGCAACATCTGCGACCCGGGCACGCTCGAGGAGGCCATGGCCGGCCACGACGCGGTGCTGCACTTCGCCGCCGAGAGCCATGTCGACCGCTCGATCGCCGGGCCCGACGACTTCGTCAACACCAACTGCTTCGGCGCCAACGTAGTGATGGACACGGCGCGGCGCCTGGAGGTCTCCCGGGTGATCCACATAGGCACCGACGAGGTCTACGGCTCGGTGGAGCGGGGATCGTCGCTCGAGACCGATCCCCTCGAGCCCCGATCGCCCTACGCGGCGTCGAAGGCCGGGTCCGACCTGATCGCCCTGTCGTACCACCACACCTACGGCCTGCCGGTGACCGTCACCCGGTGCACCAACAACTTCGGCCCCTACCAGTTCCCCGAGAAGGCGATCCCGCTGTTCACCACCAACCTCATCGACGGACGGCCGGTGCCGTTGTACGGCGACGGGCTCAACCAGCGGGACTGGCTGTACGTCGACGACCACTGTGCCGGGGTGGGGCTGGTGCTGGAGCGGGGTGCGGTGGGCGAGGTCTACAACATCGGGGCCGGGAACGAGACGCCCAACCGGGTGCTGGTCGACAAGCTGCTCGCGCTGTTCGGTGCGGGCGAGGAGATGGTGAGCTACGTCGAGGACCGGTTGGGCCACGACCGCCGCTACTCGGTCGACATCGGCAAGGTCACGGCGCTGGGCTGGCGCAAGCGCCGCACGCTCGACGAGGCGCTGGCCGAGACGGTCGAGTGGTACCGGGCCAACGGGTGGTGGTGGCGCCCCCTCAAGGAGCGGGCGGGGCTCTCGTGAAGGTTCTGGTCACGGGGGCCGGCGGGCAGCTCGGGCGGGACGTCGTCGCCCATTGCGAGGCCATGGGCGACGAGGTGGTCCCGGCCACGCACGCCGCGCTCGACGTGGGGGACCGGGACGCCGTCTACCAGGCGGTGCTGTCCATCCGGCCCGACGTCGTGGTGCACGCCGCCGCCTGGACGGCGGTCGACGCCTGCGAGGGCGACCCAGACCGGGCGTTCCGGGTCAACGCCCTCGGGACCCGCTGGGTGGCCGATGCCAGCCGCCGGGCGGGCGCCCACCTCTGCTGCGTGTCGACCGACTACGTGTTCGACGGCACCAAGGACGGTCCCTACGTGGAGTGGGACCCGACCGGCCCGCAATCGGTGTACGGCGCGTCCAAGCTGGGCGGCGAGCACGAGCTGGCCGACCATGCGCCCGGGGCCTGCATCGTGCGCACGTCCTGGGTGTGTGGCGAGCACGGCAAGAACATGGTTAAGACGGTGCTGGGTCTGGCCGGCCGGGCCGACGCCCCCGAGCTGGCGTTCGTCGACGACCAGCGCGGCTGCCCCAGCTTCACCGCCGACCTGGCCGTGGCCGTTCGCTCGCTGGTGGCCTCGCGGGTGCCGGGCTTGTTCCACGTCACCAACCAGGGGGCGGTGAGCTGGTACGAGTTCGTGCGCGACATCCTGTCGGTAGCGGGGCACGACGCCGGCCGGGTGCGCCCCATCGCCACCGCCGACCTCGACCCGCCCCGGCCCGCCCCTCGCCCGGCCAACTCGGTGCTCGACAACGCCGCCCTCCGCCTGGCCGGCTTCCCCCTGCTGCCCCACTACCGCGACAGCCTGGCGCAGCTCGTCAAGCGGCTGACGAGCTGACGGCTAGCCCAACAGGCGCAACCGGCGGGCCAGGTCGCTGGCGAGGCGGCGGTCGGGGTCCAAGCGGTCGCGCACAGCCCGCCACTCGTCGAGCCGCGGATACATGGCGGGCAGCAGCTCGGGGCGCAGGCGGCTGTCCTTGGCCAGGTAGATCCGCCCGCCCGCCTCGGCCACGCGCTCGTCGAGCCGATCGAGCAGCGGCGCCAGCGTGGCGTCGGTCGTGGGGACGTCGAGCGCCAGCGTCCAGCCCGGGCCCGGGAACGACAGCGGTCCCGGGTCGGCGGCGCCGAAGTACTTGAGCACCGCCAGGAAGCTGGGGGCCCGGTGCCCGGCCAGTGCCTCGACGATCTCGCGCAGCACGTCCTCGGCCCCGAACGGCAGCAGGCACTGCCACTGGAGGAACCCCCGGGGCCCGTACAGGCGGTTCCAGCCGTCGACCAGGTCGAGCGGGTAGAAGAACCGGGCGATCGACTGGAGCTCGTCGCGTCGGCGCCGGGGGTGCCGCCGGTACCACAGCTCGTTGAACGCCAGGATGCTGGCCCTGTTCAGGATCCCGCCGGGCACGGCGCTGGGCGTGGGCAGCGCTGGCGGAGGACGGTAGGCCAACGGGTCACTCGCCATGCGTCGACGTCCCGGGTGGCGGCGGGGCCGGGGCAGCTCGTCGAGGCGGGCGAAGTCGCCCTGGGTCAGGACCGACCGGCCGAGCGAGCGCCCGCGGGCCAGGAAGTCGACCCACGCCACCGAATAGCGGTGCCGCGGACCGCCCTCCGACAGCAGCGCCAGAAGCGTGTCGAGGTCGGGCACCCGATCGGTGTCCACTCGCACCAGGCTCGTCTCGATGGGATGCAGGCGGACGGTGGCCTCCACGGTCGTGCCGGTCAGCCCCAGCCCGCCGCAGGTGGCCCAGAACTCGTCGCGGTCGCCGGCCGGCGTGAGCGTGCGGCGAGTGCCGTCCACCAGCGCCAGGACCAGCGACAGGACGTGGGCACCGAAGCTGCCGCTGGCGTGGTGATCCTTGCCGTGGACGTCGGCGGCGATCGCGCCCCCGACGGTGATGTGGCGGCTGCCGGGCGTGACGGGCACGAACCAGCCGTGCGGCACGATCTCCCGCAGCAGCGCGTCGAGCGACGTGCCCGCTAGCACGCGGGCCGTGCCGCGGGTGTGGTCCAGCGCGAGCAGCCCCGACACGCCGGTGGAGCTGATGACCAGGCCTCCGGCGTTCATGGCCGAGTCCCCGTAGGCCCGTCCCAGGCCCCGGGCGATGGCGCCCCGAGGGCCGGCGGCCTTGGCGGCCACGGACAGCTCGTCGGCGTCCCGGGGGCGCACGACGTGGGCGGCTGAGGCGGGAATGCGGCCCCACCCGGCGACGATCTCGACACCGCTGTCTTCGGGTGCCGAGTCCATCTCGATGGTCACGCCGTGTACACGCCGATGGCGAACACGACGGCCCAGGCCACGCCGATGCACTGCAACGTGCGGTCGCCGAGGATGATGTCCTCCGGGGCGGAGCCCCGGTCGCCCTTGTCCAGCACCAGCGCATAGCGCAGCACGGCCATCACGAACGGCAGGATCGACAGCTGGTACCAGGGAACCGACGGCGGGTCCAGGGAGGCGTCCGCCTTCTCGAAGGCCCACAGGCAATATGCGACGAGCACCGCACCAGACGTCACCGATCGCAGGTAGGCGGTGTAGCTCTCGCTGTAGGCGCCGAGCACCGCGCGGAAGCGGGTGGCGCCCGAGGTCACGGCCCCGCCCATCTCGCTGGCCTCGGCGCCGCGCTTGCCAGACACCATGAACAGCGCGCCGAAGCTGGTGACGATGAAAAACCAGTCGGAGATCGGCACGTCGGTGGCCGCGGCGCCCGCCACGGCCCGCAACACGTACCCGGCCGCCACGACCACGAGGTCGACCACCGCTACGTTCTTCAGCCCGGCCGAATAGGCGGTGGTCAGGGCCACGTAGCCCACGATCGTGGCGGCCAGCTCGGCGCTGGCAGCGAACGCCAGCGCCACCGACGTTGCCAGCAGGACCGCCCCGCCCGCGTAGGCGACCCCCACCGGGACGACGCCCGCCGCCACCGGCCGGGCGCGCTTGGCGGGATGGAACCGGTCGGCGCCCGCGTCCCGGGCGTCGTTGATGTAGTAGGTGCCGGAGGCGGCCAGGCAGAAGGCCGCGAAGGCGATGAGCGCGTCGACCGCCGGCTCGGTGTTGTCCAGGACGCCGGCGGCGGCCGGGGCGGCGAAAACCAGCAGGTTCTTGGCCCATTGCCGGGGCCGCGCGAGCCGCACCAGTCCCCCGACCAGCGATCCTCGTGTTGCCGGTTCGGGCTCCGGAGCGCCGCCGCCCGTGTCCTCGGTGGCGACACCCCCGGAGGGGGACGTGCTGGTCATGGTGGGATCGATGTCACATCTTGGCGGACAGTCGGCGCCACAGCGGCCGCGGCAGGTGCCGGAAGGCGGCCATCACGTAGCGAAAGGTGCCGGGCACCCAGATGACCTCCTTGCCGGAGGCGAGGGCGTCGGCCACCGCGTCGGCGACGGCCGCCGGGGTCGTGGCGAGCGGGACCGGCCGGCGACCCTCGGTCATGGACGAGCGGACGAACCCGGGTCGCACCACGACGACCCGCACGCCGGTGCCGACCAGCGAGTCGGCGAGCCCCTGGGCGAACGCGTCCAGACCCGCCTTCGACGATCCGTACACGAAGTTGGAGCGGCGGGCCCGCTCGCCGGCCACCGAGCTGAGGACCACGATCGTTCCGTGCCCCTGCTCCTTCAGCCGGCGGGCGACCTGGAGCAACGTGGACACCGGCCCGGCGTAGTTGGCGATGGTCAGTTCGGCGGCCGCAGTCGGATCCTCCTCCAGGTGTGGCTGGTCACCCAGGACCCCGGCCGCCAGCACCACGCAGTCGATGTCGCCCGCGGTCCCGCGTGACATCTCGTGGGCGGCCTCCCACGCCGCCTTGACGGCGTCGCCGTGGCCCCCGATGTCGGTGGCGTCCCAGGCGGTGACGGCCACCTCGGCACCGCCGGCCCGCAGGCACCGGGCGACGGGCTCCATGGCTTCGAGCCGGCGCCCGGCCAGGACGACGGCGCGGCAGCCGCCCGGCACCAGCCGCTCGGCGATCGCCGCCCCGATGTCGGACGAACCACCGAGGAGCAGCAGCGATTGCACGGCGCCCAGCGCGTTCTGCACGTCGGGAGAGGGTAGTGCGGGCGCCCTCCTACGACGGATGGCCCCCGAAGCAGGTCCGGGCGCTACGGTTGTCGCTTCGTCAACGAGTCGCTGGGGCGCTTGCAGGTCGGAGGTCCAGTTCATGGCGCAGATCGCCGTCATCGGCGCGGGGTACGTCGGGCTGACGACCGCGGTGTGCTTCTCCCATCTCGGCCACGACGTGGTGTGTGCCGACATCGACGAGGCCAAGGTGGCCCAGCTGACGCGGGGCGAGGTGCCGATCGTCGAGGCCGGCCTCGAGGCCATGGTCCGGGAGGGTCTCGAGGGCGGGCGCCTGAGCTTCGTGCTGGGCGCCGCCAGCGCGGCGCGGGCCGCCGAGTTCGCCTACCTGTGCGTGCCGACGCCCCAGGGCGACGACGGCTCCGCCGACCTCACCTACATCGAGGCGGCGGCGCGGGAGATCGGCCCCGTGCTGCCGTCCGAAGCCGTCGTGGTCAACAAGTCCACCGTCCCGGTGGGGTCCACTCGGGTGGTGGAGCGGGTGCTGGGCCGCGATGACGTGGTGGTGGTGTCCAACCCCGAGTTCTTGCGGGAGGGCTCGGCGGTCCACGACTTCCTCAACCCCGGCCGCATCGTCATCGGCAGCGACGACCAGTCCGCCGCCGTGCGGGTGGCGTCGCTCTACATCGGGGTGACGGCGCCGATCATCGTCACCGACCCGGCGTCGGCCGAGACGATCAAGTACGCCTCCAACGCCTTCCTGGCCGCCAAGATCAGCTTCGTCAACGCCATCGCCGCGGTCTGCGACGCCGTCGGCGCCGACGTCAAGGACGTCGTCCTGGGCATGGGCTACGACAGCCGCATCGGTCACGAGTTCCTGAAGCCCGGCCCCGGGTTCGGAGGTAGTTGCCTGCCCAAGGACACCCGCGCGCTGGTGCACATCGCCGACGACGCCGGCTACTCGTTCGACCTCATGCGGGGCGTGATCACCGTCAACGAGGACCAGTTCCAGCGGGTGGCCGCCAAGATCCGGGAGATGGCGGGCGGATCGCTCGAGGGCGTGAAGGTCGCGGTGTGGGGTCTCACGTTCAAGGCCCGGACCGACGACACCCGCGAGTCGCCGGCGCTCCGGATCGTGTCGTTGCTGACCGAGCAGGGCGCCGAGGTCCAGGCGTACGACCCGGCGGTCAAGGGACCGGTGGGCGGCGTCGTGCCCGCCAACGATCCGTACTCGGTGTGCGAGGGAGCCGGAGTGCTGGCGGTGCTCACCGAGTGGGACGACTTCCGCTGGCTCGACTTCGACAAGGTGGCGGGGCTCATGGAGACGCCGCGAGTGATCGACGCCCGGAACCTGCTCGACAAGCCGGCGCTCGAGCGCCGGGGGTTCAGCTACGTCGGCATCGGGCGCTAGCAGGCCGGATCATTCGGCCATGGCCCGGATCGTCGTCACCGGGGGAGCGGGGTTCCTGGGGTCGCACCTGTGCGAGGCGCTGCTCGACCGCGGTGACGAGGTGGTCGCCATCGACAACCTCGTCACCGGCAGCGTCGACAACATCGAGCACCTCTTCGCCCGCCCCGGATTCACGTTCGTCGACCACGACGTCAGCACCTACCTGTGGGTGCCAGGAACGGTCGATGCCGTGCTGCACTTCGCCAGCCCGGCGTCGCCGGTCGACTACCTGGAGATCCCCATCCAGACGCTCAAGGTCGGCAGCCTCGGGACCCACAACGGGCTCGGCCTCGCGAAGGCCAAGGGCGCCCGGTTCCTCCTGGCCTCCACCAGTGAGGTGTACGGCGACCCGCAGGTCCACCCGCAGCCCGAGAGCTACTGGGGCCACGTCAACCCGGTCGGCCCCCGGGGGGTCTACGACGAGGCCAAGCGCTTCGCCGAGGCCATGACGATGGCGTATCACCGGTACCACGGCCTCGATGTGAGAATCGTTCGCATTTTTAATACGTTTGGCGAGCACATGAGAGCCAACGACGGCCGGGTCGTGTCGAACTTTCTGGTGCAGGCGCTGGAGGGCAAGCCGCTGACCGTGTACGGCGACGGCTCGCAGACCCGCAGCTTCTGCTACGTGGACGACCAGGTGCGGGGGATCCTGGCGCTGCTCGACGGCGACGTGACCGGTCCGGTGAACATCGGCAACCCGAGCGAGTTCACCGTGCGCGAGCTGGCTGAGCTGGTGCTGGAGCTGACGGGGTCCCGGTCCGACATCGTCTACGAGCCACTGCCGGTGGACGACCCGACGCAGCGCCGGCCCGATATCACGTTGGCCCGTGTGCAGCTCGGCTGGGAGCCCGTCGTTCCCCTGCGGGAGGGTCTCGAACGCACGGCCGCATGGTTCCGCCAGAGCCTGGGGTTGCAACCGCCGGGGTGAGCCCGTGGCTGCGTCGGTGACCTATGACCACGTGCTGGCCTGGCGGCTGCGGCAACAAAGCCTGGTGCCCCGCACGACCGCCACGGTGGAGCAGATCGTCGAGCGGCTGGCCGGTGTCCAGGCCCAGGTCGCCTCGTCGGCCGAACTCGCCGTCGCCACCCGCCAGCGGACCCCCCGTGCCGGCGCCGTGGCCAAGGCGCTCGAGGCCCGCACGGTGGTCAAGACGTGGACGGTCCGGGGCACGCTGCACCTGCACCCTGCCGCCCAGGTGGGTGCCTACCTGTCGCTGATGGCGGCGGCCCGCACCTGGGAGAAGCCCGTGTGGCAGCGCAGCTTCGGCGTGACGCCGGACCAGATGGAGTCGCTGGGTGCGGCGGTCGACGAGCTGCTCGATGGCGCCGTGCTCACCCGGCAGGAGCTGACGGCGGCGCTGGTCGAGCGGGAGGGGTTCTCCCACCTCGAGTCGCAGCTCACCTCGGGTTGGGGCGCGGTGCTCAAGCCGCTGGCGTGGACCGGCCGGCTCTGCCACGGCCCCGGGCAGGGCACCCGCGTCACGTTCACCTCGCCCCGGTCGTGGGTGCCCGGCTGGTCGGGCGTGCCCGAGCCCGAGGAGGCGGCCCACACCGTCATCCCGGCGTATCTGCGGGCGCACGGGCCGGCGACCCCGGCGACGTTCGACGCCTGGCTGACCCGGGGGGTGAGCCGCAAGGCGGCCCTGCGCTCGTGGTTCGGTTCGCTCGGCGACCGGCTGTCGAGCGTCGAGGTCGACGGGCTCGAATGCTCCGTGATGGCCGAGGACGTCGAGGCGCTGGCTCGAACGCGGCCATCCAAGGGGGTGCGCCTGCTCGCCGGCTTCGACCAGTACATCCTCGGGCCGGGCACCGGCGACGTCCGCATCGTGCCCGCCCAGCACCGCAGGGATGTCAGTCGCACGGCCGGCTGGATCTCACCCGTCGTCATCCACGAGGGCCGGGTCGTGGGCGTGTGGGAGCTGGCGGACGGCAAGGCCGACGTGCGGCTGTTCCCCGAGAGCCCCAATGTGCCAAAGAAAGCGCTCGAGGCCGAGGTGGCGCGCGTGGCGGGCCTCGCCACCTGAACGCCGAGGCCGCTCAGTGGTCGCGCGCCTCGGCCTCCTCGCGGTGGGCGAGGTACCAGTCCACCGTGAGGCGCAGGCCCTGGGCGAAGTCGGTCCGGGCCTGGAACCCGAAGGCGGCCGCCGCCCGGCTGGGATCGACCCGGCGCCTGGGCTGGCCGTCGGGCTTGGACGCGTCCCAGCGGACCTCGCCCTCGAACCCGGTGGCGTCGGCGATCAGCTTGACGAGGTCGCGGATCGGGAGCTCCTCGTCCGTGCCGAGGTTGACCGGCTCGGCGCCGTCGTAGTGCTCGCCCGCCAGCACGACGCCCTCGGCGGCGTCGTCCACGAACAGGAACTCCCGCGACGCCGACCCCGTCCCCCAGACCTCGATGTGGTCGGCCCCCGCCTCCTTGGCGTCGACGCACTTCTTGATCAGTGCCGGGATGACGTGGCTTACCGCCGGATTGAACTTGTCGCCCGGTCCGTAGAGGTTGGTGGGCATGAGGTAGACGACGTTCTGCCCGTACTGCGCCCGGTTGGCCTGGGCCTGCACCAGTTGGGCCAGCTTGGCGATGCCGTAGGGGGCGTTGGTCTCTTCGGGGTAGCCCTGCCACAGCGAGTCTTCGCTGAACGGGACCTGTGTGTGCTTGGGGTAGGAGCAAATGGTCCCGGCGACGACGGTCTTGGATGTGCCGGCCAGCCGGGCCTGTTCGATGACGTAGGTGCCCATGAGCAGGTTGTCGAGGTAGAGGTCGGCCGGGCGGGCCATGTTGGCGCCGATGCCCCCGACCCGTGCGGCGAGGTGGATCACCAGGTCGGGCTCCACGTCGGTGAACAGTCGGGCCACGTCGTCAAGCCGGCGCAGGTCGTAGTCGGCCGGCGACGGCGTCTCGAGCCGGCCGACACCCCGGTCGCGCAAGCGGGCGCACACCGCCCTGCCGAGGAAGCCACGGCCCCCGGTGACGAGCACGGTGAGCGGGGACCAGTCCTCGATCATGGCGAGCCATGGTAACGACCGGGTACCGCCCAGCCGCCGCCACGTGCGAGGATCACCAGATGGCTGGTGTCGGGCACAGTGTACGGATCGCACTCCTGGCCGGCGAAACGTGCGCCAGTGCCTGACACCAGCCATCAGAGGGTGCGTGTGGCCGTGGTCGTGGAGCAGTGCTGGCACCGAGTGCCGGGGGGCACCGCCGGCGCGGTCATCGAGCAGGTGGCCGCGGTGGCCGCCACCGGTCGGGTCGAGCAGGTGGGCGTGGCCGCCCGCCATGCGCGGCCGCCGGACGAGCCGTGGCGCCCCGCCATCCCGGTGCGCCACCTGCGCCTGCCCCGGGCCGCGCTATACCAGACCTGGCATCGCTGGCGTCGTCCCGCGGTCGAGCGGGCCACCGGTCCTGTCGATGTGATCCACGCCACCGGCTACGCCGTCCCGCCCCGATCCCGTCCCCTCGTGGTCACGATCCACGACCTGGCCTGGCGGCGGGATCCGTCGATGTTCACAGCCAACGGCGTGCGCTTCTTCGAGGCCGGGCTGCGCTGCGTCGTGGCCGACGCCGACCTCGTCCTGTGCCCGTCGCACGCGACGCTCGCCGACTGCGCGGCGGCCGGCATCGGGTCTGACCGGCTGCGCCACGTGCCCTGGGGCATGGACGGTGGCGCCGGCTCCGCCGAGGCCAGCGACGCGGACGTGGCCCGGGTCCGCCGGACCTACGGGCTGGAGGGCCGCTACGTGCTGTCGGTGGGGACGCTCGAGCCCCGCAAGAACCTGCCGAGGTTGCTCGAGGCGTTCGGTCGCCTGACGGCCGACGACGGCGACGTCACCCTCGTCGTCGTCGGCCCCACCGGTTGGGGCGAGTCGCTCGCGAACGCGGCCGCGGCCCTGGGCGATCGGGTGCGGCGGCTGGGGTTCGTCCCCCGGGAGCATCTGGCGCCGCTGTACCGGGGCGCGGCGGTGGTGTGCTACCCGAGCCTGTGGGAGGGCTACGGGCTGCCGGTGGCCGAGGCCCTCGCAGCCGGGGCGCCGGTGGTGACATCGGCCGGCACCGCCACAGAGGAGCTGGTGGCCGGGGGCGTGGGGCTGGCGGTCGACCCCCGTGATCCCGATGCCATCGCTGGCGCCCTGGCCACGGTGCTCGACGATGACGACCTGGCCGACCGGCTGCGCTTGGCGGCGCGCAAGCGCGCGGCCGAGACGACCTGGGCGGACACCGCGGCCCTCACCATCGCCGCCTACGAAGAGGTGGCGGGGAGATGATGGCGTCATGAAGGTCGGGTGCAACCTGTTGTGGCTGGTCCCGGGCGCCGTGGGCGGCAGCGAGACCGCCGTGGTCTCGTTGCTGCGGCAGATCGGCGATCACCAGCCCGACGACGTCGAGCTGTCGCTCTACGCCCTCGACGCCTTCGCTGCCGGCTATCCCGACCTGACCAAGCGCTTCCCGACCCGGCCCGTGCCGCTGACGGGCAGGCTCAAGGCGCTGCGGGTGGTCGCCGAGAACACCTGGCTGGCCGGCCAGGTCAGGCGCGACGGGCTCGACCTGGTCCACCACATGAGCGGCGTCCTGCCGGTGCTCCGCCGCGGCCCCGCGGTGGTCACGGTCCACGACCTCCAGCCGTTCGACATGCCCCACAACTTCCACCCAGTGAAGCGGGCCTATGTGCAACGGTCGGTGCCGCGCTCGGTCCGCAAGGCCCGGCTGGTGCTGACGCCCAGCGAGTTCGTCCGCCAGGGCGTGATCGACCGGTTCGGGATCGCGCCCGAGCGCGTGCGGGCCACGCGCTGGGGCGTCGATCCGCCCAACACCGAGGTGGCGGTGGGCCAGGTGCAGGCCCGGTACGGCCTGCCCCGCCGCTGGTTCGTGTACAACGCCGTCACCTGGCCCCACAAGAACCACGAGCTGCTGATCCGGGCCTTCTCCACGGTCGCGGCCCAGGAGCACGACGTGGTGCTGGTGCTCACCGGCGGCGAGGCACACTCCGAGGACCGGATTCGGGCCCTGATCGCCGGCACCGGCCTGCGGGGACGGGTGCGACGCACCGGTCGCATCCCCCGGGACGACATGCTGGCGATCGTGCGCGGCGCCGTAGCGCTCACGTTCCCCTCCCGCTACGAGGGATTCGGGCTGCCCGCACTCGAGGCCATGAGCCTGGGCACGCCGGTGCTGGCCGGCGACGCCGCCTCACTGCCCGAGGTCGTGGACGACGCCGGCCGGCTCATCGACCCCGACGACGCCGACGCCTGGGGCGAGGCCATGCTCCGGCTGCTACACGACGGCGACGAGCGCGAGCGCCTGATCGCCGCCGGCCAGGCGCGAGCCGCCGCCTTCTCGTGGGCGACGACCGCCAGCGAGACGCTCGCCGCCTACCGTGACGCCGTGAACGGCGACGGCGAAGGCACGGAAGGCGGCGACGACGAGGTCGAGGAGGTCGGCTCTTGAGGGTCTTGGTCCTCTGCCCGCACTACGCGCCCGATACGGCGCCGACCGGCGAGGTGATGACCCGCATCGCCACGGAGCTCGCCGCCCGCGGACACGAGCTGCACGTCGTGACGTCGCTGCCCTGGTACTTGCACCACCGGGTCGAGCCGGGCTGGACCGGTCGCCCCGTCCGCCACGAGGACATCCCGACCGGCCGCATCACCCGCGTCCACCCGTTCCCCACCGACAAGCGGAACATCCCGGCCCGGGCGATGGGCTTCGCCGGCTTCACCGGACTGGTGGGCGCCATGGCGCTCAGGGGCTGGCGCCAGCATCCGCCCGACGTGGTCCTGGCCATGTCGCCGCCGTTGACCCTCGGCGTCGCGGGCTGGTTGGCGGCCCGCCGTTGGCGGGTGCCGTTCGTGTTCAACATCCAGGACGTCTTCCCCGACGTGGCCGTGGAGCTGGGGGCGATCACCAACAAGACCGTGATCCGGGTGGCCTCCTGGCTCGAGCGTTGGAGCTACCGCCGCGCCGACGCCGTGACCGTGCTGTCGGACGACCTACGCGACAACCTCGTCGCCAAGGTCCGGGGCACCGTGCCCGACCCCTACGACCGCATCCGGGTGATCCCCAACTTCGTGGACACCGTCCGCATCGCGCCGACAGACCGGACGGGCATGCCCGGCGCCGGCGCCTATCGGCGGGAGCACGGGCTGGGGGACCGGCAGGTCGTGATGTACGCCGGCAACGTCGGGTTCTCCCAGTCGCTGGACCTGCTGATCGGCGCGGCCCGCGAGCTGGCCGACCGGCCGGACGTGGTGTTCGTGATCAACGGCGGCGGGTCGGCCCGTCCCGACCTCGAACGGCAGGCGGCCGGACTGGACAACGTCCGGTTCGTCGACTTCCAGCCGGCCGAACGGCTCGCCGACGTGCTCGCCGCCGGTGACATCCACGTCGTGCCGCTGCGCCGGGGACTGGCACGCTCCAGCGTGCCGTCCAAGACCTATTCGATCCTGGCGGCCGGGCGCCCGGTGCTGGCCAGCGTCGACGAGGGCACCGAGGTGGCCCGGGTGGTGGAGAAGGCGGGCGCCGGCGTGGCCGTGCCTCCCGACGACCCGGAGGCGTTCACGGCGGCGTTGGCCGCCCTGCTCGACGACCCGGCCCGGGTTCGGGACATGGGGGCCGCGGGCCGCGCCTTCGTCGAGCGCTGGGTGTCGCCGGCGGCCGTCGCCGAGCGCTACGAGGCCCTGTTCGAGGAGCTCATCGCCCGCCACTGAGGACATGCTTCCCGCTGTTGGCGCCGTCGGCGCCGGGCCGCTCGGGCTTCGACGTGTTTTTTCCCGCTCCCACGGCCGTTCGGGCTTCGACGTGTTTTTTCCCGCTCCCACGGCCGCTCGGGCCGGGGCTTCGCGTTCGCTCAGCCTCAGGGCCCGCTTCCACCAACCCGTGGGCCGCGGGGTAGCGTAAAGCCCTTATGGGTAAGGCATCCTCGTCGAAAAAGGTCGCCCGGGCAGCGCGCGCCGGAGGCCGCTCCTCCGCGGGCCGCCAGCGCAATCTCCTGTTCCCCGGGGTCATCGGCGCCATCGTGCTGCTCGGCTCCGCCCTGGTGTGGTACGCGGCCGACGAGCGCAAGGGCGACACCGACATCCCGCCGGTGATCGACGACCATTGGCACGCCGCCTACGGCATCTACGTGTGCGGCGAGTGGCAGCCCGACATCCCCGAGTTCGAGAACACGACCGGCATCCACACCCACGGCGACGGCGTGATCCACATCCACCCGTTCTCCCAGAGTGGTGCCGGCGAGAACGCCACGCTGGGCACGTTCCTCGAGGACACCGACGTCGAGCTGTCCGACGACGAGCTGACCATCGGCACCAGCGAGCTGGACGAGGCGAAGACGTGGAAGGAGGGCGACGACCAGTGCGACGGCGAGGACGCCGAGCTGGTGGTCGCCCAGTGGGAGAACGTCCAGGACGAGGGCGCCGAGCCGGCGCTGCTGACCAGCGGGCTCGACGACATCCGCTTCCGGGGCGACGGCGAGGGCTACACGATCGCGTTCGTGCCGGAGGGGGAGACCGACATCCCCAAGCCCGAGACCGCCGGCAACCTGGCCGAGCTGGGCGCCGTCGACGCCGGGACCGAAGCCGGCTCGACCACGACCACGGCCGAGGGCGCGACGACCACGACGACGGCCGGCGAGGGCGCGACCACCACGACGGCCGGCGACACCACCACGACCACAGCCGGGGGCTGATGTGCGAGCCGTCGTGCTGGTCGGGGGCCTCGGCACGCGCCTGCGCCCCCTGACCCACCACCGGCCCAAGCAGATGCTGCCGATCGTCAACCGGCCGATGATCGAGCACGTCGTGGGCCACCTGGTGGACCACGGGATCGACGACGTGGTGCTGTCGCTCGGTTACCAGCCCGACGGCTTCCGTGGCGCCTACCCCAACGGCCGCTGCGCCGGCGCCACGCTGCACTACGCCATCGAGCCCGAGCCGCTCGACACTGCCGGCGCCATCCGCTTCGCGGCCCGCGACGCCGGGATCGACGAGCGCTTCCTGGTCCTCAACGGCGACGTGCTCACCGACCTCGACGTCACCGCGTTCGTCGCCTTCCACGAGTCGCGCCGGGCCGAGGGCACCATCTCGCTGCACCGGGTGGACGAGCCGTCCCGCTACGGCGTGGTCCCCACCGACGACGCGGGCCGGGTGCTCGCCTTCGTGGAGAAGCCGCCGCCGGGCGAGGCCCCGACCGACCTGATCAACGCGGGCACCTACGTGCTGGAGCCGTCGGTGATCGACCGGATCCCGGACGGCCGGCGAGCGTCGGTCGAGCGGGAGACCTTCCCGGCGATGGTGGCCGACGGCAGCCTGTACGCCCTCGACGACGACTGCTACTGGATCGACACCGGCACTCCCCAGGAGTACGTCCAGGCCCAGCTCGACCTGATCGACGGCGTGCGCGGGGCGCCGGTCGACGGCGTCCACCCCGAGGCCGAGGTGGCCGGCGACGCCGCGGTGAACCGCTCGGCCGTGGGGTCCGGCGCAGTCGTCGCCGCCGGCGCCCGGGTGGAGGCCGCCGTGCTGCTGCCCCGCGTGCGGGTGTGCGCCGGCGCCGTGGTCGAGGGGTCGGTGGTGGGGGAGGGCGCCGTGGTGGGGGAGGGCGCCCACGTGGTGCGCGGCAGCATGGTCGGGGACGGCGAGGTCGTCGACGCGGGCAGCCGTCTCGAAGGCGCCCGTGTCCCTGGCGATCGACAAGGAGTGGGGAGCAGCGCATGAAGACCCTCGTCACCGGCGGGGCCGGGTTCATCGGATCGACACTGGTCGACCGGTTGCTGGCCGAGGGTCACGAGGTCGACGTGCTCGACGACCTGTCGTCGGGCTCGCTGGCCAACCTGGCCGATGCCCGCTCGGAGCGCGGCGAACGCACCAACCGCCTGACGTTCCACCAGATCGACGTCCGAGACCCGCAGATCGTCGACCTCATCGCCCGCCGCGAGCCCGAGGTCGTGTTCCACCTGGCGGCCCAGGCCGACGTGCGCGTCTCGGTGGCCCGCCCGGCGCACGACGCCGAGATCAACGTGGTCGGCACCATCAACGTGCTGGAGGGCGCCCGGGTGGCCCGGTCCCGCAAGGTCGTGTTCGCCTCGAGTGGCGGCACCATATACGGCCAGGCGGCGCCGCGGGACCTGCCGTGCAAGGAGTCGCATCCCCAGAACCCGGGTTCGCCTTATGGCGTGTCGAAGCGGGTCGCCTTCGACTACCTCAACGTCTACCGGCAGCTGCACGGGTTGGAGTTCACGGCGCTGGCCCTGTCCAACGTCTACGGGCCCCGGCAGGACCCCCACGGCGAGGCCGGCGTGGTGGCCATCTTTGCCGGGCGCCTGCTGGCCGATGATGTGTGCACCATCTACGGCGACGGTGAGCAGACCCGCGACTACGTCTACGTCGACGACGTCGTCGATGCCTTCGTGCGGGCCGCCACCAAGGGCGGCGGTCTGCTGCTGAACGTCGGCACCGGGGTGGAGACGTCGGTCAACCAGCTCTACGCCGCCATGGCCGCGGTGGCCGGAGTCGACCGGCCCGCCGCCAATGCGCCGCTGCGCCAGGGGGAGCTGCTGCGCTCGGCGCTCGATCCGGGCCGGGCAGCCATCCACCTCGGCTGGAAGCCGTGGACCGAGCTGCCCGAGGGCGTGGCCCGCACGTTGGAGTGGTTCAAGGGGCGCTGATCGGGCGACGACGACTCTATTCGGACGTCTTCGCGGCATCGCATCGTGAAGCGGACCGACGAATCACGGCGGCCTCGCCCTCAACGGAACAGGTCCTCGGCGGGGGTGCGCACCACCTCGGACCGCACGTCGCCCCTGCCCAGCCAGGCGGGATCGACCCCCCGCACCACGGCGGCGCAGATGCCCGACGCCTTGCCCATGACCAGCTCGGCGGCGCAGGCGAGCTCGTCGACCACGCACACCTCGGTCACCTGCAGCTCGCGGCCCCGGGTGTCGGTGGTCCCCCGCAGGTCGATGACGGCCCGGATGCCCGCGCAGCCGATGGCCACGTCGGTGAGGCCGCGGCGCCAGGTCCGCCCGAACGTGTCGCTGATGATCACGGCCACGTCGACCCCCATCCGAGCCCTGAGCCCGTCACGCAGGCGGCGGGCCGAGCGGTCGGGGTCCTCGGGCAGCAAGGCCGCCCAGCCGTCCTCGACGTTTGACACGTCGACGCCGGCGTTGGCGCACACGAAGCCGTGGCGCGTCTCGGAGATCACCAGCTCGCCGCGCCGGCGAAGGATCCGCACCGACTCACCCTCGACGATCCTGGCCTTGCTGTCGGGGTCGTTGGGGTCGATGGGCACCAGCTGGGCCTCGGCCTTGGACACGACCTTCTGCGTCACGACCACCACGTCGCCGTCGCGCAGGTCGCCAGCCGCCTTGGCCAGCAGCCGCGACAGGTCGTCGCCGGGACGTACCTCGCCGATGCCCTCGACGGGCAGGATCTCGAGCACGCTCATTGGCGCACCCTTCGGGCAGCGCCAATGAGCGAATCGCCGCTTCGCGGCGAGAGCACTGTTTTGATGATTCGCTCGCTTCGCTCGCTCATGTGTCGAGCCATCCCTTCGCCTCAGCCGCCTCTGCCCGCGTGCCGGATCACCGGCCGAGCGCGACCTCGCACAGCGCGGCCGCAGCGGCCGGGTCCCGCATGATCGTGTCGGTCACGATGCAGCGCAAACCGGCTGCTCGCACGGCATCGGCGTGCTCGGCGTCGAGGGCGTCCACGACCAGCGTGCCGGCGAACGGGGCGTACAGGTGGGCGACGCCCACCACCGAGTCCTCGTGGCCGAGCTCGCGGAGCAGGCGGTCGGCGGGGCCCTTGAGCGCCCGTCCTGCCACG
>DASQUK010000143.1:0-2536 GCA_035641315.1 Acidimicrobiales bacterium | reverse complement strand
GTATCTCACGTGGGCTGGCCGCCAGGGCAAGTCGACGGAGTGGACCGAACGCGCCGTAGCGCTCGTGCCGTCCGAACCACCGACCCCCGAACGCGCTCGCGTCCTCGCCGAGCACGCCTTTGCCCTGGTGCTCCGGAGAGACCGTTACGTAGAGGCACACCGGGTCGCGACAGCCGCGCTCGAGGCGGCCCAAAGGGCCGGCGCCCGGAAGGACGAGGGTCGCGCTCACAGGGTCCTTGGCATGTGTCTCGTAATGACGAGCACCGATCCAGAGGCGGCGATCCGCCAGTTCGACCAGGCGCTCGCCGTCGGTCGAGAGACGGGTGATGCCGCGGCAGTTGCCCTCGCGTCCTCCAACCTCACCGACGTGCTGGTCAGGCTCGGTCGACTCGACGAGGCCGCGGCAACCGGCCTGGAGGCGGCCGACATCGGGATGGAGCGGGTGGCGCTACGTAATGAGGTGGGGTTCAGCCTTTTCAACACGGCCGAGGCCCTGTTCCTCGCCGGGCGATGGGGCGAGTGCGAGCACGCGCTGGGGCGGCTGCGAGACCAGCGCGCCGGCGGCCTGATGGAGCTGTGGGGGCTCGCGCTCACGGCGCTGCTCCAGGCCTCGCGAGGTAGAGACGATGCCGCGACCGACGCCATCGCCCACGCAGCCACCCTGGGCGTCGTCCACCCCGAAGGCGACTGCATGCTGCGAATGGCGCAAGCGCAGCTGGCCCTGAACACCGGCGATCTGGACGCCGCTCAGCGGGCGGCTCTCGACGGGCTCGACACGATGAGCGGCTCGGGGCTGGAGCCTGGCATGGCCACGACCGCGACTCTCGCCGAGCTCGGCCTGCGGATCGAGGCCGACCGGGCGCAGGTCGCCCGCGCGCGACACGATCCGACGGAGGAAAAGGCAGCGGTCGAGTCCGCCCGAACCGTCGCCATGCGGACGCTCGACCTTCGGGCCAGCGCCGCCGGCCTGGCGCATCGACCGGAGGTGACGCGGGCCCACCAGGCGCTCGCCGAGGCAGAGCTGGGCCGGGCGGAGGGACGGTCCGAGCCTCATGCCTGGCACCGCGCCGCAGACGGCGGCGC
This sequence comes from Acidimicrobiales bacterium, assembly GCA_035641315.1. Taxonomy (GTDB): domain Bacteria; phylum Actinomycetota; class Acidimicrobiia; order Acidimicrobiales; family VFJN01; genus DASQUK01. The sequence continues at coordinate 1,453 of DASQUK010000143.1, read as the reverse complement.
TGAGGGGGGACCGCAGCGGACGGCGTACGCGCGGTTCCGCGAAGCGGAGGCCGTGCTGGCGTCCCGCGGCGACCGCGCCCGCGCGGTCGACGCGCTCACCACCGGCCATGCCACCGCCAAACGGCTTGGGGCCGAGCCGCTCCGCCGGGAGATCGAGGGCCTCGCTCGCCGCGCTCGGATCGAGCTGACGGACGAGCCGTCGCCGCTGACGCCCGCGGCCCCGGCCGAGCGCGGGCTGGCCTCGCTCGGGTTGACGTCGCGCGAGCTCGAGGTGTTGCGGTTGCTCGCCGCCGGATACACCAACCCGCAGATCGGTGAGGCGCTCTATATCAGCCGCAAGACCGCCAGCCATCACGTCTCCAGCGTCCTCTCCAAGCTGGGGGTGACGACCCGGGTCGAGGCTGCAGGCGTCGCCCATCGCTTGGGCCTCACCCCGGACACCGCGGCACCGAAATAGGTCACGTCGACGCTCCAGAACGGGTCACCTGCCCGATGGCGGCGACACCCCCGCTTCGTACGTTCGCTTCCAAGGTTCCAATCACCAGGAGGCAAGGACATGAAGCGGATCATCAGGGCAACGAATGTGTTGGTGGCGTCAGGTGTTGTGGCGGTGGCACTGTTGGCCGCCTGCGGCGCCGACGACCCGGGTCAGGCCACGCGCACAGCTGCTCCCGAGCAGGTCGACGCTGCGGCGAGGGCGCGGCTCGAGGCGCGGGCCGAGCAATACGAGCGGTCGGCGCACTTACAGGGCCAAGCCAGAACGTACGGCGCCCCGACCGAGCGCCCGGACGCCGTGAGGCCCAACCCGATCGAGGCCGGGAACCTGGCCGTAGCCGAGCAGCTCGAGCGCAGCGCCAAGCTCGACGGCCAGGCCCGGACCCACAGCAACGCCGCCTCGACCGACGACACGCCGGCCCCGGCCAACGAGACGTCCGACGACGAGTTCGTGCCCGGCTCCCGGCACATGCCGATGCGCTGACCGGTTCGGGGCCCGGCGGCCAATTGAGGGGACGCCGCTACCGCTCACGATGAGCGCAGGCACCGGACCGTCGTAGGACGAGGTGGGCTCAGCCCCTGCCGGGGGGCTGAGCCCACCCGGTGTTGACATGGACGGGCTCGCTCAAGCCAGCACAGAACGCCCCTCATCGGTTGCCATCGTCGGCTTGGAAACGGCGGCCGAGATTCCCCTCCGCCAACGTCAGCAGCGGTACGGCAACGCTGAAGCACTCCCCGAACTTCGCGGTGCGCCACGAGGCGCCAGACAACCGGGTGGGACGGAAGGACCCACCTGTGGCCTGTCGCAGCAGGCCGCTGAAGCTGGAGGCAGCCTGGCCCTGGAGGCGCAGGGTCAGGTGGGAGCAGCCTCGACAACGACGGGACGGGCCGGTACTGCCAGACGGCCCGGGTCCGGCAAGCAAGACGGAGAGGTGTACGAGTGCAGAAACCAGTGGTG
>DASQUK010000142.1:0-11537 GCA_035641315.1 Acidimicrobiales bacterium | reverse complement strand
AGGTGCGGGCGCACGGCCCGGAGTCGCTCACCGATGTTCGCGTGCGTGCCGGTGTCGACGAACGTGATCCGCCAGTCGTCGATGTCGCTCGACAAGAGCTGGACGTCGGCGCCGCCGCCCGAGAGCACGAAGTCGTTCGAGAGCCACTCCTTGTAGTTGAGGAAGTACTCCTTGATCGAGTCGCCGCGGTAGCCGAGGCAAAGAATGAAGTCCTTGTGCCCGAAGTGGGCGTAGTAGCGCATCAGGTGCCACAGGATCGGCCGGTAGCCGATCGGGACCATGGGCTTGGGGATCGTCTCGGAGAACTCCCGCATGCGCATCCCGAGACCACCGCAGAAGAGCACGACCTTCATGTCTCGCTCGCCTTCGCTCAATAGACCGTGACTTCGGGGATCGGGACCACGAACTCGCCGCCCCAGGCGCGGGCGTACGCGAGCTGTTCGATGATCTCGTCCTTGAAGTTCCAGGGGAGGATCAGGATCACGTCCGGCTGGACCTCCGCGATCTTGTCCGGCGCATGGATCGGGATATGGGTGCCCGGCAGGAACCTGCCCTGTTTGTAGGGATTGCGATCCACGGTGAAGTCGACGAAGTCGGTACGGATGCCGCAGTAGTTGAGGAGCGTGTTCCCCTTGCCGGGGGCGCCGTAGCCGACCACCGTCTTGCCCGCCCGCTTGGCGTCGATCAGGTACTCGAGGAGCTTGCGCTTGGTCTCCCGTGCCCGCTCCTCGAACACCGAGTACGTCGCGATGTCGGCATAGCCGGCCTTGAGCTCGCGCGCCCGGAGCGCAGCAAGGGCCGCAGACTCCTCGAAGCGCTCGTTGGCGGTGTGGCACGCGTAGATCCGCAGCGAACCGCCGTGGGTCCACAGCTCGTCGACGTCGAAGAGCCGCAGGCCGTGGGCGGCGAAGATCCGCTCGGCCGACACCAGCGAGAAGTAGGAGAAGTGCTCGTGATAGATGGTGTCGAACTGGTTCTGCTCGACGAGCTGCTGCAGATGGGGGAACTCGATGGTGACGACGCCATCGGGTCCGAGCAGGACGGTGATGCCCGCCACGAAGCTGTTGAGGTCGGGCACCTGGGCGAGGACGTTGTTGCCGATGACCAGGTCCGCCCGGGTGCCCTCGCCGACGAGCTTCGACGCCAGCTCGGCGCCGAAGAACTCGGTGAGCGTGGGGACGCCCTTGTCCACGGCCACCTTCGCCACGTTGAGAGCCGGCTCGATGCCGACGACAGGGATGCCCTTCTCCACGAACCACTGGAGCAGGTAGCCGTCGTTGCTGGCCAGCTCGACGATGAGGCTGTCGGGCGAGAGCTGCAGCCGGCGGCTGATCATGTCGACGTAGTCGCGGCAGTGCTCGAGCCAGGTGTCCGAGTAGGACGAGAAGTACGCGTACTCGGTGAAGATGTCCTCGGGGGCGACGAACTCCTGGAGCTGCACCAGGAAGCAACGCTCACAGACGTAGACCCGCAGGGGGTAGAACGCCTCCATGGCGTTCAGGCGGTCGGCCTCGACGTAGCTCTCGCACAGTGGCGACATGCCGAGATCCACGAACGTGTGCCGCAGCTCCGCGCCGCAGAACCGGCACGGTCCACCGCTGGCACCGTCACTCGACCGTCCGATGTCGGCCGGGGCCGCGTCGAAGCCGCGGCGCGTCGTGCTCGAGCGCGGAGGATCTGAAACCACTGTGCCGCCCTTGTTCGTCATCCGGTGGCGCCAGTGTCACCGGGCGGGTTGAAGCGGTGCTGAAGGAGAGCTGAGGCGTCGCTGAAAGGAGCTCCGGCCGTGGAGACCCCGGTCCGTCACGTTCGGCAACCGTCTGCACCGGGATCGGCTTGGCACCGGCCGGCCCGAGTCAGGGTGAATGGGCGATTGCACGAGCTTCGGGAGGTGGCGGTGTTCAGTGATGCTTGCGATGTGATCCGGGGCAGCCCTTTGGTTCGACGTCGAGATGCTCGCCCTTCGGTGGGGCAGACTTTCCCTGATTCGCCGACGGATCCAACGGTGAGTGCCCGACCGCGAGTGCAAGATGATCGAGCTGCCGAGCGACGGCGCGACGCCTGGAGGGCGGGGTGTGCTCGGGCGAGTGGAGCACCGAGGGCCGGTTCTGCCCGCGGCATCTACCCCCTGCTGGCGAGAGTGCCGGCTTGGAGGCGTCCAGCCCAGCAACGGCAACGGGGCTCACCGATAACCGGCCCGAATCGATCGGGCGGCCCTTCACGAGTACCAGGCGACCGTTCGCTTCAGTCCCTCGTACAGATCGGTCCTCGGCGTCCATCCGCAGACGCGGGTGGTCTCGGCCACGTCGGCAACCGCCTCGGTCTCGCCCCGCCGGTCGGGCAGGCCGCCGAATACCGGCTCGATACCCGTACCAACAAGAGCCGACAGCGCTTCCACGACATGCCGCACCGTGTGCAGGCGCCCCGATCCGACATCGAGGACCCGGCCAACGGCTTCCGGCGCGGCCGCCAGCGCAAGAAGGGCATCGACGACGTCGTCGATAAAGACCCAATCGCACAGCCGCTGTCCGCTGGACAGCGTCGGCGCCTCGCCCCGGAGTAGGGACGTGATGGTGTACGGGACGACCTTCGACGTGTCCGGCTGGTCCGGTCCGTACACCATGAACGGGCGAGCGGTCGTGACCGGCGTGCCGTACAGCGAAAGGAACATGCGGGCGTACCCACTGACCGCCCACTTTGTGGCTGCGTACGGCGAGCAGGGCGTGCCGTCGGTCCCTGGTTCGTCACCCGAGCCGATGAGCACCACGCGCTCGCAACCGGCCTTCGTGATGGCCTCGAGGACGCTGACGCTTGCCACCAGGTTGTTGGCCAGGGTCGTCGGGACCACGTCGATCGACCGGGAACCCGTGACCTGGCTGGCCAGGTGGAACACGACGCTCGGCTGTGCGTGGGCGAGAAGCCGCTCGACGAAGGAACGGTCGGTGAGATCGCCCGGAACCCACGCTCCCCCCGCGACGACGTCGTCGGCTGGACGCCGGGCTGTGCAGACCGTGGCGTACCCGTCCCGAACGAGCCGCCGGACGAGCGCTCGTCCGATGAAGCCGCTGGCGCCCGTCACCAGGACGTTGCCCGACCGTGACCGCATCTCCGTCGTCCTCTGCCCGTCGTGTCCGTCCCCGACCGCCTTCTGCCGGCGGTTGCGCCCGCGAGCTTGTCATCTCCTGACCGATCCGGCATCCTGGCCCCCGGGAGCGGGCCCTTGGTCCGTGGTTGGCGGCGCGACGGGAAGCAGGCGGGCGGCATGACTTCAGTGCACCATGATGCGGCGGTCGACGACGACGATCGCCGAGCGGCGCTCTACCGGGGCGACATCTTCCTGACGACGCCCGACGACGCCACTCGGGCGTTCTGCACGTTCGCCCGACAGCTTGTCGAGGAGGCTTTCGCCGGCCTCGACCCCGAGACGGCGCAGGAGCACATGCCGGTCGGGCGTTACGTCGACATCCTCTCGACACTCAAACCCCGCTTCATCCACCATCCCCGGTCCAAGGAGCTCCTGCGCACGATCCTGGAGCGACGAGGGTGCGATCTCGGGCAGACCTACTTCGACGTCCCTCGGTTGCGCACGTCGACCTCCGGTGGCTACCTCACGTCCGGCATCGCGTATGCCTGGCATCCCCACCGCGACACGTGGTACTCGGCGCCGCTCGGCCAGCTCAACTTCTGGATGGCCGTCTACCCGATCGAGGCGGGCAACGCGATGGCCTTCCACCAGGACTACTTCGCCACCGCGATCCCGAACACGTCGAGCACCTACAACTACTACGAGTGGAACAGCAAGCACCGGGCCGCGGCATCATCGAACGTCGGCAGCGACGCCCGGCCGCTGCCGGGGCCTACGGTCGACGTCGATCTGCGGAACCCGCTCGTCTTCGTGACCCCGGTCGGCGGCCTCATCGAGTTCTCGGGGCAGCACCTCCACTCGAGCGTGCCCAACCAATCGGGCCGCACGCGATTCTCTATCGACTTCCGCACCGTGCACATCGGTGACATCAAGGCGGGACGGACGGCGCCGAACGTAGACGCCTCGTGCTCGGGGTCGTCGATCCGTGACTTCATCCGTGCCTCCGACTTCAGCCCCATGCCCGAACGCATCGTCGAGCTGTTCAACGACGGGACCGAGGCGCGGGGCGAGCTGGTGTTCAGCCACGAGGGCTGACGCGCGGGGCGGAGCCGCCCTCGCCAGGCTTTAGCGGGCGGACGTCGGTCCGAGGGTCTCCACGTCGACCCAGCGCCCGCCCGCGGCCTCGACCTCCGGGAGCGTCGCCCGCATCTCCGGCAACAGGTCGGGCAGGAACAGTGCCACGGCATCCGGACGTGCCGCGACGAGCTCACCCGGCGCCACCACCGGGATGTCGGTTGCGGGCATGCGGCGGCCGTGCTTGGCAGGCGACGCGTCTGCTACGGCGGGGAGCAGTCGGCGGTCGACACCGGCGCGGCAGAGCAGGGCCACCGCCCGCGACGCCGCGCCATAGCCGAGCACCGTGCACCCGGCCGCCTTCTGGTCGATCAGCCAGCGGTGCAGGGCTTCAGCCCGGGACGCGGCGCTGTCCTGCAGGGTTCGGACACGAGCCGGATCCTCGACACCCAGCGCAGCTTCCTCAATGAGGAGCTCGCGGACGCTGACGCCCGGGCCGGTGTCGGCGGCGTCGCCGCCTGCGTCCTCGCTGCGAGTGGCGGCGAGGAGCACAGTCCCGCCGTAGAGATCGAAGCGCCACGCCTGGCGGGGGACGAAGCCCACCGCCGCCAACATGCGGCCCAGCGCGGTGGTCGAGTAGTAGGCGTAGTGGCCGTGGCGCAGCGAGTTCCACTGGCCGAGCCGCAGGATCGTGGCCAGCGAGTGGTACTGCAGCAGCAGGACGCCGCCTGGCACCACCCGCGCCGTCCGCTCGGCGAGGGCTGCGGCTTGGTCGGCGCTGTGCATGAGACCGAAGCAGTCGAGCACCACGTCGGCCTGCGCGCCGTCACTCATCGGCGCCAGCCCACACTCGGCCAGCAGCGACAGCCACGAGCCGCCGTGGGGGCTGCCGTACTCGGCCGCCCGCGCCCCGGGGGGCAGCCAGCCGGCGGCCGCCACCCGCGCGACGGCATCGGCGGCCTGTTCGACGAGCGCGACGGGCTCGGCACCCCGGGGCTCCTCGGGAACCGTCGGATCGACCAGCAACTGCGCGAGACCGCAGGCGCTGCAGAGCCACATCTGCAGCGGGTAGACGGGATCGGGCCCGGGCTGGTCGACGGCGGGGAAGTTGTCCGAGGCCGGTTGGTCGCCGAGGTCGAGCACGATCTCACCGGCGGTGCCGCGGCACCAGCGGCAGCGATGGGGCTCGCTCAACTGCTAGCCCTCTGGGCCGGGGCTGCCAAGATGGCGGGATGGAGGTGCGGACGACGTCGTTGGCAGACGTGCTCGTGTTCGTTCCCACACCCCACCGCGACCACCGGGGATTCTTCACGCGCACGTTCGATGCCGCGCTGGCGGCAGCGCACGGCGTCGACCCGACCTCGTTCGTCCAGGACTCGCAGTCCCGCTCCAGCCTGGGCGCGCTGCGCGGGCTCCATACGCGGACCGGGCGGGGCGAGGCCAAGCTCGTGCGCTGCGCTCGGGGTGCGATCCACGACGTGGTGGTGGACGCCCGGCCGGGGTCGCCGACGTTCGGGCGCCACGAGGCCTTCCGGCTCGACGACGAGCTGTTCTGGCACCTGTACATCCCTTCTGGTCTGCTGCACGGCTTCCAGGTGCTGAGCGACGTGGCCGACGTCTGCTACCGGATCGACAGGAAGCACGAGCCTAGCGAAGACCGCGCCGTGCGTTACGACGATCCCGACCTGGCCATCTCATGGCCGCTGCCGGTCGCCGACATCAGCCCCCGTGACGCCGCCGCCGGTTCCTGGACCGACCTGGTCGAAGGCATGAGCCGCTAATGGCACCCGAGGGTTCCGTGAGTCGCTGGCCCGGTTGCGGGTTACGCGCCGAACACCTCCGAGGGGCGCGGCCGTATCCCCCACCGGCGAGCTCAGCGGTCGTCTGCCTGCTGCTGGTCGTCGGCGATGTGCTCGACGCCGCCGATGGACAGCCGGCCCGCCTCCGAGTGGCGTCGACGTGAGTGGGGGCGCGCCGCACGACGTTGCACTGACTGGGCGTCACCTGGCCGTACCGACGACCTCGGTTGCGGCCAGCCGTCGCCAAGTTGGTACGCGACCTGGCGCTTCACGCCCTCGTCCAGTGGCATCTCGGGCCGCCATCCGAGCAGCCGGCGGGCCCGTTCCGTGGCCCCGCTCGTCACCCGGACGTCCCCGGGTTGGTCGGGCAGATGTCGGCTGATCGCCGGGCGGCCCACCTGCTCGGACACAATGCTCAGCAGATCGGCCACCGTGGTCGGTGACCCGCCCGCCACGTTGAGGACCGTGGTCGGTGCCACATCGGCCTCGATGGCCGCGACCGTGGCGGCGGCGGCGTCGGCCGCATAGGTGAAGTCACGGACCTGGCGGCCGTCGCCATACACGGTCACCTCCTCACCGGTGGCCACCGCGGTGATGAACCGGTGGAGCGCCATGTCCGGGCGCTGGCCCGGTCCGTAGACGGTGAAGTAGCGCAGCACGACGCTCGACAACCCCCAGTTGGCAGCGTACGCGGACGCCAGGTGCTCCATCGCCAGCTTCGTGACCCCGTAGGGGCTGAACGGCCGGGTCGGCGCGTCCTCGGTGAGCGGCTCCCCCGTGCTGGCGTTGCCGTAGACCGATGACGACGACGCCAGGACCAGCCGCGGCACGCGCGTGCGCTGGGCCGCCTCCAGCAGGCGCTGCGACGCCGTGATGTTGCGCTCGACGTAGACGGCGAAGCCGTCGGACCATGACCAGCGGACGCCGGGCTGGGCGGCGAGGTGAACGACAGCGTCGGCGCCGGCCAGGACCTCGTCGAGGTCGTCCGGATCGGCCGTTGCCAGGTCGAGCTCGACGTTGCGGTAGCGGTCGTGCCGGGCGAGCCGGGCGGCGTTGGCCCGCTTGAGCGCCGGGTCGTAGTTGTCGGTGAAGGCGTCGACCCCGTCGACCTCATCCCCCCGATCGAGGAGCGCCTCGCAGACGTGGTGGCCGATGAAGCCCGCCGAGCCGGTGACCACGCATCTCATCGGCGGGGTTCGGTCGCCACCGTCCGGGCATCCCTGTCGGCCTCGGCAGCCGCCTCGTCGAGCCGGGCCTGGGCCTGGCGACGGCCCTCGGGTGACAGGAACCGCCGCCACACGAACCAGGCGATCGCCCCCAGGATCCCGGCGATCACTGCGTACTGGGCGACGTCCATCACGTCCTCGATGCGGCGCCAGCGGTTCTCCTCGCCGAGGACGTAGCCGGCCCCCACCAGCCCGCTGTTCCAGATCAGGCTGCCGACCACCGTGTACGCGAGGAACGTCCCCAGCGGCATCCGCCGGAACCCGGCTGGGATCGAGACCAGCGACCGGATCAGCGGCACGCACCGCCCCACCAGCACCGCCACCACGGCCCGCCGGTCGAACCAGCGCTCGGCCCGCTCGAGGTCGTCGACCGTGAGCCGGAACCAGCGGCCGTAGCGGACGACGAAGGCCCGCAACCGCTCGGGGCCGATGGCGGCGGCGATGCCGTAGAGCACCAGCGCCCCGACGACCGACCCGATGGTGGCCGCCACGATCATGCCCGGCAGCGTGGCCCCGCCCCGGCGGGCCACCACCCCGGCGAACGGCAGCACGATCTCCGACGGGATGGGCGGGAAGAGGTTTTCCAGCGCCACCAGCAGGGCGACGCCGACGTAGCCGAGCTTGTCGATGACGTCGATGACCCAGTCGGTCAGGTCGGTCAGCATTGACTCCCTCGGGCTAATCGGGTCGGTCGGCGGGCGGATCCGCGGGCGTGCCGCACGGAAGCCGAGAGGCTACTGCCCCCCTCTCGCGCCTGGCTATCGGGGCTGGTTCCACTCCATCCAGCCCGCGCCCCTCCGCCCGGTGGCCGGGTCCCGGAAGCGGCACAGGGCCCGCGGGAACCGGGACACGCGGCCGGCGCCGTCCTCGAGCAGCACGGGCGCGAAGGCCACGGGATCCGCCTCCAGGCGCAGGTCGTCGTAGCTGGCTGTGGCCGACGTCGGGAACCCGTGGTCGCCGGACACCTGGGTGGCGGCGGTGTGCTCGACGCCCCGCATTGGCCCACCCGGCAGTTGGACGAACCCGGGGTAGTAGGGCACGACGTCGTCCCCGAGCCGGACCGTGGTGCCGTGGAAGCGGGTGCCGTCGTCCAGCCAACCGGCCGACCACGTCCACCCGACGGTCCACCAGTCCCGGGCGCCCCACGAGTGGTCGCGCTCGCCGATGGCGTCGAGCTCGATCCGCTCGTCGCCCACCAGCACCTTGCCGTGGACCCGGCACGGCACCTCGTAGCGAGTGGTGCCGGGCGGGTAGACGTAGGCGCCGCCGTCGGTCTCCCACTCCAGGTCGACCCCGAACGGCACCCGGTCGCCGACCGGCGATCCGTGGGCCTGGTACATGGCGGCGGGATCGTCGAGCCCTAAGGCGAAGGCCTCGCATCCCAGGGAGATGTGGTCGAACGGCGTCTCGATGTTGTGGTCGGCCCACAGCCCCTCGGCCCGGACCTCCAGCGACGGCGGCCGGGGCGGACGGATGTCGTGGTCGACGACGGTGACAAGGGGGCGCCCTTCCCCCACCACACACGCCCAGTACCAGGCGACCCGCTGGTTGGGATAGAGCCCGAGGCGGACGTAGCCGCCGAGCGTGGCGTCGCGGCTGGCGAAGTCGAAGTACCACGACTCACCCCACCAGTCGCCGTCGCCGGGCGGGTGGTACGACTCGTCGGCGGTGGTCAACCCGGCGGGGACGAGGTCGGTCACCCGGCTTGTCTAGCCGCCCGGGGTGGTGCCCTCCCGAGCCTCCCGGGCCTCCCGGGTCCGGTAGGCGCGGACCTTCTGGCGGTTGCCGCAGACCCTCATGGAGCACCAGCGGCGCGAGCGGTTGCGGGACTCGTCGTAGAACGCCCAGGCGCAGGTGTCCTCCGGGCAGATCTTGAGGCGCTCCCAGACACCGGCGCGCACCAGGTTGTGCGTCGACGCCAGCACCCGGGTGAGGGCGCCGCGGGGACCGCCCTCGACGGGCTCGAGGTTGCCGGTCGACGGCACGATGCGGACGCGCAGGGCCGTTGCCAGGCGGTCGAGGGTGGCCCGGGCCTCGGGATCGGGGCTGTCATCGTGGTGCGACGCCATCTCGGCCCGGAGGGCGTGGCGCAGGTCGCGGGCCAGAGCGAGCTCGTCGGGGCCGACCCGCTGGTCCGGGCCGATCAGGCCGTGGGCACCGAGCCAGTCGCGGAACTCCTCGATCGATGCCAACCGGTCGGTGCCGTCCTCGACGTCCACCGTGTTGGCGAACGATCTCACCAGCTCGACGTCGGCGGCGTTGTTGCCCTTGGCGGCGGAGATCATGAAACCACTGTACAAGTGACACCGGTTTCCGCTACAGTGACACCAGTAAAACCAAGACAGTAGTTACACAGCCGAACACAGAGGAAACGGTGATGGATCCCACGATTCCCTTCCTGGCCGACGAGCGAGCCCGCCAGCTGCGGCACGACGCCCTCCTCGTGCGGGCCGGCCGCGACCGCCGGCACCGGCGAGCTCTCCGCCGGTTCGTCTCCCGCTCGCGCCGCTGACGCCCACCCGCTCCTGGTGGAGGGGGCGATAGCGTCCGCGTCAGTGCGCTACCTGAGCCCCGCCTGGATGGACGCGGCGCGCCGTGCGATCGCCGACAGCGAGGACCTGCGAGTCGGCACCGCCGGCATCCGGCTCACCATCGAATACGTCGCCACCGGGGTGCCGGTCGCCACCGGGGCGCCGGGCGGCACGGTCTGCTGGCACATTTCCATCGAGGACGGCCGGGTCGAGCTGGCCGAGGGCGGCGCCGACCGGTTCGACCTGCGTCTCAGCGCGGCCTACGACACCGCGGCCCGGATAGCGCGGGGAGAGCTGGGGGCCCAGCGTGCGTTCGTCGAGGGACGCCTGCGGGTGGGGGGCGACCTGTCGCTGCTCATCCACCACCACAAGGCGCTGTCCACGGTGGACGACGCGCTCGCCGGAGTCCGCTCCGAGACGACCTACGCGTAGAGTTCGTACGCCGTGCCCGAGATGCCCGAGCTCCAGGCCCAGGTTGAGCGCCTGACCGAGGCGTTCGGGGGCGCGGTGCTCCAGCGCTTCACTCCCCTGGCCTTCACCGTGCTGAAGACCGCGACACCCGGACCCGAGGCCGCACACGGGCACGAGCTCGCCTCGGTCGGGCGGAGGGGCAAGCACCTGCTGCTGCACTTCGAACCGTGCACGTTCGTGGTCCACCTGATGCAGGGCGGGCGGCTGCGGGTCGACGAGAAGCAGGCGGCCCGGCCCCGGGGCGGCCAGGGGCGCTGGCGGTTCGCCGACGGGCGGGCGTTGCTGCTCACCGAGGCCGGTACCGAGCGCAAAGCCGGTGTGTGGGTGGTGGCCGGCGATCCCTCGACCCAGCCGCCGCTTGACACACTCGGGCCCGAGGCCCACGTCCTCGACCAACCCACGCTGGCCCGGCTGCTGGCGGAGAACTCGATGCGCCTGCACGGGTGGCTGCGTGACCAGCGGATCGTGGCGGGGATCGGCCGGCGCCTCGCCAACGAGATCTGCCACCGGGCCAAGCTGTCGCCGTTTGCCGGCACCGCCAAGCTCACGCCCGACGAGGTCGAACGGCTGCACCTGGCGATCGGCGAGTGCATCGACGAGTCGCTCGACTACGAGCGCACCCGGGACGACATGTCGTCGTCAGCCGAGCGGCCGGGCCGGGTCCATCACCGGACGGGCGAGGCGTGCCCGGTGTGCGGCGACACCGTGCGGGCGGTCGAGTACCGCAGCTACACCGTCAACTACTGCCCCACCTGCCAGACGGGCGGGAAGGTGCTCGCCGACAACACCACCAGCCGCTTCCTCAAGTAGGCGCTCGCCAGCCCCGTGACGAGTTCGACCGCTACTACCGGGCGCTCCTCCACCGCCGGACCGCGTGATCGCGGTCGGCGACCTCGGCGCGGTCCTGCGCTGGGTCCGGCTGGTCCCCGGTCCGGCGCCGGCATTACGGCGGCTGGTGTCGGCCGACGCGTTGCTCGGCGACGTCATCGAGTATCTGAAGGTCCGGTTCGACGGGCGCACCGAGCGCGTCGCCTCATCGCTCGCCGAAATCCAGTTCGCCGTCCACGAGTGGTATCCGACGTGGCCGGTCGCCACCCGGGTCGCCGAGATTGCCACGTCGGGAGGGGTCGACCTCGACGCAACACTGCTAGTCCCGGTGGCCGTCGCTGCCGAAACCGGGCTGGCGCTGGCGACGACCTCGACCGAGATCGCCGAACTAGCGGCCCCTCACGTCGGCACGGTCATCATCGTCTGATCCGTCAGACCAGGCCGAGCTCGACCACTGCGTCGCGCTCGCTGGCCAGCTCGGCAACCGAGGTATCGATGCGGCCGCGGCTGAACTCGTCGAGGT
>DASQUK010000141.1:0-43901 GCA_035641315.1 Acidimicrobiales bacterium | reverse complement strand
TTGGATTTGGACCCAGTGGTTGGCCCTGTCGTCGGACCTGAACAACCCATCGAACCCAGCAACGAAGAGCACCTGCCCGCCATTGGGAGCGGGAGTAACCGTCACTCCACCGAATTGAGGGCGACCCACCTCAGCAGCCTGTGGGTCGGTAGTCAATCCGACACTTGTCTTCGAGAACGTAGCGCCGCGATTGGTCGACCGGTACGCACCACTATTCCACACTGTCAGCCACAACGTGCCGTCTGTCGCGTAGTTGTTCGAGAGCGCGATGCCCGTGATCTGTTCGTCGGGCAGACCCGATCCAACTTCGACGAATGAAGCGCCCCGGTCCGTAGAGCGGAACAGTCGCCCGCCGAGCGTGCCAACGAAGACGCCACCACCGGTAGCCGGTGGCACGAGCGCCGCAGCGGCTGTGACCATGTCGCCAGAGACCGTCCCCGTGGACGGCACCCATGTACTGCCGTTGTCGCTGGAGCCATAGACGGCTCCGTTGACATCGCCCACCACCACGCGACTACTGCTGAACACCACCGCTGTGACCCGACCAAAGGAGCCGACTGCCGTCCACCCGTCGCCGCCGTTGGTGGTGCGGAACAAGCCGGCAGAAGAGCCGGCCGCAAACACGACGTTCGGCAACACGGGTGATACGGCGAGCTGTGCGATGTTCCGGGCCGCGAGCGGGGTGGGCGTCCGCTCCCACGATGAACCCTGATCACGGGATCGGTAGACGCCGGCGCCCGGCGCCGTCAGATACATGACCTGCGGGTCTGACGGCGCGACGGCAACTCGGTTGGGTTTGGGTCGATCGATCCCGTTGACCATCTGTGTCCACGTCGACCCACCGTCGGTCGATCGCATCAGAAGGCTTCGAGAGATAGTGAATGCGGTCTTGTCAATCCTGTACGCGGGTGACGCGAGGACTTGGGTGATGTCGTCGTGGGGAGCGTGCGCCGACGCCCTACCCGCCACGGTGACGAGAGTCATCGTTCCGAAAAGAGCCATCGCTCCCACGAGAGCCATCACGCGTATGCGGCATCGGGCCCGGCCCTGCCTGACGATCGTTGCCGCCCGCGCCGAATCTTCGCCTGCCCGTGAGGAGTGCATCTGCCCGCGACCTCCCCGTCAGCTTCGACCCACGAACGATCTGATGCAACAGCTACGCTCATCGAATCGCGGAGGTGATTCCTGGCGGTCAGCGAGGCCATCCTCGACGCCGTCGCCGCCGCTAGCCCCGATTGACGGTCCGGCGGTGGATCTGCCGGGCGCCGGCTTGGTCGCGGGCCAGCACCACCATCTGGTCGACGTTGACGTGCGGCGGGCGGGCCGCGACCCAGCGGATGCACTCGGCGACGTCGTCGGCGGTGAGCGGGGTCACGCCCTCGTAGACGGCGGCCGCCCGCTCGGCGTCGCCTCCGAAGCGCACGAGGCTGAACTCGGTCTCGACCATGCCGGGGTCGATCTCGCACACCCGGATCGGGCGTCCCAGCAGCTCCTGGCGGAGCACCGCCATGACGGCCCGCACTGCGAACTTGGCGGCGTTGTAGCCGGCGCCGTTGGGGTAGGGCTCGTGGCCGGCGATCGACCCGATGGTCACCACGACGCCGTCGCCGCCTGCTTCGAGAAGGGGGAGCAGCGCCTTGGTCATGCGCACCACCCCCAGCACGTTGGTCTCGTACATGGCCCGCCACTGCTGCTCGTCGGCCTCGGCCACCGGCGCCAAGCCGAAGGCGCCGCCGGCGTTGTTGACCAGCAGACGGCTGGGACCCACGCTGGCGCCGTCGTCCTCGGCAGCCGCGGTCACGAACGCCGCGAAGCGGTCGACCGACGACGGGTCGTCGACGTCCAGCGGATGGGCCCGGCCGCCGATGTCGGCCGCGAGCGCTTCGACTCGGTCGGTGCGCCGGGCGCCCGCCAGCACGTGCCAGCTGTCCGCGGCGAGCGCCCGGGCGGTGGCCGCGCCGATGCCCGAGCTCGCTCCGGTGACGACGGCGACGCCCCGTGCCGGTTGGTGGTTCACCCGCCGGACAGTAGGCCAACCAAGTCCTTGCAGATTTCGTACCGATCCCCGGTGCGAAGGTCTTCAAAGGACCGGGTGGACCCCTCCGTTCGCGCCGGTCGCCTGTGGCGATTGTGGCTGCTGGTAGTTTTGTGGCCACTGTGACGACTCGTCAGCGGCCCCGGTCTTCGTCGCGCTCCCGCTCGCGCCCGGGCGCGTCCGGTCGCTCCAAGGGGCGGGCCGCGGCGACCCGCACCTCCCGTTCCCGGCGCCAACCGCCGGCCGGGCCGTCGTTGACCCGGCGGGCCCTGGGCGCCAGCGGGCGGGCCCTCGGCGACCATGCCGACGACGTGGCCGGGCTGCTGCTGATGGCTGCCGCCGTGGTCACGGGCCTCGGGATCTACGCGGCGGGTGGGGGCCCCACCGGCCGGGCGCTGTCCGACGGGGCCGGGCTGGCGCTCGGGTGGTTGCGCTTCGCCCTGCCGCCTGCGCTGCTGGCCGGCGGGCTGGCGTTGGTGTCGCGGCGCAGCGGACGCGTGCCCCACGACACGGCCGAGGACGGCGAGACCCGCGTCGCCAACCGGGACGGTGCCTCGGTGGCCGCGCACATCGGCGTGGGGGCGACCCTGCTCACGCCTGCCCTCGCCGGGCTGTTGCACCTGGCGGGCGGCGAGCCCGTGCTCACGGCACCCGACGAGGACCTGCGCACGGCCGGCGGCTACCTCGGCGCCGCGGTCGGCCGGCCGCTCGCCAGCGGGGTCGGCACCGGGGGGGCGGCGGCGATCTTGACCACGGTCGCCCTCGCCGGCTTGGTGGTGCTCACCCGGACGCCCATCCGGGTGGCGGCCGATCGCACGGTGGCGGGGTTCAGGCCGCTGACGGGCGCGGTCAACGGGCGGCTGACCACGATGTTCCGCCTGCGGCCCGGGTACGGCGACGGGGGGCTACCCGAGGAGTGGGACGAGCGGGCGCGGCGTGACGACACGCTCGTGGGCGGGCCGGACGGGGTCGGCGATGGCGACGGACCCGACGGGGACACCATGGTCAGCCAGCGCCAACCGTCCGGACGCCGTGGCGTCAAGGTGGTCGTGCCCGAGCCCAAGGAACGCCCCGAGCAGCTGGAGATCGACCTCGGTCCCGCCGCCAAGGCGTCGCCCTGGCGCCTGCCACCGATGAGCCTGCTGGTGCGCAGCGGCACGCATCAGATGGACCGCCGGGCGATCGAGGAGACCGGCCGCACCCTGGAGAAGGCGCTGGCCGACCACGCTGTCGAGACGCGCCTGGTGGGCATGGTGGTGGGGCCGACGGTCACCCGCTACGAGCTGGAGCTGGGGCCGGGCGTCAAGGTCAACCGGGTGACCAGCCTGCACAAGGACATCGCGTACGCGATGGCCACGCCCGACGTCCGGATCCTGGCGCCCATCCCCGGCAAGCAGGCCATCGGCATCGAGGTCCCCAACACCCGCCGCCAGATCGTGGCGCTGGGCGACCTCCTGCTCACCGAGGAGGCCCGGCGCGCTACCCACCCGCTCGAGGTGGCGATGGGCCGCGACATCAACGGCCGAGCCATCATGATGAACCTGGCCGCGATGCCGCACGTGCTGATCGCCGGTGCTACCGGGGCGGGCAAGTCGAGCTGCCTCAACTCGATCCTCGCCTCGATCCTCATGCGCTCGACGCCCGACCAGGTACGGATGATCCTGGTCGATCCCAAACGGGTCGAGATGGGCCAGTACGACCGGCTGCCCCACCTGCTCACCCAGGTCGTCACCAACCCCAAGAAGGCGGCCAACGCCCTCGCCTGGGCGGTCAAGGAGATGGAGCGGCGCTACGACCTGCTGGCCGAGGTCGGCTTCCGTGACATCACCGGCTACAACGCCGCAGTCGACCGGGGCGAGCTGAACGGGAAGACCGGCACGGACGCGTCCGCCGAGTCGGGCTCCGCCGAGTTCCCCCGTCTGCCGTTCGTGCTCGTCGTCGTCGACGAACTGTCCGACCTGATGATGGTGGCGGCCCGCGACGTCGAGGAGTCGATCGCCCGGCTGGCGCAGATGGCCCGGGCCGTCGGCATCCACCTGGTCATCGCCACGCAGCGCCCATCCGTCAACGTGATCACCGGCCTCATCAAGGCCAACGTGCCCGCCCGCATCGCCTTCGCCGTGGCGTCGGTGACCGACAGCCGGGTCATCCTCGACCAGGGCGGTGCCGAGCGGCTGGTGGGCAAGGGCGACATGCTGCTGCTCGACGGCGGATCCTCTGTGGCGCGGCGCATCCAGGGCGCCTGGGTGACCGAGGACGAGGTCCGGAAGGTGACCGCGGTGTGGAAACGCCAGGCGCCCGACGTCACGTTCGACGAGGCGGTGCAGGGCAGCGACGACGGCCACGGCGGGTCGTCGGGCGGCGGCTCCGGCGACGACGACGATGACGACCTGCTGTGGCAGGCGATGGACCTCGTCGTCCGCAGCCAGCTGGGCTCGACGTCGATGCTGCAGCGCAAGCTGCGTGTGGGCTTCGCCCGCGCCGGCCGGCTCATGGACCTGCTCGAGCAGCGGGGCGTGGTGGGGCCGTCCGAAGGCTCCAAGGCCCGGGCCGTGCTCATGACGGTCGACGAGCTGGAGGAGCTGGTCGACCAGCGGGATTGACGCGACCAGCGCCTACCCGAGCGACTCGTCGTCCTCGAGGACGACGGCCGATCCGCACGAATGGTGATGACCCGGCTGGGCATCGTGCCGTAGCTTTCGGGTCATGACCACGACGGCGGATTCCCCCGACGCGTTCGGACCCGGCACGGCCACCGCACCCCTCCCCGCAGCGCGGGCGGAGGGTGCCACCAAGGTCTACGGCAGCGGCGACACCGCGGTCCGGGCCCTCGACGACGTGACCGTTGAGCTACCCGACGGCAAGTACACGGCCATCATGGGGCCCTCGGGATCGGGCAAGTCGACGCTGATGCACTGCCTGGCCGGCCTCGACACCCTCACCGCCGGCAAGGTGTTCATCGGCGACATAGACCTCACCACGCTCAGCGACAAGGAGCTGACGCGGCTGCGGCGCGACAAGGTCGGCTTCGTGTTCCAGGCGTACAACCTGGTGCCCACGCTCACGGCCATCGAGAACATCACCCTCCCCAACTCGCTGGCCGGCACCAAGCCCGACTCGCATTGGCTCGACCAGGTGGTCAAGACCACCGGGCTCGGTGACCGCCTCACCCATCGCCCGTCGGAGCTCTCGGGCGGCCAACAGCAGCGCGTGGCCGTCGCCCGGGCGCTGGCCAGCCAGCCGACGATCATCTTCGCCGACGAGCCGACCGGCAACCTCGACTCCCGTGCCAGCGCCGAGATCCTCGACTTCATGCGCAGCGCGGTGCGGGAGATGGGCCAGACCATCGTGATGGTCACCCATGACCCCGGGGCGGCCTCGTACGCCGATGCCGTGCTGTTCCTCAACGACGGGCGCATCGTCGACCACATGGAGGGTCCCACCCCCGAGCGCGTGCTCGACCGGCTGAAGCAGTTCGGGGACTAGGGCAGGATCATGGCGACCGACCTGACCACCGCGCCGCCGCCGCCCCCTCCGGCCCCGCCGCCGGCCGCCGGCCGGAAGGCCTCGGGTGGCATGGCCAAGGTGGCATTGCGGGGCCTGATGGACCACAAGGGCCGGCTGGTGTCGACCCTGCTGGCGGTGGCACTGGGCGTCGCCTTCGTGGCCGGGGTCCTGATGCTCACCGACACCATGAACGAGTCGTTCGACGACCTGTTCGCCACCGCCTACGAGGGCACCGACGCCGCGGTGCGCTCCGACCAGACGATCGACGACGGCATGGGTAACGAGATCCGCAGCCGCATTCCGTCGACGGGTTCAGCCGAGTCGCTGCTCGACACCGTGCTTGCCGCGCCCGGCGTCGCCGAGGCCGAGGGCTCGGTCCAGGGTTACGCCCGCATCATCGACACGGATGGCGACCCGGTCGGCGACCCGGCCATGGGCCCACCCACCTTCGGCGGCAACTGGCAGACCGTCGACGCTCTCAACGGCTTCACGATCGACGACGGTCGGGCCCCCGAGTCCAGCGGCGAGGTGGTGATCGACCGCGGGAGCGCCGACGACACCGGGTACCAGGTAGGTGACCAGGTCCCGATCCAGACACGGTCGGCGTCCGAGGAGTACGAGCTGGTCGGCATCGCCCGCTTCGGCAACGCCGACAGCCCCGGCGGCGCCACCTACGCTCTCTGGACCCTCGAGGAGGCCCAGGAGCTTGTCGGCGAGCCCGGCAAGTTCGACTCCATTGTCGTGGTCGGCGAGGAGGGGCTGTCGCAGACCGAGGTCGCCCGTTCGGTGCAGGACGAGCTCGCTGCCGACGAGGACAGCGGCCTCGAGGTGCTCACCGGCGAGGAGATCACCGAGGAGAGCCAGTCCGACCTGAAGGACCAGCTGTCGTTCATCACCGTCTTCCTCCTGGTGTTCGCGATCGTCGCCGTCGTCGTCGGTACGTTCGTCATCTACAACTCGTTCTCGATCATCGTGGCGCAGCGGGGCCGGGAGATGGCGCTCATGCGCGCCGTGGGCGCCAGCCGGCGCCAGGTGCGGCGGTCGGTCTTCGTGGAGGCCCTCGCCATCGGCATCCTGGGCTCGATCATCGGGTTCGTGCTCGGCCTCGGCGTCGCCTCGGTGCTGGTCAACCTGTTCGACCTGCCGGGCAGCCTGGTGGTCCGACCCAACGCCGCGATCATCGCCCTCCTCGTGGGTGTGGTCGTCACCCTGGTGTCCGCCCTGGTGCCCGCCTGGCGGGCATCACGGGTGCCTCCGGTGGCCGCCATGCGCGACCTGGCCATCGAGACCGTCAGCCAGTCGCGGGTGCGGCTCATCGCCGGGCTGGTCGCCGCCGTGGGCGGTGTGGCGCTGGTGGTGGCGGGCGCCAACTCGCGCAGCGCCTCGGTGGTTGGCATCGGCGTTGCCCTGGCGTTCATCGGGTTGCTGCTGCTGGGCCCTGCCCTGGCCCGCCCGTTCAGCCACGGCATCGGCGCACCGATCGAGCGTGTCCGGGGCGTGACCGGTGAGCTCGCCAGGGAGAACGCCGGGCGCAACCCCAAGCGCACGGCGGCCACGGCCCAGGCGCTCATGATCGGCGTCGGCCTCGTCTCGTTCTTCCTGGTGGTCAACGCCTCGCTGCGGGCGTCGATCGATCAGTTCCTCGACGACTCGTTCACTGGTGACTTCGTCATCGACTCGGGCACGTTCGGGATGGTGGGCCTGCCCACTGAGGTGGGCGACCGTGTAAGCCGCGTTCCCGGCGTGGCAGACGCCGTACCGGTCCGGTTCTCACCCGCCCGGGTTGACAGCGACGATACGGCGGTGACCGGCACCAGTCCCAACATCTTCGACGTCTTCGACGGCCTCCGGCTGGTGGACGGGTCGGACTCGTTGGACCCGGGCACGATCCTCCTCACGGTCGACGAGGCGAGGGACCTCGGCGTCTCCGTCGGCGACCCGGTCACCGCCGACTTCGTCAACACCGGCTCACACACCTACACGGTGGGTGGCACTTACGACACCGAGCAGGAGGGCACTGGCATCGGTGACTTCGTGCTCGGCCTCGACGACTACGACGAGGCGGTCGGGTCGGCCGACGTGACCGACAGCAGCGTGTTCGTCCAGCTCGACCCGGGCGTCTCTGTCGGCGAGGTCCAGCCCGAGATCGAGGCGGCGGTGGCCGACTTCCCCACGGCCGAGGTGCAGAGCGTCGAGGAGTACAAGGACGCCATCGGCGCCCAGTTCGACGCCATCCTGCTGCTGATGCTCGGGCTGCTGACGCTGGCCCTGATCATCGCCCTGATAGGGATCGCCAACACCATCGCACTGTCGGTGATCGAGCGCACCCGGGAGCTGGGGTTGCTGCGGGCGGTGGGCACTTCGCGTCCCCAGGTGCGGTCCACCATCCGCTGGGAGTCGGTGATCATCGCCGTGTTCGGCACCCTGCTCGGGTTGGCCGTCGGGGTGCTGGGCGGGTGGGGGCTCATCACGGCATTCAGCGACGAGGGCTTCACCGTGTTCCGCATCCCCTACGGCCAGGTGATCGCCGTGGTGGTGATCGCGGCCGCCGCCGGAATCGCCGCGGCGCTGCTCCCGGCGTGGCGGGCCGGCCGGATGAACGTGCTCGACGCCATCCATACCGAGTGACAGAGGGGGCTGCGCGGCTCCTGCCAGTACCCTTGCCTGGATGCCCCGCACCTTCTGGGTGGAGACGTTGGGCTGTCCGAAGAACCAGGTCGACTCGGACAAGCTGACCGGGACGATGCTCGCCGACGGGCTCGTCCCGGCGGCCGCGCCCGAGGGCGCCGATCTGGTGGTGGTCAACACCTGCGCCTTCATCGAGGAGGCCCGGCAGGAGTCTGTCGACGTCATCCTCGGCCTCGCCGAGCGCAAGCGGGCCGGCGCCGAGCTCGTGGTGACGGGGTGCCTGGCCGAGCGCTACGGGTCCGACCTGGCCGACGCGCTGCCCGAGGCCGACGCCGTTGCCGGGTTCGGCGTGCCGGTCACGTTGGGACCCACCCGACGGCCCGGTGCGGAGGCGCTGCCGGCCTTCGACCTGCTGAACCTTCCCCGGCCGGCGCCGAGCGCCCCCTGGGCGTACGTCAAGGTGGCGGAGGGCTGCGACCGGGCGTGCGGGTTCTGCGCCATCCCCGCGTTCCGGGGCAAGCAGCGCAGCCGCTCGGAAGCCTCGATCCTCGCCGAGGTCGAGGGACTGGCGTGCGCAGGCGTGCGCGAGGTCGTGCTCGTGGCGCAGGACCTGGCGTCCTTCGGCCGGGACCAGGGCAGCGGCGAGCGCCGGATCGTGCCGCTGGTCGAGGCGGTCGCCCGTCAGGTCGACCGGGTGCGCCTGCTGTACCTCTATCCGTCCGACCTCACGGACGAGCTGACCGACGCCATCTGCGCGACCGGCGTGCCCTATTTCGACCTGTCGCTGCAGCACGCCTCCCGCCCACTGTTGCGGCGGATGCGACGCTGGGGCGACGGCGACCGCTTCCTGCGCCGCATCGACGACATCCGGGCGCGGGCGCCCGAGGCGGCGTTCCGGTCCAGCTTCATCGTCGGCTATCCCGGCGAGACCGAGGACGACCACGACGAGCTGCTGCGCTTCGTGGCCCGGGCGGACCTCGACTGGGGCGCTTTCTTCGCCTACAGCGAGGAGGAGGGCACCTACGCCGCCGGGCTCGACGGCGAGGTCGACGCCGCGCTGGTCGCCGAGCGGCTGGCCGAGCTGCGCGAGCTGCAGGACGGGATCACCGCCCGCCGCCGCGACGAGCTCATCGGCAGCGTGGTCGAGGTGCTGGTCGACGCCCCCGGCGTGGCGCGCAGCCACCGGGAGGCCCCGGAGATCGACGGCATCGTGTCCGTGCCCTCCGACCTGCCGGTGGGCGAGCTGGCGAAGGTGACGATCACCGGCGCCGCCGGCCCTGACCTCGAGGCGGAAGCGGCGTGGTGAGCAGGGTCACCCGAGGTCATAGGTTTCACCGGGTCGAGCCCGAGGTCATGGGTTTCAGATCCGAAACGCATGACCTCGCCCTGCGGCCAGCGAAACCTATTGCCTCGGGGTCCGGGCGAGCCGAGGTCGTCTGATGGCCAGCTCGTTCGGGCCGTCGGCCCTGGCCACTCCCGCCAACGCCGTCACCACCGCGCGGCTGATCCTCGCCCCGCTGCTGTGCGGGCTCATCGTGGCCTGGGGACCGTCCTACCCAACCCTTGCGGTGTGGACGATCCTCGCTGGCACCGACGGCGTGGACGGCTGGCTCGCCCGGCGCATGGGCACCACGCGGTCAGGTGCCTTCCTGGACCCGCTGGCCGACAAGGCGCTGGTGCTGGGGGCCATGTGGGCGCTGGTGATCGACGGCGGGTTCTGGTGGCTGCCCGTCCTCCTCATCACGGCCCGCGAGGTCGGCATCTCGGTGTTCCGGTCGTACTGGGGGCGCCGCGGCCTGGCGGTGCCGGCGCGGTTCTGGGCCAAGATCAAGACGGTGGTGCAGTCGCTCGCGGTGGGCTTGGCTCTCATCCCGCCCATCGCCGACGACCACGCCTGGATCGCCGAGGGGGCGCTGTGGGTCGCCGTGGCGCTCACGCTGGTCACCGGGGCGCAGTACGTCCTCGAGGGCAGCCGGGCGACGACGCTCGGGGGTGTTAGGGGCGTCGTGGGGTCGGCCGGCGGCGAGATCGTGACAACGGAAGGGACCTGATGCGCTGCGAGATCGTCGCCGTGGGCACCGAGCTGCTGCTGGGCCAGATCGTCGACACCAACTCGGCGTGGATGGGGGAGCAGCTCGCGCTGGCCGGCATCGATTGCACCCACCAGCAGACGGTGGGCGACAACCTCGACCGCATCGTCGGAGCCCTCGAGCTGGCGCTCGGGCGGGCCGACGCCGTGATCATCTGCGGCGGCCTCGGTCCCACGCAGGACGACATCACCCGCAACGCGATCGCCCGGGTGATGGGCGTACCGCTGGTGCAGGACGACGACGTCGCCGACCGCATCCTCGAGCGCTTCGCCTCCCGGGGGCGCCGCATGCCGGCCAACAACCTGCTGCAGGCGCAGGTGCCCCGGGGCGCCACCGCCATCGCCGACCCCCAGCCGGGCACCGCGCCCGGGCTCATCTGCCCCCTGGGCGAGGGCGGCAAGGTGATCTACGCCGTGCCCGGTGTGCCCTACGAGATGCAGGAGATCGTCTCGCGAGCGGTGCTGCCCGACCTCCAGCGGCGGGCCGGGAAGCTCGCCATCATCCGCTCCCGCACGCTGCGCACCTGGGGCGACAGCGAGTCGGGCCTGGCCGAGCGGCTGGCCGAGCACATGGCAGAGCTCGACGGCGGCGGACCGGCGGCGCCCACGCTGGCGTTCCTGGCCAGCGGGATCGAGGGGCTCAAGGTGCGCATCACCGTCAAGGCCGACGACGAGGACAGCGCCCGGGCGCTGCTGGACGAGGAGGAGCGGATCGTACGGGGCGTCCTCGGCGACATCGTGTTCGGCGTCGACGACGAGGCGATGGAGCACGCCGTGGCCAAGGTCCTCGTGGAACGGGGACTCACGCTGGCCGTGGCCGAGTCGCTCACCGGCGGACTGGTGGCGTCGCGGCTGGTGAACGTGGCCGGGGCGAGCAACTGGTTCCGGGGCGGCATCGTGTCCTACGCCAGCGATGTCAAGCACGACCTGCTGGGCGTGCCGGCGGGGCCGGTGGTTTCGTCCGAGGCGGCGGCCGCGATGGCATCAGGCGTGCGGCGCCGGCTCGGCGCCGACGTCGGGCTCGGCGTCACCGGCGTGGCGGGCCCCGACGAGCAGGACGGCCAGCCGCCGGGGACGGTCTTCATGGCGGTTGCGATGGGCGACGACGAGCCGATCGCGGTGCGTGTCACGCTGCCCGGCGATCGCGACCGGGTGCGCCAGTTCGCCTGCATCTCGCTCCTCGACCTGCTGCGCCGGACGTTGGCGGCACCGAGCGCCCAGCTGATGTCCTAGGCTCCTGGGCTGCCATGCGGTTGTTCGTCGGGGTCCGGCCGCCCGACGATGTGCTCGACCTGATCGCCGACCTGCCCCGCCGGGCGCAGACCGGCCTGCGCTGGACCACCCGCGAGCAGTGGCACGTGACGCTGCGGTTCCTGGGAGAGGTCGCGGATCCCACGGCGGTGGTCGAGGCTCTGGACGGGGCCGATCCCGCCCGGCTCGTCGCCTGCGAGGCGACCGTCGGCCCGGTGGTCGAGACGTTGTCGCGCCAGGTGGTGGCGCTCCCGGTCGCTGGGCTCGACGATCTGGCCATGGCGGTGGTCGAGGCCACGGGAACGCTCGGCCGGCCGCCGGAGGATCGGCCCTTTCACGGGCACATCACCTTGGCCCGGCTGGCCCGATCGGCGCGTGGGAGCGCCCGACGCCTCACCGGAGAGATCGTGGGGCGGCCGCTGTCGGCACGGTTCGCCGTGTCGGACGTGCGGGTGGTGCGCAGCCACCTGGGACGGGCCGGTGCCCGCTACGAGGACGTCTACGTGCGCCACCTGGGCTGACGGCCCGGGTCTGGGAGTGGGTCGTCGGGCCCGGCTCCACGGCGAACAGGCGTTGGTGCTTGAACGAACAGGCGTTCGAAACTACAGTGATGTCGTTCGAGGGTCCTAAGTGTCACACCCTCTCTTTAAGGTCAGGGAAGCCATCGAGATCGCCGTCGGAGCCTGGCTCCGAGATCGCATCGGGTCACCGGCACGGCCGGGTCCCCGCCCCAAGCATCCGCACCACCGCAGAAAGGACCACACCGGTGGATCGTCAGAAGAACCTCGACATGGCCCTCAGCCAGATCGAGAAGCAGTTCGGCAAGGGCTCGGTCATGCGCATGGGCGAGAAGGGCACGATGGCCATCGAGGCCATACCCACGGGCGCCCTGGCGCTCGATCTCGCCCTGGGCATCGGTGGGCTCCCACGGGGCCGCATCACCGAGATCTACGGGCCCGAGTCGTCGGGCAAGTCCACCCTCGCGCTGCACGTCGTGGCCGAGGCCCAACGCAACGGCGGCATCTGCGCCTACGTCGACGCCGAGCACGCCCTCGACCCGGTCTACGCCAAGGCCATCGGCGTCGACATCGACGAGCTGCTGATCTCACAGCCCGACACCGGCGAGCAGGCGCTCGAGATCGCCGACATGCTGGTGCGCTCCGGCGCCATCGACGTGGTGGTCATCGACTCGGTGGCCGCCCTCACCCCGCGGGCCGAGATAGAGGGCGAGATGGGCGACACCCACGTCGGCCTCCAGGCCCGACTCATGTCGCAGGCCCTCCGCAAGCTCACTGCCAACCTCAACAAATCCGACACCATCGCCCTCTTCATCAACCAATTGAGAGAGAAGATAGGTGTGATGTTCGGCTCCCCCGAAACCACGCCGGGTGGCCGTGCGCTCAAGTTCTATTCGTCGGTCCGACTCGACATCAGGCGCATCGAATCGATCAAAGATGGTGTCGAAGTCGTCGGCAATCGCACTCGGGTCAAGGTGGTGAAGAACAAGTGCTTCGCCGCTGGCACTACTGTCTTCGATCCTGTGAGCGGGCTCACACATCGCATCGAAGACATCGTCGGCCAGGGTGCAGGCGGCTCGGTCGTGGCTGCCGACAAGCTCGGGCAACTCCACGTCCGGCCGATCGTCGAGCGGTTCGACCAAGGCGAGGCCGAGTGCGTTGGCTTGAAGCTGCGCGACGGCACGGAGTTGTGGGTCACGCCCGACCACAAGGTGCTCACCGACACGGGATGGCACGAGGCAGGGGAGATCGGCGTCGGCGACCGGGTTGCTCGTCCCCGCCGGTTCTTGGGCTTCGGTGATGCCGAGCCCGTCCCGCCCGATCACGCGCGGCTGCTGGGCTACCTCATCGGTGATGGGTGCGTGACTGGGAAGACGCCGGTCTCGTTCACCAATGTCGAGCCCGCGCTTCAGGGTGATGCAGCAGCCATTGCGTCGGCACTGGGCTGTGACGCACACCCACGTGGCATTCAGGTCAGTTTTTCCCATCGTAAGGGTGAGACCAACGGTGTTCTCGAGTTGGCTCGTTGGGCGGGCATTTACGGGCACACTGCTCCAGAGAAGCGCATCCCGGCGGCATTCTTCGCTCACGACGTCACCTCCGAAGTCGTTGCCAACCTGGTGTTCGGCATCTGGGAGAGCGATGGGCACGTTTCACGCGAACAGACCGGTGGTCTGCGTGTCGGCTTCACAACCACCTCAGGGCAGCTCGCTCATCAGCTCCACTGGTTGTTGCTCCGCTGGGGCATCGGTAGCTCGGTACGGGTTTACGACCCGACGCAGAAGCGCCCAAGTCTCATCGACGGCCGTCGAGTGCAGGGCAAGCTACCGTTCTGGGAAGTGCGAGTCTCGGGCATCGACAATGTCACCCGATTCGCAGGGTTAATACCCATGTGGGGGCCCAAAGGCCAAACGCTGGTTCGTGCTCTCGCCGATCCTGAGCTGGCCAGGCATCGAGGTTCGCAACGTGGCTACCTGCCGACTAGCGCCACCGAGCCTGTGCTCGCTTATCTGGAGGCTCGTGGCGTCACGGCGGCTCTGGCTGCCACCCTGGTAGGCGAAGGTGCCGGTAACCCCCAAGGCGGGCTCAAGCAGGTGCTAGGTGTGTCACGGCTACGGCGCGATCGGTTGGAGCGCCTTGCCGACGCCCTCGACAGTGATTTCCTGCAGGGCGTTCTGGGCGAAGACTTATGGTACGACAAGGTCGTCGCCGTCCTGCCCGCCGAGTGGCGCAACGTCTATGACATCGAGGTCGACGAGTTCCATACGCTCATTGGCAATGACATCATTGCCTCGAATTGCGCACCACCTTTCAAACAAAGCGAGTTTGACATAATGTACGGTAAGGGCATCAGCCGTGAAGGCTCGCTGCTCGACGTCGGTGTCGACATCGGACTCGTGAAGAAGTCGGGTGCCTGGTACACCTACGACGGCGAGCAACTGGGGCAGGGGCGAGAGAACGCCAAGGTGTTCCTGGCCGAGCATCCCGAGGTGATGGTCGAGATCTCCGAGCGCATCCGCTCGCAGCTCGGCATCGGCACGCCGGCCGGGTCGACCAACGGCTCCAACGGATCGGGCAACGGTGCCGGCGGCTCGACGCCGGGCGGCGACGACGCCCCCATCTCGCTCGACGAGCCGATCACCCTCGACGACTGAACCCCTGCAACCGGGGCGGGTGGCGGCCCGGCCCACTACCCGCCCCGGTTGTGACAACAGAGGGCACGGGGTGGGGGAGTGCCGCCGTCCGTCACCTAGCCTGGCGGGACCGATGACGGCCAAGACCTACATGGTGCGCACCTTCGGGTGCCAGATGAACGAGCACGACTCCGAGCGCATCGCCGGCCTGCTGGAGGCCGATGGGCTGCGCCCGGCGGCCAGTGTGGACGACGCCGACGTCGTCGTCCTCAACACGTGCTGCATCCGTGAGAACGCCGACAACAAGCTCTACGGCAACCTCGGGCAGCTCAAGACGCTCAAGCAACGGCGGCCGGACATGCAGATCGTGGTCGGCGGGTGCCTGGCACAGAAGGATCGTGACCTCATCGTCGCCAAGGCCCCGCACGTGGACGTCGTGTTCGGCACCCACAACGTGCACCGGGCCGCAGAGCTGGTGGGCGAGCAGCGGGTGGCCGGTCGATCGATCGTGGAGATCCTGGAGGAGACCGCCGCCGACGACCACGAGTCGTTCCCCAGCGCCCTGCCGGCCCGGCGCGAGGTGTCGTACGCGGCCTGGGTCACGATCCAGATCGGCTGCGACAACTCGTGCGCATTCTGCATCGTGCCCGCCGTCCGGGGCCGCGAGATCAGCCGTGGCTTCGACGACATCGTCGACGAGGTGCAGGCGCTGGTCGCCGACGGCGTCACCGAGGTGACGCTTTTGGGTCAGAACGTGAACAGCTACGGCCGCGACCTCACGCTGGCGCGGCGTCGGGCGGGCGAGTCGGTGCGCGTGCGCCCGTTGTTCGCCGACCTGCTGCGCGCCGTGGGTGAGGTCGAGGGCATCCGGCGGGTCCGCTACACCAGCCCGCACCCAAAGGACCTGCGTCCCGAGACCATCGTGGCGATGGCCACCGTCCCGGCGGTGTGCGAGCACCTCCACCTACCCCTCCAGGCCGGAAGTGACCGCGTGCTCGCGGCCATGCATCGCGGCTACACCGCCGAGCGCTACCTCGAACGGCTGGCCGCCGCCCGGGCGGCCATTCCCGACCTCGCCGTCACCACCGACATCATCGTCGGCTTTCCTGGCGAGACCGACGACGACTTCGAACGCACGCTGCAGGTGGCGGCCGAGGCGGCCTACGACAGCGCCTACACGTTCATCTACAGCCCCAGACCCGGCACCGAGGCGGCCGGACGCGTCGACGAGTTCGTGCCCGCCGAGGTGTGCACCGAGCGGTTCGAGCGGCTCCGGGTTGTAGTGGAGCGCTCGGCACTGGCCCGTCACCGTGCCCGCATCGGTGCGACCGAGGAGGTCATGATCGAAGGGCCGTCGCGCAAGGATGCATCGCTCACGACCGGGCGCACCCGCCACAACAAGCTGGTGCACTTCCGTTCACCGGAGCCGCTCCGGGCCGGCAGCTACGCCGAGGTGACGGTCACCGGCGCGGCGCCCCACCACCTGACCGGTGAGCTGCTGCGGGTGACGGCACCGGCACGCCACCGCACCCGCATTCCGGTCGCCGTGGCCACATGAGCGGCGGCAGCTGCGCGACGAAGAGCGGGTCCGGTAACTCGCAGGTCCGCGTCAGCGAGTCCGTCTCGCCCGACTCAGAGGTTGCCGTCCGGCGGGAGCCGTACGACGGCACCACCGCACAGGCTCTGGTCACGGCCATGATCCTGGACATCGAGGAGCGGTACGCCCACACCGGCGAAGCCGACGATCCCGAGGCCGAATGGGCAATCGACATCGGCGAGGTGATGCCGCCTCGAGGCGTCTTCCTGGTGGCCTACCTCGACGGTGACGCAGTTGGGTGTGGCGCTTTGCGGCCACTGCCGGCCGCCGGCCCGGACGTCGCCGAGGTCAAGCGCATGTACACCGCGCCGCGGGCTCGCCGCCGGGGGGTGAGTCGGGCGGTCCTGGCGCGCCTCGAGTCCGAGGCGATGAGGCTCGGCTATCTGCGGCTGCAACTCGAGACCGGACTGCGCCAGCCCGAGGCAATCGCGCTCTACGAGGCCGGTGGCTACCACCGGATCCCCAACTACGGCGTCTACGCCAGCAGTGAGCTGTCGGTCTGCTTCGCCAAGGACCTCTGACGGGTCTGACCGAAACGCGGTCGCCCGGCCATCGCTTGCCGGCACCTCGAGGGTGGACGGCGGCCGGTCAGGCCTTGGTGCGCGGCCGGGCGACCGTGATCGGTTGTCGGTTGGGCGGCAGCTACACGTGAAGCGCCACCGGGCGGCCGAGCGCCGATTCGAGGGAATCGGCCGCGGCCACGACGAGCTGGTGGGACATCTCGGACAGGGCTCGGGCGACGGCCAGTTCCTCGCCGACCATCGGCATCGTGGGATCACTGGGATTGCGGCGGGCCCGTCCCCACGCCGAGAAGTCGCGCCCCCCGATGTGCACGCGGGCGAGCGCCTCGGTGTGATCGGGATCCTCGGTGAGCGACAGGTCGACCCGCATCGACAGCCGCTCCGGCTTGGGCGCGTCTGCCGGCTCCACTCGCAGATCGGGCCCGGGGGCCAGCACGGTTTCGTGTTCGTCGTGCTCCCAGCGAACCCGGTAGCGGTCTCCGGTGGTGCCCCGCAGAACCTCCAAGACCTCCCCCCTGCGGCGGGCCTGACCGACCTTGGCTCCTTCCAGCACGACATGGTCACCAACACGCGCTTCCATGATCACCTCCTCGGCACCCGCTCGACCTCTACGGTCGGTGTCTCGCGGCTGTGCTTCCGTGTGACGACGAGGGTAGGCCCGCCGCCGGGCCACCGAAAGAGGCATTTGGGCAGGTGAGCGGCACCCCCGTCGCCGTGCTCGGTGCGACGGCATCCGGCAAGTCGGCGCTCGCGTTGGCGATGGCCGGGCGCGACGCATCGATCGAGTTGGTTTCGATCGACTCCATGCAGGTGTACCGCGGCATGGACATCGGCACCGCCAAGCCCACGCCGGCCGAGCGGGCCCATGTGCCTCACCACCTGATCGACATCGTCGACCCCTGGGAGGACTTCACCCTCGCCGCCTTCGCCGAACGGGCCCGCGCCGCCATCGCCGACATCGAAGGCCGCGGCCGGCGACCGTTGCTCGTGGGTGGGACCGGCCTCTACCTGCGGGCGGTGATCGACGATCTGACGGTCCCGGGCCAGTACCCCGAGGCGCGGGCGTCGATCGAGGTGGAGCCAGACACCGCGGCCCTCCACCGCCGGCTGGCCGAGCTCGATCCCGTGGCGGCCATGCGCATGGAACCAACCAACCGGCGCAGGGTCGTCCGGGCGCTCGAGGTGACGGTGGGCAGCGGGCGACCGTTCTCGTCGTTCGGCCCGGGACTCGACGTGTACCCACCGACGCGCTTCGACCTCGTCGGCATCGACTTGCCGTTCGCCGTGCTGGATGCCCGGATCGAGCAGCGCTACCGACAACAGGTCCTCGCCGGGTTCGTCGACGAGGCCCGGCGGTTGCTGGCCCACCCCCGAGGTGTGTCTCGTACGGCCCGGCAGGCCCTCGGCTACAAGGAGCTGTTCGAACACGTGGCGGGCGCGTGCAGCCTCGACGAGGCGGTGGCGCTCGCCGTGCGCCGCACGCGGCGATTCGCTCGGCGGCAGCGCTCCTGGTTCCGCCGCGACCCGCGCATCTGTTGGTTGCGGGCTGACGATCCGGCCGAGCTGGTCGAGCCGCTGGCGGCCGAGCTCGGAATCGGCTCATGACGGAATGCCGTCGGGGACGCCTGGTCGCCCTGGCAGACTGAGTCCCGACATGCGGCTGACCAAGCACCAGGGGCTGGGGAACGACTTCCTGGTCCTGCTCGACGACGCGTCCCATCCCCTCGATGCCCGCATCGCCCGCGCGCTGTGCGACCGCCGCACGGGCGTGGGTGCCGACGGGATCATCCGGGCGACGCCGTTCGACGCCGTCCCTGATGACGCTGCCGACGCGGTCGCCGCCATGGAGCTCCGCAACGCCGACGGGTCGGCCGCGGAGATGAGCGGCAACGGCATCCGCTGCCTGGCCCAGGCCCTGGTGCTCGCCGGCTGGGCGGCCGGCCCCACGATCACCATTCGCACCGACGCCGGACTACGCACGGTCACGCTCCACCGCTCCGACCCGCCCACGTACGACCTCTCGGTCGACATGGGGTCGGCGCGCATCGACGGCGAGGCCCCCGAATGGGCGGCAGGACCGATCCGCCGCACACTTCGCGTGGACCTGGGCAATCCACATCTGCTTCTCGAGGTGGGGCCCGACGGCGAGGAGCCCGATCTCGTCGAGCTGGGCGAGCAGGTCAACGCCAAGGTGCCGGGCGGGGTCAACGTCCATCTGGTGACGTCGCGGGACCGACGGCACATCGCCATCCGCAGCTACGAGCGCGGCGTCGGTCCCACGCTGGCCTGTGGCACCGGTGCCTGCGCCGCCGCGGTGGCCGCCCGCACCTGGGGCATGGTCGGCGAGGTCGTGGACGTCGACCAGGCGGGGGGCACCGCTCAGGTCACCACCAGTGACGACGGCAGGGTCGTCCTGCGGGGCCCGGCCACGCTGGTGGCGACGATCGAGCTGCCGGAGGGCTGGCCGTGGCGCTGATCGAACGGGCCTTCCGCGAGAAGATCGTCCTCGTCGGCGTCAGCGTTCCGCCCGAGACCATGGAGGAGACCGAGGCGTCGGTGGACGAGCTGGCGCTGCTGATCGATACCGCCGGTGCCGACGAGGTGGCCCGCATCTTCCAGCGGCGGCAAGCGCCCGATCCGCCCACCTACGTGGGGAAGGGCAAGGCGGACGAGCTGCGCGAGGTGGCAGAGAGCACTGACTGCGACACGGTGGTCTTCGACAACGAGCTCACTCCGGCCCAGCAGTTCAACCTGGAGAAGCTGCTGGGGCGCACGGCCATCGACCGGACGGCGGTGATCCTCGACATCTTCGCCCAGAACGCCCACAGCCAGGAGGGCAAGGCCCAGGTCGAGTTGGCGCAGCTCCGCTATCGACTGCCCCGCCTCCGGGGCCGGGGCCGGGCGCTGTCACAGCAGGCCGGCGGCATGTCGGCCGGCGGCGGAGCACGCATCGGCACCCGGGGTCCCGGCGAGACGCAGCTCGAGGTCGACCGGCGCCGCATCGTGCGCCGCATCCACAAGCTCGAGGGCGATCTGCGTGAGATCGCCGGTCACCGGCAGACACAGCGCAAGGCGCAGCGCCGCGGCCACCTGCCCCGGGCAGCCATCGTCGGCTACACCAACGCCGGGAAGTCGACACTGCTCAACCACCTCACCGATGCCGGTGTGCTGGTCGAGGACCGGTTGTTCGCCACGCTGGACGCCACCACCCGGCGCCTGTCGCTGCCGGGGGGCGAGGCGGTGTTGCTGACGGACACCGTCGGGTTCATCCGCAAGCTGCCGCACCAGCTGGTCGAGGCGTTCCACTCGACGCTGGACGTGGCTGTCGATGCCGATCTGCTGGTCCACGTGGTCGACGCCAGCGCGCCCGATCCGGCGGGCAACATCCGGGCGGTGCGTGAGGTGCTGGCGGAGATCGGCGCCGGCGGGGTGCCGGAGCTGCTGGCCTTCAACAAGGCGGACCTGGCGCCCGGTTCAGCCAAGCGGCTGGCCGACGTGTGGGAGGGATCGGTGGCGTTCAGTGCCGTGACCGGTGAGGGGGTCGACGATCTCCTCCGGACCGTGGCCGACCGGTTGCGGTCGATGATGACGGTGGTCGAGATGGTGATCCCGTTCGAGCGCGGCGACGTGCTGGCGGCGGCCCACCGCGCCGGCGAGGTGCTGCGTGAATCGGCGGACGAGTCCGGCATGCACATCCGGGGACGGTTCGACGACGCCACCCTCAGCCGCTTCCGGGAGTTCGTGGTCACGTGACCGCCGAACGGTCGCCCGAGCCAACGGGATTCGAGCCGCCCCCGTACCCGTACGACCGGCTCGACGATATCCGCAAGGTGGCCGACAGCCTCGACGGCGGCTCGGTGGACCTCTCGATCGGCACGCCATGTGATCCGCCACCGGTGGCCATCGTCGAGGCGCTCGGCGGTTCAGGTGCCGAGCGGGGTTACCCGCCGTCGGTCGGCACATCCGCGTTCCGGGAGGCCGCGTCGGCGTGGCTGGTGAGGCGCTTCGGTGCCGAGGTAGCGCCGACACATGTCGCCGCCTGCGTCGGGACCAAGGAGCTCGTCGCCGGAGCGCCCCAGTGGCTGCGCCTCCGTTCACCCGGGCGCGACACCGTGTTGTACCCGCACATCAGCTATCCGACCTACGCCATGGGCGCCACGCTCGCCGGGTGCCGGGCGGTGCCGTACGAGTCGCTCGACACCATCGCTCCAGACGACGCGGCGCGGGCACTGTGCATCTGGGTCAACTCACCGGCCAACCCGACTGGTGAGCTCACCGACCTGGGTGCGGCGGCGGCGTGGGGGCGCCGCCACGGCGTACCGGTGTTGTCGGACGAGTGCTACATCGAGTTCACCTGGGACGAGCCCGGTCGCACGATCCTGGCGGAGGGCACCGACGGCGTGGTGGCCCTGCACTCGCTGTCCAAGCGCTCCAACTTGGCCGGGGCAAGGGTCGGCTTCTACGCCGGCGATGGCGACCTGGTGCACTACCTGTCCGAGGTTCGCAAGCACGCCGGCTTCATGGTGCCGGGACCCGTGCAGGCGGCGGCGGTGGTGGCGTTCAGGGAGGACGCCCACGTCGATGCGCAGCGCCAGCGCTATCTCCGGCGCCTGGAGCGCCTGGCCGCCGCGCTGCGGACGTTCGGCATCGAGTGCGCCCGCCCGCCCGCCACCTTCTATCTGTGGGTGGCGGCCCCCGACGGCGACGCCTGGGCGCTCGCCCACCGCCTGGCCACCGAAGGTGGGGCCGTGGTGTCTCCCGGGGAGTTCTACGGACCGGACGGTGCCGGGCACGTCCGCATCGCAGTGGTGCAGCCCGACGACCGGCTGGAGCTGGTCGCACGGCGGCTGGAAGTGTCGCCCGCCGACTGACTGACCTCAATCGTTGCGGTGGAGAGCCGCGTTGAGCTCGACGGAACCGCCGGCACGCGGAAGTACCTCCACCGCACCCGACGTGCTGTTGCGACGGAACAGCATGTTGTCGTGGCCGCTCAGCTCGGCGGCCTTGATCACCGAGCCGTCGGGCAGCGTCACCCGCGTGCCGGCCGTGACGTAGAGCCCGGCCTCGATCACGCAGTCGTCGCCCAGAGAGATGCCGATGCCGGCGTTGGCGCCTACGAGGCAGCGCTCGCCGACCCGGATCACCTCCTTGCCGCCCCCCGACAGCGTCCCCATGATCGACGCGCCACCCCCGATGTCGG
Organism: Acidimicrobiales bacterium; assembly: GCA_035641315.1. Classification (GTDB taxonomy): domain Bacteria; phylum Actinomycetota; class Acidimicrobiia; order Acidimicrobiales; family VFJN01; genus DASQUK01. The sequence goes on along the minus strand of DASQUK010000141.1, from coordinate 21,922 downwards.
AACCCTCGCCGACCACGACACCCTGGCTGATGCGCCCCTCGACCATGGAGTTGCCCAGGGTGCCGGCATTGAAGTTGACGTAACCCTCGTGCATGACCGTGGTGCCGGCCGCGAGGTGGGCGCCGAGGCGCACCCGGTCGGCATCGGCGATGCGCACACCGTTTGGCACCACGTAGTCGGTCATGCGAGGGAACTTGTCGACGCCGAACACCTGCACGGAGAGGCCCGCGGCGCGCAGCGCCAGCCGGATCTGCCCGAAGCCATCGACGGCGCAGGGGCCGAGGTTGGTCCACACCACGTTGTTGAGCAGCCCGAAGACGTCGTCGAGGTTGGCTCCGTTGGGGGCGACCATCCGGTCCGACAGCAGATGCAGCCGCAGGTAGACGTCGTGGGCGTCGATGGGCGGGTCGTCGAGTCGGTCGATGAACGTGGCCACGGGGCGCCGCTCGACGCGACGCAGCTCGTCGGGACCGCAGGCATCCGCCACGTCGAGCCCCAACAGCCGGCTGGCGTGGCCGGGGTCGATCCGGAGCGATCCAGGGCTCCCGGCGCCGAGGTCGGCGGCCTCTCGAGCGACGTCGGCCCCGAGGGCGAGGGTCGGGGACGGGTACCACGTGTCCAGCACCTTGTCGTCGGCGGAGAACGTGGCCAGCCCGACGCCCCAGGCGCCGGTGGGCTGAGAATGTCCATCGGTCACGGCGGGCCACGGTAGGCGCGTCGGACCCACGCGGCGAGATGCTCGCCGCACGCCTGGCCCGGCGGTGCGCGCGGGCTCGTAGCCTGCGGACGTGATCGATCTGTTGGCCCGGACCGCCGACCTCGTGGCCATCCCCTCGCCGAGCCACGAGGAGACGGCGCTGGCGGACCACGTCGAAGCCCGGCTCGGGTCGCTGGAGCACCTGCAGGTGGAACGTGTGGGCGACAACGTCGTGGCGAGGACGCACGGAGGACGGCCGATGCGGCTCGTGGTGGCGGGGCACTTGGACACCGTTCCCGCCAACGGCAACGGCACGCCCAGGATCGACGGCGATGTGCTCTGGGGCCTGGGTGCAGCCGACATGAAGGGTGGGCTGGCGATCATGCTCGAGCTGGCGTCGGCAGTTCCCGATCCGGCGGTCGACCTCACCTGGATCTTCTACGCCGGCGAGGAGGTCGCGGCGGTCCACAACGGCCTGGGCCACCTGTTCGTCCAGCGGCCCGATCTGGTGACGGGGGACGCCGCCGTCCTGGGCGAGCCCACGGGCGCCGCTCTCGAAGTCGGTTGCCAGGGCACGATGGGGCTGAAGGTCGAACTGCGAGGCGCCCGCGCCCACACGGCCCGACCGTGGATGGGCCGCAACGCCCTGCATCGCGCCGGCCGGGTGTTGGCGGCGCTGGATGACTACGTGCCCCGTAGGCCCGTGATCGACGGATGCGAGTTCCGAGAGGCGCTCCAGGCCGTGTTCGTGGAGGGAGGTGTGGCCGGCAACGTGGTGCCGGACCGGGCCATCATCACGCTCAACCACCGGTTCGCCCCCGACCGCACGCCCGCGGAGGCACGGGCCCACGTGGAGGAGGTGCTGGCGCCCCATCTGGTCGAGGGCGACGAGGTGGCCCTGGTCGATCTGGCCGACGCAGCGCCGCCCGGCTTGACCCACCCGCTGCTCGGGGCGTTGCGCGATCGGAACGGCCTCGAAGTCCGCGCCAAGCTCGGTTGGACCGACGTCAGTCGCTTCGCGGCAGCGGGCATCCCTGCGACCAACTTCGGCCCTGGCGATTCCGCGGTGGCCCACACCAAGGATGAGCACGTCGATCGAGCATCGCTCGATGCCGTCTTCGCTGCCCTCGGCGACCTGGTGCGCAACGGCCCATAGGCCGCCCGGGGTCAGAGACGCCGCAGCACGGTGACCACCCGGCCGTAGACGTGGACGTCGTCGGGTGCGAACTGCATCGGAGCGAGCCGGGGGTTGGCAGGTAGCAGGACCACCGAGTCGCCCTTTGTGGTGAACGTCTTGACGGTCGCCTCGTCGCCCGGGATGCCGGCAACGACGATCTCGCCGGTCTCGGCCTTGGACTGCGCCCGGCACACCACGAAGTCGCCGTCGAGGATGCCGGCCTCGATCATGGAGTCGCCCCGTACACGGAGCATGAACAGATCACCGTCGCCGGTGAAATCCGCGGGCAACGGCAGGACCTCTTCGACGTTCTCCTGGGCCAGCACGTCGGTCCCGGCCGCCACATCGCCCACGAGCGGCACGTGGCGGACCGGCCGTCGATCCATCGCGACATCGGAGTTGGGGTCCCACCGGACCTCGATCGCCCGGGGCTTGGTGGGATCACGTCGTAGATAGCCCCGGCGCTGCAAGGCGGCCAGATGGGCATGCACCGTCGACGGCGACGTGAGGCCGACCGCCTCGCCGATCTCGCGCACCGACGGTGGGTAGCCGCGTTCACGCATGTGCTGCTCGATGATCTGGAGGACCTCTCGTTGCCGGGCTGTGAGTGTCGTGGGGGGCATCTCGCGCTCCTTGGTGGAGGGCGCCACCGGCTCTCGGGCGGGCGGCGCCGGTTTGCTTCGTGAGGCCCGGACGGACCCGGGCGAGGCCGAACGTGTGTTCCTTGCGGAAGGTACCATCCGGGTCGCCGAAGGACAAACACCCGTTCGCAAAAGGCATTGACCCGAACGAGGGTTCGTGATTAGCTCGGCACGAACGGGCGTTCGGCCCGGATGGCGTTGCCGCTTGTGGCCGGTCCACCACGGGTTCCCGCGCCGAACGCCCTAAATGTCACACCCCCTCAGGAGAATCCGGTCATGGTCGCGATCATCGTGTCCCAACCCCAAGACACGGCAAGCACCCCGGCGCCGGCGTGGCCACGCCGGGTCGTGACGCCCGGACCCGGGGGTGTTGCCGGCAGACCCGGGGCCGCCGCCCTCGCGGACGTCACGCCGCTCCGCCCCCGGACCGTGGGCCGGCCGCTGCCCGACCGGTCGACCCGCATCCGCCGAAGACGGTTGGTCGCGCTGCTCATGGCGGTCGCGCTCGTCGCCGTCACGATGGTCACGGGCCAGGCGGTGCTGAGCACGTTCGGTGCGGTCGAGCCGTCGTCCCCCCGGCCGGTCGACGTACCGGCCCTGTCGCCCACCGTCGGGGAGACGTACATCGTGCAGCCCGGCGACACGCTGTGGTCGATCGCAGCCGCCATCGCCCCCGACTCCGATCCTCGGCCCGTGGTGAACGCGTTGCGCGCCGCGAACGGCGGGCCCGATCTCCAAGTGGGCCAGCGCCTGACCCTTGTGACCGAGTGACCGACGGCCCGTGCGGCGGGCGAATCGGTGTGGGAATCGGTGTGGCATGCACCCGGTAGGTTTCCGGGCGTGCGGTGCTCGGCCTGCGGTCATCTCGACTCGAAGGTGATCGATTCGCGCCAGTCCGAGGACGGCGCCACCATCAGACGGCGCCGGCAGTGCCTCGCCTGCGGCTACCGGTTCACCACCTTCGAGCGGCCGGAGACGGTAGTCCTCACGGTGGTCAAGCGGTCCGGCGTACGCGAACCGTTCGACCGGGACAAGGTGATCGCCGGTGTCAACGCCGCGGTCAAGGCGCGGCCGGTCGGTGAGGGTGAGGTCGAGGCGCTCGCCGCGGCGGTGGAGGACGAGATGCGGCAGCTGAGCGGTGCCGAAGTCACGAGCGAGCGGGTGGGTCGGGCGGTGCTCGAGCACCTCCGGGAGCTCGATGCGGTCGGCGCCGTGCGCTTCGCCTCGGTGTACAAGGGCTTCGACGAGCTGTCCGACTTCGAGCGCGAGCTCACCCTGCTCACCAAGCGCACCGCGCCCAAGGCGCACTGATCCGGCGGTGGGCCGCCGGGAGAAGGGCGTAGCTCGGCACGTGACACATCGCGCCCGCTCGCTCGTGCCCCCGTCGTGACCCCGACATGGCGGCCTTGTGTTCCGCCCCGTCCCTCAGTGCGGCGGGCGCCGTGTGGCGGTTTCGAGGACCGGGAGCGCCGAGCCCCGCGGTGGCTCAGGCGGTGTCGCGCACGCGTAGGTAACGCAGGAACAGGTGGTCGTCCTCGACGAGCAGACGGTCGAGCGCCAAGTGGCGCAGCGTCACCGACTCAGACCCGGCGATGATCCGGGGCCCGTCCGCTCCGACGAGCTGGGGTGACACGGTGAGGCACAGCTCGTCCACCAGGTCGGCCGCCACCAGTTGGGCGTTGGTGTTGGGCCCCCCTTCGAGGAGCACGACGCCGGCCCTGGCAGTCGTCCGGAGCGCGGCGAGCGCGGTGGCCCAATCGACCGAGTCGTCGCCGGCCACCACGATCTCAGCGACTGCCGCCAGGCCCCGTGCGGCGCCGGACGTGCCGCGGGCCCGGTCCAGGCCGGCTGTGGTGGTGATGACGATGGGCCGGTCTTCGTCGGTGGCCTCGCGGAACAGCGGCAGCTGGAGGTCGAGGGCCAGGGAACGGGTGACGACGGCGATCCGGGGCCGTGGCGCCTGGCCGCGGGCGCGGCGAGCCTCCTGCAGGGGAGCGGGCGTGCGCGCCGGCCCGTAGCGCTCGGTCCGAACCGTGCTGGCGCCGGCCAGCACGACGTCGGACACCGCTCGGATGGCCGAGAAGACCCGCCGGTCGGCAGGCCCCCCGAGTCCCCCCGCTCGTCCGCTCGGATCGGTGGCGGCGCCGTCGACGCTGGCGATCATGTTGACGAGCACCCACGGGCGCTCCGGCGTCGGCGGGCGGTGGTCGGCCCCATAGATCACCGCCGGATCGACGTCCTCGTCGCGCTCGAGGCGCCCGACGGGCCACAGCATGCGCACGCCGGGACGCTACCGGGGCGACCGCCCCGTAGCTCGCCGCTCTGCCGCAGGCACTGCTGTGGACGAGGCGCGCAGTAATCCACGCGTAATTCACAGGCTCGTCCTCTGGTCGTCCACAACCTCAGCGACATAGCTTGGCCAAGGTGCACTGTGCCCCGGCGCGGACGAACGGAATGGTGGCTGTCGCTTCCGTGTCTGTGGTGGGCTGAGCGACTCCTTGAGCGGTAGGTGGAGCCCGTTGCCTCGGCGGCGGTCCTCACCCGGGTCTCAACCTGTGAGTTCGCGCCGGGGACGGGCACGTCCGGCGCCGCACGCGCGGTCAGGCCGAGCGGGCGGGCGGCAGGGCTCCCGGGGAAGCACGAACCGGGTCCAGGCGTTGCACACGTAGGTCACCTGGGTCGAGGCCCAAACGACCGGAAGGACCAACCAAGACCAACCAAGCATTGACCCGTGTAATTACATATGCTGTAATTATGTCCCACATCTTGTGGTTCGAGGGTCGGTTGGCGGCAACAGTCCCCAACAGCTAGTGGTTCAGGCCTTCGGTCCCACTCTCCCCAACCGGCTCGACCCACTGACCTGGAGGAACACATGGCTCTCGCTCCCGAGCAGCAGGCGGGCATCGGTCTCCGGCGACAGTTCACGACCGAGGGCGTCCACCCGTACGACGACATCGAGTGGGACCGGCGCGACGCCCGCATCACCAACTTCCGCGACGGGTCGGTGGCCTTCGAGCAGCGCGACGTCGAGTTCCCCGTCTCGTGGTCGTTGAACGCAACCAACATCGTCGCCCAGAAGTACTTCCGCGGCACGCTCGGCACGCCCGAGCGCGAATGGTCCCTCCGGCAGGTCGTCGACCGGGTGGCCGACACGATCACCCGTTGGGGGGTGGAGGGTGGCTACTTCGTCGACGACCGGGAGGCCGATGCCTTCAACGCCGAGCTCAAGCACCTCCTGGTCACCCAGAAGGCGGCGTTCAACAGCCCCGTCTGGTTCAACATCGGCGTCAAGGGTGTGCCCCAGCAGGCCAGCGCGTGCTTCATCCTCTCCGTCGACGACTCGATGGATTCGATCCTCAACTGGTACCGGGAGGAGGGCATCATCTTCAAGGGCGGCTCGGGCGCCGGCGTGAACCTGTCGCGCATCCGCTCGTCGGCCGAGCTGCTGCGCGGGGGTGGCACCGCGTCCGGGCCCGTGAGCTTCATGCGGGGAGCCGACGCGTCGGCGGGCACCATCAAGTCGGGCGGCAAGACACGGCGTGCGGCCAAGATGGTCATCCTCGACATCGACCACCCGGACATCCAGGAGTTCGTCTGGTGCAAGGCACTCGAGGAGCGCAAGGCCCGCGTCCTGGAGCAGGCGGGCTTCGACATGGATCTCGACGGCCGCGACAGCCACTCGATCCAGTACCAGAACGCCAACAACTCGGTGCGGGTGACCGACGAGTTCATGCAGGCCGTGGTGGACGACGGCGACTGGAGCCTGCGCGAGGTGACCACGGGCAAGGTGGTCCGCACGGTCAAGGCCCGCGAGCTGTTCCGCCAGATCTGCGAAGCGGCGTGGGAGTGCGCCGACCCCGGCATGCAGTTCGACACCACCATCAACCACTGGCACACCGCCGCGAACACCGGGCGCATCAACGGCAGCAACCCGTGCAGTGAGTACATGCACCTCGACGACTCGGCGTGCAACCTGGCCAGCCTCAACCTGCTGAAGTTCCTCAACGACGACGAGACCTTCGACGTCGAGGGCTTCCGCCACGCCGTCGAGATCATGTTCACGGGCCAGGAGATCCTCGTGGGCCGGGCCGACTACCCCACCGAGGCCATCGCCGACACGTCCCGGCGGTTCCGCCAGCTCGGGCTCGGCTACGCCAACCTCGGCGCGCTGCTCATGGCGCTCGGCCTGCCCTACGACAGCGACGCCGGCCGGGCCTATGCCGCCGCGGTCACGTCGCTCATGACCGGGCACGCCTACGAGGTGTCGGCCCGCACCGCGTCACGCATGGGCCCGTTCGCCGGCTTCGCCGAGAACCTTGAGCACATGCTGCGGGTGCTTCACCAGCACCAGCAGGCCGCGGCCAACATCGACGAGGAGCTGGTCGAGCCCAACCTGCTCTCGGCCGCCCAGGAGAGCTGGGACATGGCCTGCGAGCTCGGCGAGCGCTACGGCGTGCGCAACAGCCAGGCGAGCGTCCTGGCACCAACCGGCACCATCGGCCTGATGATGGACTGCGACACCACCGGCGTCGAGCCCGACCTGAGCTTGGTCAAGACCAAGAAGCTGGTCGGTGGCGGCACGATGTCGATCGTCAACCAGACGGTGCCCCGGGCGCTGGAGCAGCTCGGCTACGGCCCGGGCGAGATCGACGACATCGTTGCCTACATCGACGAGCACAAGTCGATCATCGGTGCCCCCCACCTCCTCGCCGAGCACCTGCCGGTGTTCGCCTGCTCCATGGGCGACAACACCATCCACTACACGGGCCACGTGAGGATGATGGCGGCAGTCCAGCCGTTCATCTCGGGCGCGATCTCCAAGACGGTCAACATGCCGGAGGACGTCGCGGTCGAGGACGTCGAGCAGTTGCACATCGATGCCTGGCGGATGGGCGTCAAGGCCATCGCCATCTACCGGGACAACTGCAAGGTTGGCCAGCCCCTCTCGACGACCAAGAAGGACGTGGTGGCGTCGCCGGAGCCGGGGGCGGCGACCCAGGTGATCGAGAAGATCGTCAAGCAGCCCGTGCGGGAGAAGCTGCCCCGCAACCGCTCGTCCAAGACGTTCGAGTTCCGGGTGGCCGACTGCAAGGGCTTCGTCACCGTCGGGGAGTACGCCGACGGGCGCCCGGGCGAGATCTTCCTCAAGGTGTCGAAGCAGGGCTCGACCCTGGCCGGCATCATGGACGCCTTCTCCATCTCGGTGAGCTACGGCCTGCAGTACGGCGTGCCGCTGCGTCACTTCGTCGAGGCGTTCACCAACACCCGTTTCGAGCCGGCCGGCATCACCGACGACCCCGAGCTGCGCATCGCCACGTCGGTGCTCGATTACATCTTCCGCCGCCTGGCGGTCGACTACCTCAGCTACGAGGAGCGGGCCGAGCTGGGCATCCTCACCACTGGTGAGCGCACCCAGCCCACCTTGCCAGGCGTGGAGGAGACGGTTGTGGAGACCCGCCAGGGTCAGGACGTGCCGGCCGACCCGCCGTCGATCGACTCGTCGTCGCCGACGCTGTTCGACAGCGACGGCGCCCCGAAGGAGCCGTCGTTGCTCGAGCGGGCGGGCGTGACCGACGCCGGCAAGCCGTCGACGGGCGGGTCCAACCCGGCCATCCGTCCCGTGGCGGCCTCCAACGTCGACGCTCCCTACTGCATGCAGTGCGGGGTGCAGATGCAGCGAGCGGGTTCGTGCCACGCCTGCCCGTCCTGCGGCAGCACCAGCGGCTGCAGCTGACCCCCGGGGTCTCACCGATCAGCGGCCGGTGCCCATGAGAGTGACCGGCTGATCTGCCCGAGCACTTCCTGCACCGGCCCGCGACTCGTCGATGCCCTCCGGCAAACCAAGGCGTGGCTGATCGTCGTGCCCCGACCGGCCGAATCGGGCAAGACCGCGCTCGACGGGCGACGCGACGATCCGTGCGGTTCTGTGCCGCGCTCATCGGCGCCCTCGAGCTCGGCCCCGGCGTGCCGTCCGGCGCGCCGGGCAGGCAGGGGCTGCTCTGAGGACAGCGTGACCGTCCAGCCGGCTGCTGCCGGAGGACGCCCGGGGGGCGCTCGGTGCCGGGCGCTGGGTCGGTCGGTCGGCGCGCACCACCGATCGCGCGCGCTGCCTGAGGCCGGCGCGCGACCCGGACGCGCTGCAGACCGTCGGACGTCGCGCGCGGGCGCGGCTATGCCGATGCCGGACACCGCACGACCACGCACGACGAGAGGACTGCACCATGAGCAACGAGATCGAAGAGCAAGAGCTGCCCGGGATCGGCCGGCGCTACCGCCTCGCCGGGCGGGACGGTGGCTCCGCCGTCGTCGTCATTCACCATTCGGGCCGGCGTGACCTGTACGTCATGGCGCCCGACGCCGATGCGCCGCAGGCCACGCTGACCCTGACCGATCGCCAGGCCCGAACGCTCGGCGCCGTGCTGAGCGGCGCCTACTTCACGCCCGCCGTGGTCGAGGAGATGGAGGCCGTTATCGGCGACATCCTCATCGACTGGGTGACGCTGCGCCCCGACTCGCCGGGCGCCGATCGCAGCATCGCCGAGCTGGAGGTTCGCCGCCGCACCCGCATGACGGTCGTGGCGGTGGCGCGCGATGCGGGCACGATCATCGCTCCCGAGCCCACGGAGGTGCTGCGGGCGGGCGATCGCCTCGTCGTGGTCGGACGCCGCGAGGACTTGGCCAGCTTCACCCGGCACGTGATCGGCGCGGCCAGTGGGTGAGACGCTGGTCGCCGTCGGCGGGGCCTTTCTCGCCTCGGGGCTGCTGGCCCGGCTGGGCCGCCGGATCGGGTTGCCAACGATCCCGTTCTTCATGGTGGCAGGCATCCTGTTCGGGCCGGCGACGCCCGGGCTGGTGCTGGTCGAGGATCCCGAAGACCTCGAGCTGCTGGCTGCGCTGGGGCTGGTCCTGCTGCTGTTCCACCTCGGGCTGGAGTTCTCGCTCGACGACCTGATCGGGGGCGGCCGAAAGCTGCTCGGTGCCGGCGCCGTCTACCTGGTGCTCAATGTCGGGGGCGGCCTGGCGCTGGGCTTCGGGCTCGGGTGGGGCACCCGCGAGGCGTTCGTCATCGCCGGCGCCGTCGGGATCTCGTCGTCGGCCATCGTGACCAAGCTGCTGGTGGAGCTGCGACGGCTGGCCAATCCCGAGAGCCGCCTGATCCTCGGGATCATCGTGGTGGAGGACATCTTCCTGGCGCTCTACCTGGCGATCCTGCAGCCGGTGCTGGGGGAGAGCGAGGGACTGGGCGAGGCCGGCCTGGAGTTCGGCCGCGCGTTCGCCTTCCTGTTGCTGCTCGCCGCCATCGCCCGCTGGGGCGCGCGCTGGGTCGGCAAGCTGGTCGACGCCTCCGACGACGAGCTGCTGACCGTGTGCTTCGTGGGCGTGGCGCTGCTGGCGGCCGGCGTAGCCGAGGAGGTCGGCGTGTCGGACGCCATCGGCGCGTTCATGGCGGGGTTGATCCTCGCCGAGAGCGCGGCGCACGATCGCATCGAGCGGTTGGTGCTGCCTCTGCGGGACGCGTTCGCGGCCCTGTTCTTCTTCGCCTTCGGGCTGACGATCGATCCCGGCGACGTGGGCTCGGTGGCCCTGCCGGTCGCGATCGCGGTGGTCGTGTCGCTGCTGCTCAACCTGGCCGCCGGCATCCTCGTCGCCCGCATGCACGACTACCGGCGCGGCCCCGCGGCCAACGTCGGGCTCACCATCCTGGGCCGGGGAGAGTTCTCCCTCATCCTGGCGACGTTGGCGGCCGCGGCTGGCCTCGACGACCGTATCGGACCGTTCGTCGCCGGCTACGTGCTCGTCCTGGCGCTGGCGGGGCCGCTGCTGGCGTCCCGATCGGCCGCCATCGCCCACTGGATTCCGCCACGGCTGGTGGGGGAGACGGCGAGCGCCGCGCGTGCTTGAGCGTCGTTGGCGCGAATGTGGTCGTGGGGTCGACGTGGGTTCGCTTGCTGCCCGCGCCATGGGGTAGGGGTGTGGGGTCATCGCGTCGCGCCGCCCAGGGAGCCGTTCGTGCCGTTGCTCGAGGTGTCAGGTCAGCCGATCCACGTGGTCGATCGTGGCGCCGGCGACGCCGTGGTGCTCCTCCATGCCTTCCCCTTGCAGGCGGCCATGTGGGACTACCAGCTAGAGGCGCTCGAGGGTACGCATCGCTGCCTGGCGATCGACCTGCCGGGCTTCGGTCAGTCGCCCGGCCCCACCGACCCGGGCGGGGTGACGATGCAAGGTTGGGCGGGTCTGGTCGACGGCGTGCTCGACCAGCTGGGCATCGCCCAGGCGACGATCGTGGGGGCATCGCTGGGCGGGTATCTGGCCATGGCCCTGCTCCGCCACCACCGTGCGAGGGTGGCTCAGCTGGTGCTGGTCGGCACCCGGGCCAGGGCCGACGAGCTGGCGACGATCCAGCGCCGGACATCCCAGCAGGACGAGCTGTGGGCCGGGTCCGAGGTCGGTTCGCTGGCCAAGGGCATGGTCGAGGGGTTGCTGTCGGGCGACTCGATGGGCCGCACAGAGCTGGTCGAGTACGTGCACGCCTTGGCGGAAGGCGGTGCGCCCGCGGGTTGGATCGCAGCGCTCGAGGCGATGAAGGGGCGGCCCGACTCGATGCTGCTGCTGCGCCAGGCCGACGTGCGCTCCCTCGTGGTGGTCGGGGAGCTCGATCGAGTGACGCCGATCGCCGAGGCGATGAGCCTGCGATCGCTGCTCAAGGGGGACCTGGTGGTAGTGCCCAACGTCGGCCACCTACCCAACCTCGAGGACCCGCTCGCGTTCAACGACGCGCTCGTCGCCTTCCTCGAGAGCTCGAAATGACATTGATGTAGTTTGTCATACCCCGTCTGCATCATGACCTCCGTCGATCGGGGCGCCCGCCCCCAAACGAGGAGGAGACGTGGTTGTGGACCGGCAAGGGTTCGACGAGCTCGTGGGGATCATGGGTCGGCTGGCACGGGGTGACGAGGCGGCGGTGGTCACGTTGTACGAGCGGTTCGGTGGGCAGATCGCCGCGGCCGCGCAGGGCCTGGCCGCGGGGCGGGGCAGGCGGCTGGGGCACGACGACCTGGACGGCGTCGTCATCGAGGTGTGCTTCGAATTGGGCCGGGTGGCGGGTGGCTGGTCGCCCGAGGGTGGTGCCTTGCCCTGGGTGTGGGCGCGGCATCGGGTGGCCAACGTGGTCGACCGCGAGCTCGGCCAGTGGACCGTGCCGCTCGACGAGCAGCGGACGGCGCAGCTGACCGAGGTCGCCGAGCCGGCCGGTGGCGCCGACCCGGTGGGTGGCACCAGCCCGACCATGGGTGCGGCGCACGCCCGCGATGCGCCGGTGTGGCCGGTGTTCGAGCGCATGGCCGCCGACCACCATGGTTTTCAGCTGCTGCTCGACGCCCTCGAGCGGTCGGGCATCAGTCGGCGCGACCGGGAGCTGTGGCTCCAGTACGTGTGCGAGAAGGCGGTCGGCAACTCGGCACCGGCCACCACGCTCAGCCCGGTCTTCGCCCTGAAGGAGTCGACGGTTCGGCAGGCTGCCCGCAGGGTGCGGCAGCGCGTGCGCCGCCTCGCCACCACCGACGAGCGGTTCGCCCCGCTGATCGACCTACCGGTCGTGGCATAGGGAACATTACTCGGCCGAAGGCCGAGGCCGCTTTCTGCATTCCGGCGGAGGGCGGGGAGCGAGCGGGTGGCGCTGAGGATGCGGCACCGCTGTCGGCGCCTAGCAGGCGCCGATGGCGGTAGGTGCCGCACCGGAGGCGACAGGACCACGCGAGTGAGCACGAAGTGCGAGCGAGCCAGAAGCGCAGTGCGGTACTCGCCGCGAAGCGGCGATCGCTCAGAGGCGGGCCGAAGGCACGCCGATGAGCGGAGGGGAACGGGCGGGCGAAGCCGGCTCAGGGATTTTGGTAGATCCGGGTGGGGGTGACCAGCACGGCGACCCGGCGTTCGGTGGCCACGACGCGGTCGTACTCGGCCCAGTCCTCGTGCACGCCGCCGGCCGCCTCGTAGATCTCGCGCAGCAGCAGGCGCAGCGCCTCGGCGTCGAGCCCGGCCAGGGGATCGTCGGGCCCGGCCAGCTCGGCGGCGCCCTCGACGGTCGCCCACGCCCATCCCGCCCGCCACAGCAGTGTGGTCCGGGGATCGTGCCGTAGGTGGTCGAGCTTGCGCGTCGCCCCTCGGGCGACGAAGGCCGCGACGGGTCGACCGCTCACCGGGTGGGGCACGACGCCGGCGTTGACCACCGTCGACTGGAGCGACCCGTCGGGGCGCACGGTCGAGACCGCGGCCAGGCCATGATCGAGCGCCACCAGCCTGCGCACGTCATCGATCGACGCCACGCCCGGCAGGCTAGGCCCCGGTTCGTCGCCGGGGTTCACCGAGGGGCCGGGCATCGGGCTGGGTGTCACCGGCCCCCACCGGCGCCACGCCAGAGCTCGAGCGGCGTGCGGTCCCGCGGGCCGGTGAAGGGGAGCGGCTCGGCTCGACTCGTGCGGGCCGAGACGTACGCGGCACACACGATCTCGAGCACGTGGCGGCCGAAGTCGGGTCCCGGGGTCGGCGCCCGCGCCGCCTCGATGTCGGTGGCGAGGGCCTCGATCTGGCCCACATAGCCGAGGTGGTGGAGCTGCGATGACGCCAGTCCCAGCGGAGGTACCGGCAACACGACCGGCACACCGTTGACCTCCACCGATGGATGCGGCACCAGCTCGACGCGCACGGCCCCGGAGGCGCTGGCCGCCTGCGCCTCCCAGGTCGGCGCCGCCGCCCGCCACGTCGCCCGCAGCTCCGCCCGCAACCCCGAGTCGAACTGGAGCGTCACGGTGGCCTCGTCGTCGACGTCCAACCCATCGCCGGCGTGCACGTCCGCCTCCACCGAGTCCACCCGGGCTGGCGCCGCCACCAGAAGGGCCAGCGCCGCGGCGTGCACGCCGAGATCGAAGAGCGCGCCGCCGCCCCAGGACGGCCGGAGGTGATCGCCCCAGTCCGGTCGTCCCTGCGCGAACCGCACCTGGAGGTGCGTGAGTGTCCCGATGCGCCGACACGCGGCCAGCGCCTGGACCACGGTGGGCGAGTGCAGCAGGTTCTCGGCATAGCCCACCGCGTGGCCATCCCGGGCCAGTTGGACCAGGCGGTCGGCGTCGTCGAGCGTGGCCGCCAGCGGCGCCTCGACCAGCGCCACGGCGCCGCCCGCGACCGCCCGCTCCGCCTCTCGCCGATGAAGTGCCGGCGGAGTGGCGACCACCACGCCGTCGGCACCGCCGGGCAGGTCCTCGTACGTGCACGCCACGCCGCCGGTCTGCTTGGCCCGACGCTGCGCCGACCGGGCGGTACGGGAGGCGACATGCACGACGTGAACGTCGGGCAGCGCCTCGGCGGCCAGCCCGTGGATGGCAGAGACGAAGCCAGCGCCGGCGAATGCCAGGGCGACCATGCCGCAGCGACCGGCAACCGGCAGATCAGGCGCCGGTCAGCCGGGACACGATGGGCGCCGCGGCGTCCATGGCCTCCGAGCCCTGCACCACGAGGTACGACACGCCCCAGCGCTCCCGGCGCGCAGCGAGGTCGTCGCAGATCTGATCGACGCTGCCGATCCAGGCGTGCGGGTGGTCGCCGACGTCCTCGGCGGCTACGCCGAACAGCGGTGCCATGGCCTCGACCACCGAGGCGGGGTCGTCGGTCACGACGCAGGCGAAGATCAGCATGTTGATCTCGATGTCGTCGTAGCGCTCCCCGGCGGCGTCCCGCACCCATTGGAGCTTGCGATCGGTCGTCGCTGCGGCGCCGTCCTGCGCGGCGGCCCGGTCCGCACGGCCCGACCGGATCGACGGGTTGACGCCCACGATGTCGGCCCGCTCGGCGGCCAGCGTGAGCACCCGACGACCGCCACCGCCGATCAGCAACGGTGGGCGCGGCTGCTGGATCGGCTTGGGCAGCCCCTCGAGGCCGTTGAGCTGATAGTGCTTGCCCTGGTAGCTGAAGGGACCGGGCCCGAACAGCCCATCGAGCACGTCGAGCGCCTCGGCCAGCCGGTCGAGCCGCACGCTCGCCGCATCCATTGCGATGCCCGATTGCTCGTAGTCGCTGGCCATCCACCCGGCGCCCAAGCCGAGCTCCAACCGGCCGCCCGACAGCCGGTCGATGCTGGCCATCTCCTTGGCGGCGACCACCGGGTGCCGGTAGTCGTTGTCCAGCACCAACGGTCCGACCCGCAGCTCGGTCGTGGCGTCGGCGGCGGCCGTGAGGGCCACGACCGGCGACAGCTGGTCGCCGAAGTGGTCGGGCACGAACAGCGTCGAGTAACCGATGTCCTCGGCCTTGCGGGCCAGCTCGGCCCACTCGGCGCCGGTGTCGGCCCGGCTGAGCTGCACGCCGAAGCGGAAGGGTCGCGCGTGCGACGTTGCTCCCCGCTCTTGGCCTTCGGCCGGGCCGCTCTGGCCTCGCTCGCTCTCTCGCCCTTGGGGACGCTCGCTCATGTCGGGTCACCCTAGTGACGACACGTGCGGGCGGCGCCGCTACGGCGGACGGCACGTGGGTAGTGTTTATTCGCTTCGTCAGCCGACCGGTCAGGCAGTCTCCCACCGTGCGCATCGTCTCCAAGCTCACTCTCGTGGTCATCGCCTCCGGTGTCGTCCTGGCGCTCGCCGTGGGGGCGATGGCGGTGCCGGCCCGGCTGCTCGACGACGCCGGCTCGGGCGAGCCGGGCCCGGTCGGCCTCGGCCCGCTGGCGCAGAGGTCCTACATCTACGCCGCCGACGGCTCGCTCTTGGCCGTGCTGCACGAGGAGGAGAACCGCCAGCCGGTCCCGCTCGACACCATCCCGCAGCACGTGATCGACGCGATCCTGGCGGTGGAGGACGCGGGGTTCTGGGTCCATGACGGCTTCGACGTGCGGGGGATGCTCCGGGCGTTCCGGGCCAACGTCGACACCGGCGGGATCTCCCAGGGCGGTTCGACGATCACCCAGCAGCTCATCAAGCTCGACGTGCTCGGCACCGAGCAGACGCTCGAGCGCAAGGTCGAGGAGGTCGTGCTGGCGTCGCGGCTCGAGAAGACGATGAGCAAGGAGGAGATCCTCAACCGCTACGTCAACACCGTCTACTTCGGGAACCATGCCTACGGGATCCAGGCCGCGGCCGAGACGTACTTCGGCGTCAACGCCCGCGACCTCCACCCGGGCCAGGCGGCTCTGCTGGCCGGGCTCATCCGCAATCCGACCTCCTACAACCCGATCCGCTTCCCGGAGCGAGCGGTGGAGCGGCTCGACGTCGCGCTCGACCGCATGGTCGACGTCGGGGCCTTGACCGAGGCCGACGCCGCCGCGTGGAAGAAGGCCACGCCCATCCCCACCGCGGTGCACCAGGTGCTGCCCCGGGCAACCAACTACTTCGCCAACTGGGTCGAGCAGCAGCTGCTGGCCGACGAACGGCTGGGGAAGACGCCCGAGGAGCGCTTCGAGACTGTGTACCTGGGCGGGCTCAAGGTCTACACGACGTACGATCCAGCGGCCCAGGCGCAGGCCCAGGCGGCACGCGACCAGAACCTGCCGCTGACGAACGGGATCTTTCCCTCCGGCAGCGTCAACCCGCAAACTGGCCAGCCCGGCACCGGTTCCGCGGCGCTCGTGTCGGTCGTGCCGCAGAGCGGGGCGGTGCCATACATGGTCGCGGGGCCGGGGTTCGACAACTACCGCTACAACCTGGTCACCCAGAACAAGCGGCAGACGGGGTCGGCATTCAAGACGTTCGTGCTCGCCTCGCTGATGGAACAGGGCTACTCGCCGGAGGATCAGGTCAACGGCACCGGACCATGCAAGTTCGACAACAAGGGCGGCGAGGAGCCGATCTTCAACGTCGAGAACTTTGCGAACACCGGGGGCAGCGTCGGCAGCATCACCAGCCAGACGCTCCGCTCGTCGAACTGCGCCTACGTGCGGCTCAGCCTCATCGCCAGCCTGGGCAACGTCGTCAACATCGCCCAGCGCCTCGGCATCACCAGCACAGCGAAGGACAGCCTGGCGGAGCACAAGTCGCTGACCCTGGGCGTTGCGTCGATCACGCCCCTGGACATGGCCTCCGCTTACGCCACCATCGCCAACGACGGCGTGTACAACGCGCCGTACATGATCGAGCGGGTCGAGGACCGCCGCGGCAACGTGATCTTCCAGCACCAGCCGGCACCGAAGCGGGTGATCTCGGCGCAGACGGCACGGTTGGTGACCAGCATCCTCCGACAGAACGTCACCAGCGGGACCGGAACCGCGGCGCAGCTCGGCACCGGGCAGCCGGCCGCCGGAAAGACGGGCACGAACCAGCAGAGCACTGACGGTTGGTTCGTCGGGTACACGCCGCACCTGGCGACGGCCGTCTGGGTCGGGGGCCTCGGTGCACAGTTCCCGATCCACATCGACGGCGGGCCGGGCATCACCGGTGGCTCCTATCCAGCACGCATCTGGGGTGACTTCATGCGGGCCTGGCACACCAACCGGCCGATCCAGGACTTCGCTGCCCCCTCAGCGGTGCCAGGTGGCCGCATGCTCGAGGTGCCGGGCGGCGTCGACCTGTCCCCACTGCCGCCGGGCCAGCCGCCGCCCGGCCAGCCGCCGGCCCCGGGACAGCCGCCGCCCCCGGCACAGCCGCCCCGTCCTCCCGGACGCCCGCCGGGGCGGTGATGGCGGTGAATCCCGTTACGGCAGGTAGGGTCGCCGGTTGATGAGCCGTTGGGCGTCCCTCCTCGCCGTCCAAGAGCACGACACCCGTGCCGACCAGCTGAACCACCGCATCCAGACCCTGCCGTTCCGCGCCGACCTGGCCCGGCTGGAGGAAGACGTGATGGCCGTCGACCGCCAGCTCGCCGACGCCCAGCGCCGCCGTGAGGAGCTGGCCCGCAGCCAGCAGCGGCTGGAGGACGAGATCGCTTCGCTCACCGAGCGGGCCAACCAGGCGGAGAAGCAGCTCTACTCCGGCGCCGTGACCAACCCCCGGGAGCTGCAGGCGCTGCAGGACGACGTGGCATCGATCCGCCGCCGCATCCGGCAGCTGGAGGACGACGAGCTCGAGATCATGGAGCTGGTCGAACCGGTCGACGCCGAGCGGTCCGACCTCGTGGGCCGGCGGGATCAGCTCGACGCCCAGGGCCAGCGCCTGCGGGCCCAGCTGGCGGAGGCCGAGTCCGAGCTCGAGGCGGAACTGGCTGAGGTGCAGTCCGAGCGATCCGCGGTCGCGGCCGATGTGTCCGAAGAACTGTGGCCCGAGTACGACAAGCTCCGCGCCCGGCTGGGCGGCGTGGCCATCGCCCGGCTGGTCGGTTCGACGTGCCAGGGCTGCCACCTGGCGTTGTCGGCCGTCGAGGTCGACCGGATCCGGAAGCTGTCGCTCGACGAGGCGGTGCACTGCGAGGAATGCGGCCGCCTCCTCGTGCGCGACTGATCGCCGCGCCCTGGGGCACGGACGGTGTTCCTGTGGTTCGCCGGTGGCGCGTTCGTGCTGGTGTGGCTGGTGTTCCGCAGCCCGGCCGTCGACTACCGGCTGGTGATGGCCGGCGCGCTCCTACCGCTGGTGGAGCTGCCGTTCGGATCGCCGCGGGTGCTGCACAGCGTCACAGGCAGCGTCGCCCTGCTGGGGCTGGCGATGCTGGCCACCCCCCGCCGCCGGCTGGTGCAGCGCCGCCTGGTGGCCATCCCAATCGGCACGTTCGTGCACCTGCTGCTCGACGGCGTGTGGACCGACACCGAGGCCTTCTGGTGGCCGTTCACCGGCCTGTCGTGGAGCGAATCCCGGCTGCCCGAGCTGGGACGGGGCGCGCTGGATGTCCTGCTGGAGGTCGCAGGTGCGGCGGCGCTGTGGTGGTGCTGGCGCCGCTTCCGGCTCGACGAGCCCGCCCGGCGCCGCCGCTTCCTGCGCACCGGCCAGCTCGACCGCGACGTGGCGATACCGTGAGCCGGCCGCCCAGGGCCCAGGGTTCGGGGGCCGGGCTGTGATCGTGCTGGTGCGACACGGCCGAACCGATGCCAACGCCAGGGGACTGCTGCTGGGGCGCGCCGATCCCGAGCTCGACGAGGAGGGGTGGTCGCAGGCGGCGCGGCTGGCCGCCGAGCTGGCGACGCTCGACGTCGCCCGGATGGTCACCAGCCCGCTGGTCCGGTGCCGCCAAACGGCCGATGCGATCGCCGCCGGGGGCGAGGCCGGAGGCCGTGCCCGGCTGCACGTCGAGGTCGACGAGCGCTGGATCGAGCTGGACTACGGCGCGTTCGACGGCCTGGGGACGACCGAGGTGCCCGCGGCCACGTGGGCGCGCTGGCGCGCCGACGTGGCGTGGACGCCGGAGGGCGGTGAGTCGCTGGCGATCCTGGGCGACCGGGTGCGCGCCGCCTGCGAGGACCTGGCGGACGAGGCGCGTGACCGCGACGTGGTCGTCGTCACCCACGTGTCGCCGGTGAAGGCGGCGGTCGCCTGGGCGCTCGGCGTCGGCGACGAGGTGGCCTGGAGGATGTGGGTGGCGCCGGCGTCGATCACCCGGATCGGCATCGCCGGTTCGTCGCCGTCGTTGCGGTCGTTCAACGAGGTGGCGCACCTGGGTTGACATGCGCGTCGTCGGGGTTAGACGTGGCGGACGGGGGAAGTCCTGTGTCAGCTATGGCGATGACCACGGACTTGACGGTTCGTTGCTCGGCCTGCGGTGTGGAGATCCCACCCGAAGCGCGGGCGAACTTCTGTCCGGCATGCGGCATGCCGCTGACCACGGCAGCCGAGGAGACGGCCGAAGTACGGCGGTCGGCCAACCGCTGGTGGGTGGCGTTGGCCGTGCTCCTCGTCGCCGGCACCCTCGCGCTCGGAGTGGCCGTCTGGCGACTGATCCGGTCGGTGGACGGCGACGCCGTCGGCGCCGACAGCGAGGGCCCTGCCGCCGAGGCGATGGACGAGCTCGTGCCCATCGCCGAGGACTGGATCGAGCAGCGCGAGGACATCGCGGTGGAGGTCGAGGCCGGTGACGCGGACGGCGTGGCCGTCGCCGTGGAGAACGCTGCCGCTTGGACCGAGGTCGCCGTGGAGGACGTGGCCGAGATAGCCGCGGACGTGGAGGGCGACTCGGCGCCCCTGTACCAGCGCCTCGTGACAGTGTTCGATGCGCGTCTCGGTGTCCTGGCTGGACTCGAGACGACGGATGGCGAGACGGCCTCCCCGGCATGGGCGACGGGCGAGGCGCAGCTCGACGCGCTGGGGGCCGAGAGCGACGAGATCATCTGTGGGATCGCCGGCGAGATGCGAGACGAGGGCGACGACCCCGACGATCACATCACGCCGGCCATGGACGTCGACTGCTGACGGGGTTCCCGGGGCGACGAGTCACGCCCGCCCGAAGCGCCAGCGGGTCTGGCTGGCCACATCCCCCTTGCCGAAGCCGAATGCAGTCGTGGGCGCCACCGCGTACACGAGCACCACCTGGGATCTCTGCTCCTCGCTGAGGCCGGACGATTCCGGGTGCGCGAACCCGCCGCCACCCACCTCGAAGCGCCAGTCGGGGCCGTACTTGGCCACATAGGCATCGACGAGCCGCTGCAGCGTGGCCCTGTCGGTCACCCGCACGGCATCACCCTCGAGCACCAGGTCCAGCCCTTCCCGCAGGGTGTTGGATCCGGTGGTGAGGATGCAGTGGGGGTTGTGCTCCAGGTTGCGGGCCTTGCGCTCCTCGGGGCCGGTGCAGAAGTGCAACGCGTCGTCCTGCCAGATCGCCAGGAGCGGGGTGACGTGGGGGCGTCCGTCGGGCCGCACGGTCGACAACCAGTACACCTCCGCCTGCTCCAGGTGCTTGCGGGCCTCGGTCCACTCGGTTGGTTTGGCTCCCTCGCTGCTGTAGCGGGCGTCCAGCTCGGTCGCCGGCTCCTGAGCCGTCATGACGCGCTCCTCTCTCGTGCGCCCCCGCGGGTACAGACGGCACCCGTTGCTGGAACTCATCGCCGGGGTCGACGCCGTGACGGCGCTGCGGGCCGAGGTGGCGGACCTCCGGGCATGCCTCGAGCCCGGTGCGGGGCCCCCGAAGGTGGGGCCCGGCCAACGGGGCTGGGTGACGGTGAGCCGGCCTGTAAGCCGGAATGTGTGACTGCACTTCTCTGACTTGCGGGTCTGCGACGCCACCCTCTCTGACACGTTCATTCGAGCCCCAGCTCGACGAACATCGCCGAGGGTGGCCGTCAGGCCATGGAAGTCTGACCAGGGCATTGGCGTCACGCCTGGTCACACTCAATCACTGCCGGACTGGCCCTGCCGCGCTATCAGCGCGCTACGAGAGCCGGCCTGTCGCCCGTGCCCACGCCTTGACGTGTTCCCACTCCCATGCCGGCCGACCGCCAACCGTCCAGCTCGGTTCCGGGAAGCCGACGTCCCGCTTGCGCCACTGATTGACAGCATCTCGGGTGACGCTGAGCCGCTCAGCGATCTCGATCGTGCCGACGGGTTCCACGCCGGGAATGTACCCATTGTGTTGACACCCGGCCAGGATGGCTGTACGCATAGCGGGTACACACAAGCGGGGGCCGCACCGCTACCACGGCCGGCTCCCTGGACATGGAGGACGTAGCTCCATGCCAACACCCGACGATAGCGATGCCATTGACCGTGACCAGAGTGACGAACCGACCGTGGAACCCACGGTGCGGGAGCTGGTGTTGGCCCGCATCGATGAACACTGCGGCTGCTCAGCCTCGAACTCGACCAAGTGCGCAAGGCGACCGACCAGTTGGCACCCGAGGGGGCCCGTTCCTGTCGGAACGCCATCACGATGGCGTCGGTGATGGTCGACGAGATCCGGCTGCGGGCCCACAGTCGCCCGCTCGACAGCGACGACCAGTGAGCGCCCGGCCTCCGGGTCGGATTGCGCGTGGCGAGTTCGGGTAACGGGTCCCGTGACGACGCCGCCCCCCGGACCCAAGGATCCGTGGGGCGGTTTCACGTCGGAGTGCCGCCGGCTGTGGCCCTTCCCCGTCACTGCCGCTGGACGACGAGCCAGGGCACCCAGAACTAATGGCGAGCGCCTGCCTGCCGGCGGCACGTCTGGCCCGCCGACCGTTCGGGTAGGCCACGCACTCGACGGTCCCCCGGTGGGGCGGAGCTGGGGGACCGTCTCGCGTCCGCCCGTCGCCCTACCGGCGGATTGCGCACCGGCTGTTCGGGCAGCCACGACGAGAGGACGGTCCCCCTGGCTCCCAGCGCACCGGGGGCGTCTCGCGTTTACGCCGTCTCGCGTTTACGCCGCCCCTCGCCCTCACCGGGGTGGGGGGCGGCTTCGCGTCGGGTAGACCCGCGGCATGACGGTCTACCGGGTGTACCACCGCCGCTTCGAGGCGTACCACAACCCCGACAACCCCAAGGGGGTCATGTCGACGTGGGACAGTGCGGCGACATGGGACGACAAGGCCAACGCCGAAGC
>DASQUK010000140.1:0-6721 GCA_035641315.1 Acidimicrobiales bacterium | reverse complement strand
CGAGCTGGTCGGCCAGCCGGCCTAGCCGGACCGTTCAGCCGCCGTCGGTCTCGTCGCCCTCGGACGACGCCTGATCGGGCGCGGGCATGATCGCGTAGGGCTCTTCGCCCGGCATCACCAGGTTGTGGTCCCGCCGGGCGATCTCCTCGACGGTCTCGGGGTCCCGCAGCTCCTCGGCCCGCTGCGCCAGCCGGTCGTTCTCCTCGCTGAGCACCTCCAGCTGCTCGCGGGCCCGGTCGGTGTCGGACCGCTGGTTGAGGTAGGTGCGCACGGGGAAGACGGCGTACACGAGGAGGCCGGTGAGCGCGACGGATCCCACCCGGGTGCCGAGCCACCGCAGCCGGGCGTTGCGGCGCTCTCGGGCCTCCTCGTCGACGGGAGCCAACCCGTCGAGGTGCAGGTTGGGAACCCGCCGGGGGGGCCGCCGCCGATCGCCAGCGTTCGGGCCCGACGGGCCCGACTCCGACGGTCTTTCAGGCCGGATCTGGCCGCCGTAGCGGCCACTTCTGTACCGAGAACCGGGTGCGGCACGCACGGTGACCAGCACGCCGCCGGGTGCCCCCGGAGGCGGGCCGGTGCGGCCATGACGGCGCGGTGCCTTGGCCGTCGAACGCGGGAACGCCGGCGGGCCGGCGGCCGTGCCACCCGTGCGGCGGGCGGGCCGGCTGGGTCGGTCGAGCACCGTTCCGTCCGGCGTCCGGACCACGACCGCCGGTGTCTTCCACTCCCCCCGCACGCGGCGAACCCCATTCCCACCGGGCGGATCGGGCGGCCGGCGCTTGCTCATGGCGCGCCGTCCCCGGCCCGTGCCAGCGCCGCCCGCCCGCGGAAGGCGGCGGCCTCGCCGAGATCGTCCTCGATGCGCAGGAGCTGGTTCTACTTGGCCACCCGGTCGCTGCGGGCGGGCGCGCCCGTCTTGATCTGGCCGCAGTTGGTGGCAACGGCAAGGTCGGCAATGGTCGTGTCCTCGGTCTCGCCCGACCGGTGCGACATCACGCTCGTGTAGCCCGCTCGGGTCGCCAGCTCGACCGTGTCCAGGGTCTCGGTGAGCGAGCCGATCTGATTGACCTTCACCAGGATGCTGTTGGCGACGCCGGCGTCGATGCCGCGCCGCAACCGCTCGACGTTGGTCACGAACAGGTCGTCGCCCACCAGCTGCACACGGTCGCCCAACGCCTTGGTGAGCTCGGCCCAGCCGTCCCAGTCGTCCTCGGCGCAGCCGTCCTCGACGGACACGACCGGGTAACGGCCGCACAGGTCGGTGAGCAGGCCGACCAGCTCCGACGGCGACAGCTCTCGGCCCTCGCCCGCCAGCGTGTACCGACCCTCGGCGAAGAACTCGCTCGACGCCACGTCGAGGGCCAGCGCGATGTCGTCGCCGGCCCGGAAGCCGGCCCGCTCGATGGCCTCGACGAGCACCTGGACCGGCTCCTCGTTGGACCCGAGGTTGGGAGCGAAGCCGCCCTCGTCGCCGATGGCGGTCGACAGTCCCCGCTCGTGCAGCACGGTTCGGAGGACGTGGTAGGTCTCGGCCCCCCAGCGCAGCGCCTCCCCGAAGCTGGCGGCGCCGACCGGCATGATCATGAACTCCTGGAAGTCGACGTTGTTGTCGGCGTGGGCACCGCCGTTGAGGACGTTGAGCATCGGCACCGGCAGCACGTGGGCGTTGGCGCCGCCGACGTAGCGGTACAGCGGCAGCGCCAGCTCGTCGGCCGCCGCCTTGGCCACGGCCAGTGACACCCCGAGGATGGCGTTGGCGCCCAGGCGCCCCTTGTTGTCGGTGCCGTCGAGGTCGAGCATCTGGGTGTCGACCTCGCGCTGCTCGGTGGCGTCGAAGCCGATCAGCGCCTCGCGGATCTCGCCGTTGACGTTGTCGATGGCCTGGCTCACGCCCTTGCCGCCGTAGCGGGCCGCTCCGTCGCGCAGCTCGACCGCCTCGAACCGGCCGGTCGACGCCCCCGACGGCACCAGCGCGCGCCCCTCGGCGCCCGAGGCGAGGTAGACCTCGACCTCGACCGTCGGGTTGCCGCGGGAATCGAGGACCTCGCGGCCGACGATGTGCTCGATGCTCGACATCGCTGGGTGTGGCTCCTGTGACGGGTGTTGCCAACGTTACTTCCGTGGGACCCGGTTGAGCAGGTCACACCCGTTTCTGCCCGCGCTCACCCGCTATGTGCGCGGTGAGCGCGGGCAGAAACCGAGAGATCACGCCCCTTCGTGCCGACGGAACCGGTCACGCACGTGCTCGGCCGCGATCCGCAGCTCGGTCTCGGGATCGTCGCCGGCCGCCCGGGCCTCGTCGACCAGGTCGAGCAACCGGCGGCCGGTCTCCCCCAGGGAGTCGTCGCCGTCGAGCAGCGTCCGCCAGTCCACCCCCTGCGACGCCGCCTTGCGCTGCACCTTCAGGGCGTACAGCAATGCCGGCAGTGTGGCCGGGATCCCGTCCATCACGCTGGCCCGGCCCTTCTCGGCCTTCTTGAGCTGCTCCCACCGCTCCGCCACCTCGTCGGGGTTGTCGACCCGCACGTCGCCGAACACGTGCGGGTGCCGGCCGATCAGCTTGTCGCTGACGCCCCGGACCACGTCGTCCAGCGTGAAATGCCCCTCCTCGGCGGCGAGGGTGGCGTGGAAGTAGACCTGGAACAGCAGGTCGCCCAGCTCCTCCTCCAGGGCGTCGAAGCCCTCGCCGGCGTCGACGTCGAGGTGGTCGAGCGCCTCGAGCACCTCGTACGCCTCCTCCAGCAGGTGGTGGCGCAGGGTGTGGTGGGTCTGCTGGCGGTCCCAGGGGCACTCGGCCCGCAGGCGGCGGACGATCTCGGCGAAGGCCGCCATCCCCCCCGCCAGCGGCGCGGCCAGGCGGGGGATGTAGATCGACGTGAGGTGGTCGGGCTGGACGGCCCGGTCGAGCTCGTGCCAGGCCAGCTCGACGATGCGCTCGTCGGGGAGGCCGAGCCGCTGCAGGACGGTGACGGTGAGGTCGTCGCCATCATCGGCGTCGTCGCTGGCCTCGCCCAACACCAGCTTGACGGCGGACAGGACGCGGCGTTCGTCGCACTGGCCCACCAGCAGCGGGCCCCGCTCGCCGGCGGCCTCGACCTCGAAGCGGTGCCCGTCGACCAACCGCACGCCCCGCTCGACGGGGTCGATGCCCAGCCGCACCCACGCCAAGTCGACGAACGACAGCGCGGGCAGCACGTCGACGCCGACCCGTTCGTCGGCCAGCAGCAGCTCGACGGTGCGCTCGGCCACGGCCGGCGATCCGGGCACGGCGTACAGCACCTCGCCGTGCTCGCCGGCGGCGGCGACCAAGGCGTCGACGATGCCGGAGTAGACGTCGGCGATGTCGTCGGCGGACTCGTAGAGGTGGTCGAACGAGGCGGCCTCGCCGACCACGCCGGCCGCCGGATGGCGGGTCGTGCGCAGAAACCGGCGCGGGATCCGGGCGACGGCGTCGAGCGTCGCGCCGACGAGGAGATCGGGGCCCGCCGGTCCCAGCCCGCACACGACAACCCGAGGCGGTGCCGGACGAGGCGTGGCGGTCACCCGTCGCCGGGGGATTCGCCGTCCGGCCCGCCACCCGGCGACACGGGCCCGTCGGGCGGCACCACCGTGTACTGGTCGCGGTCCCACGAGCCGTAGTGCGAGCTGACCTCGATCTCGGTCGCGTCGGCGGCCTCGGTGATGGCCTCGCCATAGCCCTGCTGGCCGAGCTCGTCCTGCAGTCGCACGCGCCGGGACAGGTCGTCGATCAACGAGTTGCGGAGGCCTTCGGACATGTCGTCCAGCGCACCCTGGAGTTGCTCGGTCACGTTGGAGCGATCGTCGTCGGTGACCTCGAGATCCTGCTCGTCGAAGACCTGCTCCGCCAGCATGAACTCGATGCGCTGACCGAGCGCCGCGGCCACGAACTCCTGGGTGTAGCTGCCCGGCAGCTCGCCCGCCACGCTGTCCGGGTCCTGGACGAACGCCTGGCTGGAGGCGAAGGCATCGAGCTCGGCCTCGAAGTCCGACTGCGACACCGTTCTGTCGCCTACTCGCACAGCGGCCGACTGCTCCGAACAGCCGGCGCCCGCCAGGCCGGCCACAGCGACGGCGGCGACCAGCACGATCAGGCGTCGGGGAGTGAGCACGAGGGCAGATGCTAGGGAATCGCTCGGTCTTCGGACGAAAGCAACTCGGCGACCCGCCCGAGGGTGGTGCGCAGGTTGTCCTCGCCGTCGACGCCGCCGATGGCCAGCGCCTCGTCGACGCTGAGCCAGCGCAGCGCCGCCGACGGCGACTCGGGTGTCGCCTGGTCGGGCCGGCCGGTCGCCAGCAGGTAACGCAGGTCCGCATGCTCGTGCTCGGGCTCGCCCCGTCCCTCGGGCACCGGGACGATCACCACGTGCACCAGCGCGGGGCTCGACGGGTCGGGCCAAGCCGCCAGGTCGTCTAGCCCGGTCTCCTCCCCGGCCTCGCGTCGTGCGATGGCGAAGGGGTCGGTCTCACCGGGATCGCCGTGCCCACCCATTTGCAGCCAGCCCTGCATGCGGTCGTGCCACCGGAGCAGCACCCGCCCGCTGTCGGGGTGCACCACGATGGCCGATCCCGTCACGTGCACCGGTGACGACCGGCTCCACGGGTCGCCGCCGCGCAGCAGACCCCGGATCCGCTCCACGTCTTGGGCTTCCTCGTCGGTGCGCGGCTCGAACCCGTCCAGCGCCGCCGCCACACCCACCCCCTCGCGTCCCCGCACGGCCAATCCCCGATCCCTATGCGGCCACCGGACTCGGGAACAACGACTCGAGCAGGTCGACCAGCTCGAGCGCGACCGTCCGCCCGCCCTTGACCGGCACCACCAGCTGGCGGAGGTCCGGCTTGTGCACGGCCTTGGGCATCAGCCGCTTCAGCCGGATCTCCTCGGAGACCTTGAGCTTCACGGGCGACAGGCGGGCGGTCCACGTGGGCACCCCGAACCCGGTGGTGCGCACCACGTTGACCTCGCGCAGGTCGAGCCGCGCCGCCTCCGCCCGCAGCCGCGCCACGTCGAGCAGCGCCGCCGCCTCGTCGGGGATGGGGCCGTAGCGGTCCTCCCACTCGGTGCGGATGTCGGCCACCTCTGCCTCGGTGGTGACCGCGGCCAGGCGGCGGTAGGCCTCGAGCCGCAGCTGCTCCTTGGGCACGTACGTCTTGGGGAGGTTGGCGTCGAGCGGCAGGTCGAGCTTGATCTCGGCGGGCTCGCGCACCTCCTCGCCCTTCAGCTCGGCCACGACCTCGCTCACCATCTGGCAGTACAGGTCGTAGCCCACGGCGGCGATGTGGCCCGACTGCCCGGTGCCGAGCAGGTTGCCGGCACCCCGGATCTCGAGGTCGCGCATGGCGATCTTGAACCCCGAGCCCAGCTCGGTGGCCTCGCCGATGGTCTTCAGGCGCTCGTAGGCCTCCTCGGTGAGCGCCCGGTCCCGCGGATGGAGCAGGTAGGCGTAGGCACGCTGGCCCGATCGGCCCACCCGACCCCGGATCTGGTGGAGCTGGCCCAGCCCCAGCAGGTCGGCCCGGTCGACCACCAGCGTGTTGACCGTCGGCATGTCGATGCCCGATTCGATGATCGTGGTGCAGACGAGCACGTCGTACCCGCCCTCCCAGAAGTCGAGCACCACCCGCTCCAGCGATCCCTCGTCCATCTGGCCATGGGCGACGGCGACCCGCGCCTCGGGCACCAGGTCACGGATACGGGCGGCGGCGTGGTCGATGTCCAGCACCCGGTTGTGCACGAAGAACACCTGCCCCTCTCGCAGCAGTTCGCGCCGGATCGCCTCGGCGATGGCCCGCTCGTCGTGCTCGCCGACGTAGGTGAGGATGGGCTGGCGCTCGGCCGGCGGCGTGTTGAGCAGCGTGAGGTCGCGGATGCCGGTCAGGCTCATCTCCAGCGTGCGGGGGATGGGCGTGGCCGTGAGCGTGAGCACGTCCACACCGGTGCGCAGCTGCTTGATCTGCTCCTTGTGGGTGACGCCGAAGCGCTGCTCCTCGTCGACCACCAGCAGGCCGAGGTCCTTGAAGGTGACGTCTGCCGAGAGCAGCCGGTGGGTGCCGATGACGATGTCGACCTCGCCGGACGCGAGTCCCTGGGCCACCTTGCGGGCCTGGCCCGGCGTGAGGAAGCGCGACAGCACCTCGACGCGGACCGGATAGCCGGCGAGCCGGTCGCTGAACGTCTGGAAGTGCTGCTGCGCGAGCAGCGTGGTGGGTACCAGCACGGCCACCTGCTTGCCGTCTTGCACCGCCTAGAACGCCGCCCGGATGGCGACCTCGGTCTTGCCGAAGCCCACGTCGCCGCACACGAGCCGGTCCATCGGCGACGGCTCCTCCATGTCGGCCTTGACGTCGGCGATGGCCTTCAGCTGGTCGGGCGTCTCCTGGTAGGGGAAGGCCTCCTCGAGCTCGCGCTGCCACGGCGTGTCGGGGGTGAAGGCGTGGCCGATCTCCTGGAGGCGCTTCTGGTAGAGGACGACCAGCTCTTGGGCGATCTCGGCCACCGCGGCCCGCACCTTGGCCTTGGTGCGCTGCCAACCGTCGCCCCCCAGCCGGTTGAGCGTGGGGTTGTCGCCACCGGTGTAGTGGCGCACGGCGTCGATCTGGTCGGACGGGACGTACAGGCGGTCGTCGCCCTTGTACTCGAGCAGCAGGTAGTCGCGGTCGACGCCGCCGATGGCCCGCTTGACCATGCCCCCGTAGCGGGCCA
>DASQUK010000139.1:0-26573 GCA_035641315.1 Acidimicrobiales bacterium | reverse complement strand
CTTAGGCCGATCCGCCGAGGATCACCGAAGCCACTCGAGCAGCCGCTTGCTCCTCGAGCGATTGCACGACGTGGCTGTAGGTGTCGAGGGTCGTGCCGATCGTCGAGTGACCCAGTCGGTCGGCGACCACCTTTGGGTGCGTTCCAGCGGTGAGCGCGATGGAAGCGTACGTGTGCCGCATGTCGTGCACCCGGATGACCAGCAGGCCGGCGGCGCGCGCGAGCGTCTGGAACCGACGGCTGAAGCTGTCCGGCCTCACAGGCGTGCCGTCCTCACGGCGGAAGACGAACTCGGCCTCTTGGTAGTCCGGGCCCCACGCAAGCCGCTCCTGAAGCTGGCGGCCCCGGTGAGCACGTAATGCCGCGGTGGTTGTCGCGTCGAGCGACAAACCCCGCCGTGACTTCGAGGTCTTCGGAGCCGAGAGGCTGAGCTTGCCCCCGACAGACATGAGTGAGTGGCGGATCATGATCCGACCGGCGCCGAGATCGACGTCCTGCCATCCGAGGCCGAGCAACTCGCCCCGGCGCAGACCCGTCGTCGCGAGCATGAGCCACGCTGCATACAAGCGGTCGGTAGCGACGTGGTCGAGGAACCGCTTCAGCTCCTCCTGGCGCCACGTCCACATCTCCGGCGTCCTCGATCGAGGGGCATCGGCGAGGTCTGCCACGTTCCTGGGCAGTCGTCCCCAACGGACCGCGTCGCGAAGAGCTCGATGCAGGATCGTGTGCGTGTACCGGACCGTCCGGGGCGAGAGCCCCCCTCGGCCGTCACATCGGCCGCTCTCCAGCAGCTCGGCGTAGAGGCGGTTCAGGTGCTCGGCGCCCAGCCGCTGCAGAGGGAGCGAGCCGATCCTGGGGATCACCACGCACCGCAGCCTCTACGTCGCTATCACCAGGGGACGCGCTGAGAACCGGATCCTCGTCGTCACCGACGAACCCGGACACGCGCGCGACATGCTCGAACAGATCCTCACCAACGACCGCGCCGACACGCCCGCCGTCGCGCAACGACGGCACCTGGCCGCCCAGGTCCCCGGACCTCGGCGCCAGCCGAACGACCTGCAATCGGCCGAGGAGGCTGTCGCGGTCGCCCGGCGGGCACTCGACGACGCCAGACAGCGCGCCCAGCCGTTCCTCCGGCCCCTTGCCCCCGCCGAGGCGGACTTACGCGCCGCGGAGGCCGAGCTGCGAGCCAGCCACGCCGCCCTCGCCGAGGCGCCGCTCTGGCGCCGACGAGGGCCCGGACAGCGCGTCGAGCAGGCGGCCCAGGTCGTGCACGCAACGCGGGGCCGGCGAGACGTCGCTGCTTGGGAGGCCTCTCCCGTAATCATCGAGATCGAGGCGCGAGCCGCCGACCTCCAACTTGCCGAGGACGACGCCAGACACGCCCGGCTGCGCGACCATCTCGACCGGTTCACGCTGGCGTCCCCTAACCCACGCCTCGAGCGAGGCGTCGGTATCGAGCCGCCAGGGCTCTGATCCCAGGAGCAAGCCCAACGGCGGCCGCTGGATCGTCCCGAATGACCGCGAAATCACAACAGCGCCTTCAGCGGGATTGGAGCCACGCACACCGGCTCCGAAGTGTGTCCCGCGATCCCTGCTACGCCCGTCGTGGGGTCGCGTCGCCGTCGCCCCAGCCCGCCCCTTTCCGAGGTGATCCCGCGTGGGCTGAGATCGAACGAGTGGGATTCGGTAGCCGCCCTGGTCACGACGGGTACTGGGAGCAACGGTGAGAGCAACCGGGCCGAGGAGGTGCTCAACGCTGGAGGTGTGGTGCGGGGCCGGGAACCGGTGGGGGCTGTGGGACGTCGAAGATGCGTGAGGCGACCGGTGAGTTGGACCGCGTGGCGTTTCGCTGCAGCCGGGCTCGTGTTGGCGGCGTGCGGGTCGGGGGAGCGCGCCTCGGGGGGCAACGGTAACGAGACGGTGGCTGGCGGCGAGCCGGACCAGTCAGCCGGGTGGTCGTCGGTGATGCTCGGCCTCGATGACGAGGCGGACGTCGCGGTCGACGTCATCAAGGACATCGACCCTCCGGTGGTTGTTGCGGCGTTCCAGTCGTTCACCGCATGGACGGTCGAGGATGGTCGAGCCGAGCGCGCCGAGGTACCGAACGTGCCGTGGCAGTTCTTCGAGCTTGGCGGCGCCGTGCGCGGCCCTGGGCCCGAGGGCGCCGTAGTGGTCGTCGGCACGGCCCATCCGGAGGACGAGACGTGGCGCACCGCTGCGATGGTGTCGACCAACGGAGAGCGGTGGGAGCTCGTGACCGACGACGACCTAGACATGCCCGGAGTGCTGCGCGACGTCGCCGCGACCGCCGACGGCTTTATCGCGGTCGGCGCGCGGATCGACGGAACGATGCCAGCGCCGGACGCGCTGGTCCCTGCCGCCTGGTGGTCCGCTAACGGTCGACAGTGGGAGCAGCTCGATCTCGGCGGGGCGTCCGGCGCCCCCGACCACGCCAGCGACGGCCTCGTGGCGGTCGCCGCGGATGGTGAGCGCGTCGTGGCAGTCGGCGAAACGGGCGTGTTGTTGTCTCTCGACGAGGGCGAGACCTGGGAAGCGGTCGACCTGTTCGAGGCGGACGGGGTCGATGGCTGGTGGGAGACACCGAGGGGCTGAAGGTGGCCGCGCACGGGGCCGGCGGCTTCCTGCTGCTCGGCGTCACCGGCGGGGAGGTTGAGGGTTCACGCGTGCTGGCCTGGACATCCCGCGATGGCGACGCGTGGGCGGCGGCCTCACCACCCGAGGGATTGCTCGATGGCGTCAGCTTCCCCATCGTCGCCGCTACCGCGCACGGCTTCGTCGTCGGCGGTGTCACTTCGATCGAGGCGTCAGTTGACCCGGCGCAGTGCTACGCGGACATCCAGGCATGTGGCCAGAACCGGGGCGTGGTCGCTGCGCTCGAGGACAACCGCTGGTCGTTGCTCGACACGAGCGACGCCGGCCAGGCAGCCTCTTGGCGGCCCGATGCCCTCGCTGTCAGCGGCGAGAACCTCGTGGTCGTCACGCGAGGAGATGGCGTCACCGTGTGGCGCCACGACCTCGCAGCGCTCCGACGGCTGGAACCCGTGGCACCGCCTGTGCCTGCTGGGCCACCCCTCGTCGAGTCGGGAGCGCATCTCGAGGTGGGCCGGACCTATCGCTACCCCCTGTACATCCACTGCGGCACGGAGTACCTGGGCGAATTCAACGGGCGGCACTGGTTCGCGGTCCCGGGCGAGGGCATCGACAACGGCGAGCTACAGGACGCCGGGCTGCCCATCGTGCAGAACAGCCTGTTCGGCGAAATGACCGTCGTCGCTGACGACCGCATCGATTACCGGGCCGGCGACATCCTGATCGCGGTCTACCAACCCAAGCCCGACGAGCCTCCCGCGTGCGAGTGACCTCACAGCAACGTCGACCGTGTCGCCGAGAGCCACCCAGTACCGGCGGCGAGAGAGAGTTGGAGCTCGAAGGCGCCCTGCCCGCATTATCAGCTTGGGAACCGTACAGCCGAATAGGCGGAGGGCGGTCGACCTGCGGTGCGTACACCGCTTTGCGGCCTATTTGCACCTGCTCCGGCCGGGGCGTATGGCCCGTGCGTGGCCCGGGGGTCGCCGCTCCGGATCCGTCGGCTCGTTCGCGCCGCTCAGCCCTGGTTGCCGTCGGTGCAAGAGCTAAACAGTTCCGGGGGTTCGTGACTTCGCCTGGGTGACATGGCCGCCGAGCTCGATCCCAGCGTCGCCGCGCCGCCACCGGTGCGTGGCTCGTTCGAGACGTGGTACCGGGCCGCCCATCCACGTCTGCTCGCCACCCTCGTCGTGGCTTCGGGTGACATCGAGGCGGCGCGGGACGCGACGGCCGAGGCTTTCACGCGGGCCCTGGAGCGCTGGTCCCGGGTGCAGGCCATGGACGCCCCCGAAGCATGGGTCCACCGGGTTGGGGTCAACGTCTTGCGGCGCCGGCACCGACGCCGGATCCTCGAAGAGCGGCTGCTGCGCCGACAACGCCTGGAGCCGGCGCCGCCACCGCAGGTCGCCCCCGAGGTGTGGGACGCAATGGCGTTGCTTCCCTTCCGTCAGCGCCAAGCCCTGGCGCTCCGCTATCTCCTGGGCATGACTCAGGCCGAGGTGGCCGATGCCATGGGTGTGGCTCCGGGGACGGCCGCGGCGACGCTCCACGCAGCACGGCGAAACCTCGCCGGCCGGCTCCGGATCGACGACACGGACGACACGGAGGTGGCATCTCGTGATTGACCTGAAAGACGCGCTGCGACCCCTGATCGATCAACCACCCGGCGAGCCAAAGCCGCTGGAGGAGCTCCAGGCGCGGGCACGGCAGCGACGCCGCCGCCGGCGCGTCTCGTTCACCACTGCCCTGGCGTCAGCTGTGGCCATCGTAGTCACGGTGGGGGTGATGTGGTCAGGCCATGACGACCCGAATCGGATCGAGACCGTGGGGCCGGGCGAGGTGGAGTCGCCGATCGGGCCCGGCGAGCCAGGCGAAGGGAATGGGCAGCCGACCGAGCCACCCCTCGAGCCAGTCGAGCCAGTGGTGGTCGCCGCCGGCGAGATCGACGGCCACCCTTGGCGACTGCAGGCCTACGAAAATGACAGTGGGCTCTGCGTCGACTTGCTAGGCGGTGGACGTGCTTGCTTTGACGTGTCCTCCACGCAGCACGCCCTCGTCGGTGTGGCCGTGGACTCTACGGTCAGGGAAGACTCCACCGGCTCCGAACGGCCCCGGCTCACGGCCGTATATGGTCCCGTGAGCCGAGACGTCGCCCGCATTGCGATCCGGCTTGCCTCCGGAGAGGTGGTCGAAACGTCACCCGTCGGACAGGACGCCGGATTCGCGGTCAACTTCTACGTGGCTCAGGCTCCTACAGACATTCCCGCGGACGGCGAGCTCAGCGAGGTCATCGTGTACGACGCCACCGGCAACGAGCTGGACCGCCTCGAACCCGTATGCCCGATGCCCGACCTGGGTGGCAATGCCGTCGACCCCTGCCGGTGACTCTCCGGGAGATGATGGCCGGGATGGGCGCTCAAGCACGAGAGCGGCGTTGATCTACCAGCACGCCAGCCGGGAGAACGCCCCGGACCTGGGCCGGGGCGATTGGAGCGGGTGACGGAGCGGGTGGCTCGCATCGACGGGCATTGTCCGCTTGGAAACCGGACCACCGCCGCGCGGCGGGGTGGTCTACCTGCGAGGGGATCGGCCCAAGGTGGTCCTCCGGCGCCCGCAGCGGTCGGTGCTTGTGGCCCGTCTATGGCCCAGTCCTGGGGCTCGGGGCCGATAACGCCATCGACGGTGATGTGGGCCGAGATGATCGGCCTTCCCATGGAACCTTCCACATGCGGCCGGCCGGTTGCCGGAGCGCGTGAAACTACGGGTGCCGATTGGAAGCCACCCGCTCGGCGAGCTCAATGTCGCCCCGGGGGGGATCGGGGCGTCGTCGACGGCTGCGGTGTGGACACCCGGGCAGGGGTATGGGCGGAACCGCCGCCGGTTGAGCGGTGTAGGAGGGGGCATGCGGTCGACGTTGAGCATCGGTGTGGTGTCATGCCTGGGAGTGGCGGCGCTAACGGGCGTGATGGCGCTGGCGGGTCCGGCGGCGGGGAAGGGAGCGGTGTCGGCCACGATCAGTGGTCCCGGCCTCGACACGCCGATCGAGGTGACGGGTGCGATCGATCCGGATGAAACGGGGATGTGGCATGCCCTGTCTCACTACCCGGACCCGGCGCTGCTCGACGCCGCGCCCGCCGGCGACCTCGGTCCCCGCCACATCCTCACGTGGCAGGTGATCAGCGGGCAGGACCACGAGACGGGCGAGCACGAGGCCACACCCATTCGCCAGGACCTCTACCTCGACGCCGAGGGTGGCCCGGTCGCCTACACCGCCCCCGCGCAGCGGTTCCGAGACGACGTCACCGTCGAGGTGTGGTACCGGGTGCCGGACGCGTTACGCGACACTCTGGCCGCGGCCGGGGTACCCCTGACCGGCAACAAGATCGCTAGCGAGGGTTCCGCGGTCCCGCCGCCTGCGCCCGGTCCGTCCGGCGACCCGGTGTGGCCGGCGGTGGCCGCGGGCGCGGGGGCGGGACTCGCCCTGGTGGGGGTCGGCGGCACCCTGGCCATGCGCCGGGTGCGGCGGCGCTCGATCCTTACGGCGGTGGGTGTGTGCACCGTTTCGCTGGCGGGCGCCGTGGGCCTGGCGGCCCCGGCGGCAGCGAAGGGACTGGAGTCCGTCACGATCGACGGACCGGGGCTGGCCCAAGCGGTCGTCTTGTCGACGAGGGATGACGGCACCGCCCTCGTCGACGATGCCGGCCGCCCCGTGAATCTCGAAACCCAGCTTTACGCCGACGTCGTGATGGGTGACACGACGGCCGTCGACCTCATGACCGAGCCACCCACCGACGACCACGGACCCGCTTACTCGGTGACATGGCGCCTTGACATCACCACCCCGTACGAACAGCAGCTCTACCCGTTCGCCGCCGGTGGCCCTCTGGTCCAGATCTATCTCGACGAATTCGCCATGTGGTATCGGGTGCCGGACGGCGTCCTCGGCACGCTGGCCGATCTCGGCGTCATCGCCGCCGACGGCTCGGGCCCCAAGGCGACGACGTCCGGGGCACCGGCGAAGAAGGCCGCGGCTGCTACACCGCCGGCACCGGCCGCGGCCGCGCCGACAGGCCACCCGGTGTGGCCGACGGTGGCCGCGGGGGCCGGGGGTGGACTGGCCCTGGTGGGGGTCGGCGGCGCCTTAGTCATCGGCCGGGTCCGGGCGCGGCGCCGGCGGATGGCCCCGATTCCCCTGTAGGCGAAACGATGCGGTGGTGGGCCGACCACCCGACGACCGGGAGCTCGCACGGCGGGCCAAGGAGGGTGATATGGACGCTTACGCCTCGCTGCTCAGGATGCACGAGGCCGCCGCCCGCCGGCTCGCGTTCGCCGTGTGCGGCTCGGCCGCCGACGCCGATGAGGCCGCCCAGGACGCCTTCGTCAAGGCGTGGCGCGGCCTCAACCGCTTCCGGGACGGGGCGGCGTTCCGCCCCTGGCTGCTGCGGATCGTGGCCAACGAGGCCCGCAACCGCCGCCGATCGGCAGGCCGCCGGGCGGGCTACGAGCTGCGGTTCGCGCAAGACCGCGCCTCGGGCGGGGCGGCCCCCTCGCCCGAGGCGGCGGCCCTCGCCCGCGACCAGCGCAGCTCGGTGGCGGCCGCGCTGGCAGCGCTCCCCAAGCGCCACAGGGACGTGATCGCCTGCCGCTACCTCGTGGGCCTCGACGAGGCCGAGACCGCGGCGGTGTTGGGCGTGCCCCGAGGGACCGTGAAGTCCCGGACAGCGCGGGGCCTGGCGCGCCTGCGCAAGCTGCTGCCCGAGCTCGGCGCCGGCACCGGGGACGGCGATGCCTGAGCACCACACCCCGCTACCTGGCGCCCCGGGCCCGGACAGGGTGGTGGCCGCCCTGCGGGACCTGGGCGACCAGCTGGCGCTTCCCACCGCCGACCCGGTCGCCGTCGCCCTCGACAGGATCGGCACCCCGGAACCCGGTTTTCGGGGCGCAAGATGGTTGCCCCAGCGACCATCCTCCGGGCCAAAACGCGTGGTCGCGGCCGCGGCGGCGGTGCTGGCCGTGGCGCTGGCGGTCACGCTGGCAATCCCCGACTCCCGCCAAGCGGTGGCCCGCTGGTTG
Organism: Acidimicrobiales bacterium; assembly: GCA_035641315.1. Taxonomy (GTDB): domain Bacteria; phylum Actinomycetota; class Acidimicrobiia; order Acidimicrobiales; family VFJN01; genus DASQUK01. Next base: position 18,888 of record DASQUK010000139.1, on the reverse strand, counting down.
GGCATGGGCCACGTGAACATCACCTACAGCGGCGAGGTGCCCGCTGACGCCGGCCGCACCTACGACCTGGGCCGGCCTGTGACGCTGACGCAGGCCGTCGAGCGGGCACGGGCGGGCGGCTGGTCCCTGGCAGCGCCCGCCGACGTCGGCGATCCCGACCAGGCCTATGTGGGGCGTCCCGCCGGTGCCGTCACCCTGACGTGGGCGTCGTCGCCGGAGCTCCCCGAAGTCGGCGGGTCGGGCATCGGGCTACTACTCGCCGCTCTGCCCGGCACCACCGACGCCGGCGGCGTGTCCAAGCAGATCGGGCCGGGCACCACCGTCGAGCTGGTCCGTGTGGGCGACAGCCCGGCGTACTGGATCGCCGGAGAGCCGCACGCGCTCCTGGTCGTCAATCCCGCCGGCGAAATCGTCCCGGACGCCACCCGCCTCGCCGGCAACACACTCGTGTGGACCGACGGCAGCGTCACCTATCGTCTCGAATCCGCCCTCGAACAGGACGACGCCGTCGAACTCGCCTCGGGCCTGCGGCCCCTTTGACGCCCATCCACGGCGAAGTCAGATCTGTTTGCTCGTCACCGTCGCCGATGTCACCCACACAGATCACTTCCACCCCAGCCCAGAACTTGCCCGGGACCCAGGCGTGAGGGGGTGCTGCGCTCCACCGCGTGCAAACGCTTTGCAAACCAACGGCGCAGGATCGAGCCGCACGTATCGGTCTCCAAGGGACGGTCCGATCAGCAAATGCGCAGGTGACACGCTCATCCGACACCATCCGGCACGAGCCGGCAGCGTCTTGAGCAGACTGTAAATCTGCCGGCATTGCCTACGGTGGTTCGAATCCACCCCGGCCCACGGTCCATTCCCCACGTCGTACCGTCGGGGCGGTGGATAGGTACGACAGACACGACGTCGTCGCGATCCGGCCCACGCCGCTCAGCCCGGCCGACGTCGTCGCCGTCGCCCGGCGGGGCGCCCGGGTCGAGCTGACCGACGATTCGCGGGCGGCGATCGCGCGGGCCCGGGCCACCGTCGAGGACCTGGTGGCCAAGTCCACGCCGGTGTACGGGCTGTCGACCGGATTCGGTGCCCTCGCCGTCCGCCATATCCCGGTGGACCGGCGGGCCGCGCTGCAGCGCTCGCTGATCCGATCGCACGCCGCTGGCCTCGGGCCACCGGTGGAGGACGAGGTGGTGCGGGCCATGATGCTGCTCCGCACCCGGACGCTGGCTCAGGGCCTGTCCGGCGTCCGCCCCGAGGTGGTCGACCTGCTCATGGCGCTGCTCAACCACGGGATCACGCCGGTGGTGCCCGAGCACGGTTCGCTCGGCTGCAGCGGCGACCTCGCCCCGCTGGCCCATGTGGCGATGGCGCTCATGGGGGAGGGGGAGGTGGTGGCGTCCGGGGCCAGCCGGCCCGCCGCCGAGGCCCTGGCCGACGCCGGGCTGCACCCCGTCGAGCTCGCCGCCAAGGAGGGGCTGGCGCTGGTTAACGGCACCGACGGGATGCTCGGCATGCTCGTCCTCGCCTGCCACGACCTGGGCCGGCTGCTGCCGGCCGCCGACCTCACTGCCGCCATGAGCGTCGAGGCCGCGCTCGGCACCGACAGGGTGTTCGCCGCCGACCTGGCGGGACTCCGGCCGCATCCCGGCCTGGCGACCAGCGCCGCCAACATGGCCCGACTGCTGGATCGTTCCGAGATCGTGGCGTCGCACCGCACCGGCGATCCCCGCGTGCAGGACGCTTACTCGCTGCGCTGCGCACCCCAGGTGACCGGCGCCGCAAGGGACACCCTGGCCCACGTGGAGGCCGTGGCCGAGCGCGAGCTGGCGGCCGTGATCGACAACCCTCTCGTCCTCCATGACGGGCGGGTCGAGTCCAACGGCAACTTCCACGGCGCGCCGTTGGCCCACGCCTGTGACTTCCTGGCCATTGTCGCCGCCGACGTCGGGGCCATGGCCGAGCGGCGGGTGGACCGGCTGCTGGACCCGGCCCGGTCCCACGGGCTGCCGCCGTTCCTGGCCGATGACCCCGGCGTCGATTCCGGGATGATGATCGCCCAGTACACCGCCGCCGCCCTGGTGGCCGAGAACCGCCGCCTGGCGGTGCCCGCCAGCGTCGACTCGATCCCCACCTCGGCGATGCAGGAGGACCATGTCTCCATGGGTTGGGCCGCCGCCCGCAAGCTGCGCACAGCGCTCGACAACCTGGCGCGGATCCTGGCCGTGGAGCTGCTGGTGGCGGCCCGGGCGCTCGACCTCCGCCGGCCGCTGCACCCGGCGCCTGCAACCGGCGCGGTGGTGGCCGCCCTCCGTCAGCATGTGGACGGTCCGGGGCCGGACCGGTTCGCGGCGCCCGAGCTGGCCGCGGCCGAGCGGCTGGTCCGCAGCGGCAGCGCCGTCGCCGCCGCCGAACAGGTGATAGGAGAGCTGCCATGAGCGAGCGTCCCGCAGGGCGAGGCCCACGCGTCGTCCGGGCACCACACGGTGCCGAGCTGACCTGCCGGGGTTGGGTGCAGGAGGCGGCGCTCCGCATGCTGATGAACAACCTCGACCCGGACGTGGCCGAGCGTCCCGACGACCTCGTCGTCTACGGCGGCACCGGGCGGGCCGCCCGGTCGTGGGAGGCGTTCGACGCCATCGTCGCCAGCCTCCGCACGCTGGGCGACGACGAGACGCTGCTGGTGCAGTCGGGCAAGCCGGTGGGCGTCTTCCGCACCCACGAGTGGGCGCCCCGGGTGCTCATCGCCAACGCCAACCTGGTGCCCGACTGGGCCACGTGGGGCGAGTTCCGTCGCCTCGAGGGCCTGGGCCTGACCATGTATGGCCAAATGACCGCCGGGTCGTGGATCTACATCGGCACGCAGGGCATCCTCCAGGGCACCTACGAGTGCTTCGCCGCCATCGCCACGAAGCGGTTCGGCGGATCGCTGCGGAGGACGGTCACGCTCACCGGGGGATTGGGCGGCATGGGCGGGGCCCAGCCGCTGGCGGTGACCATGAACGGGGGCGTGGCCATCTGCGTCGATGTCGATCCCGACCGCATCGAGCGCCGCCGCCAGCACCGCTACCTCGACCGTGTGGCGGCCGACCTGCCGGAGGCCTGCGAACTGGCCGCCGCAGCCAAGGCGGCCGGGGAGGCGCTGTCGATCGGGGTGTGCGCCAACGCCGCCGAGGTGGTGCCGGGGCTGGCCGCAGACCCGGAACGGTCCGGCCTCGTCGACATCGTCACCGACCAGACGCCGGCGCACGACCCGCTGTCGTACGTGCCGGTTGGGCTCGACGTGCGGGCCGCCGCCGAGCTGCGTCGGCACGACCCCGACGAGTACCTGAAGCGCAGCCGAGACTCGATGGTGCGCCACTGCGCCGGCCTGGTGGCCTTCGCCCGGCGGGGCGCCGAGGTTTTCGACTACGGCAACGCCCTGCGGGCCGAGGCCCGGGACGCCGGCTATGGCGACGCCTTCGCCTACCCGGGCTTCCTGCCGGCCTACATCCGCCCGCTGTTCTGCGAGGGGAAGGGACCGTTCCGCTGGGCGGCGCTGTCGGGCGACCCCGCCGACATCGAGGTGACCGACCGGCTGGTGCTCGAGGAGTTCCCCGAGAACGAGACCCTCGGCCGCTGGATACGCATGGCGCGGGAGCGGGTCCAGTTCCAGGGCCTGCCCGCCCGCATCTGCTGGCTGGGCTACGGCGAGCGGGCCCGGCTGGGGCTCCGGTTCAACGAGCTGGTGGCGTCCGGCGAGATCAGCGCGCCCCTCGTGATCGGTCGCGACCACCTCGATTCCGGCTCCGTCGCCTCGCCCTACCGCGAGACCGAGTCGATGCTCGACGGCAGCGATGCCATCGCCGACTGGCCGATCCTCAACGCCCTGCTCAACACCGCCAGCGGCGCCTCCTGGGTGAGCTTCCACCACGGCGGTGGGGTGGGCATCGGCCGGTCCCTCCACGCCGGCATGGTGGTGGTAGCGGACGGCTCGGCCCCCGCCGCCGAGAAGCTGGATCGGGTGCTCACCACCGACCCGGGCCTGGGTGTGGTCCGCCACGCCGACGCCGGCTACGACGAGGCGCGTGCCGTCGCCGAGCGCCACGGCATCCGCATACCCATGGGACCCGCCGGCTCGTGACCGTGTTTCCTCGGGCGCTGCGCCCCCGGACCCCATCGCCGCTCGGCTCCCTGGCTTGTCGACCCAACTATCCGCCCGTCTCGCGGCGACAAGGCGAGCGGGCTCTAGTTGGGTCGATCGCACGGTCGGCCGGTCATGAGGTGCGCTCATGACCACCTGGTTCGCCGACTTCGCCTGGCTCGGCGGCGAGGTGCTGGCGCCGTGGGTGGTGCTGGAGGACCTGGGCGACGGCCGGCTGGCGCGGGTGGCGGCCGGACAGGACCCGCCGGTGGGCGCCGTTCACCTGCCCGGGATCGTGCTGCCGGGACTGGCCAACGCCCACTCGCACGCCTTCCACCGGGCGCTGCGGGGCCGGGCGCAGGGCGGCTCCGGCGACTTCTGGAGCTGGCGGGACCGCATGTACGAGCTGGCCGCCGTCCTCGACCCCGACGGCCTGTTCGAGCTGGCCAAGGCCACCTACGCGGAGATGGCCCTGGCCGGGATCACCGTGGTCGGCGAGTTCCACTACCTCCACCACCGGCCCGATGGCCGGCCCTACGGCGAGCCCAACGTCATGGGGGCGGCCGTGGTCGCGGCCGCCGCCGAGGCCGGCGTGCGGCTCACCCTGCTCGACACCTGCTATCTGCGGGCGGGCTTCCTCGACGAGCCGGCGCTGACCGGTGTCCAGGTGCGGTTCACCGACGGCGACGCCGAGGCGTGGGCGGGCCGGGTGGGGGCCGTGGCGCCGTTGGTCGGAGGCCGGTGCCGGCTGGGGGCCGCGATCCACAGCGTGCGGGCGGTCGACGAGCGGTCGATGGCCGTCGTGGCCGACTGGGCGGTCGGGCACGGCGCGCCCCTCCACCTGCACCTGTCGGAGCAGCCGGCGGAGAACGAGGAGGCGCTCGCCGCCACCGGCCGCACGCCCGCCGAGCTGGCCGATGGCGCCGGCGTGCTGGGGCCCCGCACTGTGGCGGTCCACGCCACCCACCTGAGCGAAGGCGACGTGAAGGCCCTCGGTGCCACCAGGACCGGTGTGTGCCTGTGCCCGTCCACCGAGCGGGACCTGGGGGACGGCGTCGGGCCCGCTGCCCGGCTGGTGGCCGCCGGCTGCCCCTTGTCCCTGGGCAGCGACAGCCATGCCGTCGTGGACCTGTTCGAGGAGGCCCGACTGGTCGAGCTCCACGAGCGGCTCACCCGCCATGGCCGCGGCGCCCACCGGCCGGCGGCGCTGCTGGAGGCGGCGTCGGCCGGCGGCTACCGGGCCCTGGGGTGGGCCGACGACGGGCCGGCCGGGGTGCTGGCGACGGGGGCGCCGGCCGACTTCGTGGTCCTCGACCGGGGGTCGGTGCGGCTGGCGGGAATGGACCCGACCCACGGTGCCGCCGCGGTCGTGTTCGCGGCGACCGCGGCTGACGTCACCGACGTGGTCGTCGGCGGTCGGGCCATCGTGCGGGACCGCGTCCACCTCACGATCCCGGACGTGCCCGGCGCCCTCCACCGCGCCATCACCAGCCTGTGGTCCCGGCTGTGAGCCCCTGGGACCTGATGATCGTCAACGCCAACCTCGCCACGATGGACCCGGCGCGGCCCGGTCCCTACGGGCTGGTGGCCGACGGGGCCGTCGGCGCCCGGGGCGGGCGGATCGACTGGATCGGACCCACCGCCGACCTCCCCACCGGCGCTACCGCGACTGGCACCCAGACGATCGACGCCGGCGGTGCACTCGTCACCCCCGGGCTCGTCGACTGCCACACGCACTTGGTGTTCGGCGGCGACCGGGTCGCCGAGTTCGAGGCCCGGCTGTCGGGTGCCAGCTACGAGGAGCTCGCCCGCCGCGGCGGCGGCATCGCCTCGACCGTGGGCGCCACCCGTGCCGCTGGCGAGGACGAGCTGGTGCGCTCGGCGGCGCGCCGGGCCGAGCAGCTGCTGGCGGACGGCGTGACCACCGTGGAGATCAAGTCGGGCTACGGCCTCGACCTCGACGCCGAGCGGCGCATGCTGGCCGCGGCGCGCCGCGTCGGCGACGAGCTCCCGGTGCGGGTGCGCACGACGTTCCTCGGCGCGCACACCGTCCCCGCCGAGTACGGCGGCAGACCGGAGGCGTATGTCGACGTCGTCTGCGACGAGATGATCCCCGCCGTCGCGGTGGGCGGACTGGCCGATGCCGTCGACGCCTTCTGCGAGCGCATCGCTTTCTCCGCCGAGCAGGTGGCGCGGGTGTTCGACGCCGCCCGCCGTCACGGGCTGCCGGTAAAGCTCCACGCCGACCAGCTCTCCGACGGCGGTGGCGCGGCGTTGGCGGCGTCGTTCGGGGCCCAGTCGGCCGACCACCTGGAGCACGCGTCGGCGGCCGGCGTCCGGGCCCTCGCCACTGCGGGCACCGTCGCCGTCCTCCTGCCCGGGGCCACGCTCACGCTGGGGGAGCGGGCCCGCCCCCCGGTGGCGGCGCTGCGGGAGGCGGGCGTCCCCATGGCCGTCGCCACCGACGCCAACCCGGGGACCTCGCCGCTCCTCTCGTTGCGCCTGGCCGCCAACCTGGCCTGCACGCTGCTGGGGCTCACCCCGGCCGAGGCGCTGGCCGGGGTCACCCGCCACGCCGCCCGGGCGCTGGGACTGGCGGGCACGGCCGGCGCGGTGGTCGTGGGGGCGCCGGCGGATCTGGTGGTGTGGGACGCCGGCCACCCGGCCGAGCTCGTCTACTGGGTCGGCGGACGTCTGGCCCGGACCGTGGTCGTCGGCGGCGAGGTCGCCCGGTCCCCGTGACCCGGAAGCTCGTCTCGGCGGCCGCCGTCATCCAAGCGTGTCGGCCTCATCGCATCACGCCTGTCCGGCCCCGCCCGCCTCGCAGCGCCGCTTGAGGCCCTCGGCCTCCAGCTGGACGTACCGTCGGCTGCGGGACCCCATCAGCCGCCAGACGACCGGCGCCAGGAAACCCTCCTGGTCGAGGGTGAGAGTGACCGTCACGCGCTCGCCCGAGTCGGCGGGGCCGGCCGCCAGGCGATGGCCGCCGGTGGTGGTGACGCCGGGGACCTTCGACGCCCAGCTGAACGACTCACGGGGCACCAGCTCGGTGACCTCCCAGGCCAGCGGCGGCGTGCCCGGCTGGCGGACCCGGGCCCGGCTGCCGACGCGGAGGTCGCCGTCGTCGAGCCGCTCGACCTTGGTAACCGAGCGGGTCCACTCCGGCCAGCGCTCGACGTCCGTGAGCGTCGACCAGACGACATCGGGCGGGGCGGCGATCTCGATCGAGGTCTCGTGGTGCATGGCATCACCCCCGGGGACTTCTTAGCGCCTCGGCCGGGACGTGGTGCGGTTCCGGCGTGCGGTCCCGGGCGTTCACGACGGCGAACAGGGCTGCCATCGCCACGTAGAGCAGCAGGGCCTGGGTGACCCCGCCGTGGTCGGCCACCACGCCGGCGACCAGGGGGACCAGGATCGCCAGCTGTCCCACCGCCGACACGACGGCCGACGTCGTGCCGGCCTGGCCAGGGTTGAGCGTGAGGACCCGGGCCTCCAGCGAGATCCACGCCAGATTGACCGCCGCCCCCACCCCGGCGGCCCCGGCGGCGGCCATGATCGGGTGGGGCGCGGCCAGGATGGTCGCCGCCCCGCCGAGGAGCAGGGCGGCGACGACCGACGGCGCGATGGCCGAACGCTCGGCGCGTGACGCCCATGCTGCGGCCGCCACGCCGCCCGCCAGGCCGACGCCCGCCGTGAGGATGGCAACGCCGGCCGGCTGGCCACGGGAGACGGTGAGGTAGGCGATGGCGAAGGCGATGAAGGGCTCGTCGAACACGTCCACCAGCGCCGACAGCAGCCCCAGGCGAAGGACCTGCCGGTCCCGCGCGACCGCGATCACCTCGGCGACGCCGCTGTGGCGACGTGATCCGTCCGCGCCGACAGGAAGCGGATGCGGGGCGGGCAACGGCTGCGTGGCCAGCAACAGGCCGTACGCCGCCATGCCCAGCCCGCCGGCGACGAACGCGGCCCGCCAGCCCAGGCCTGCGGTGAGGCACGCGGCCAGCAGGGCGGGGCCGGCCAGATCGCCGACCGTGCCCAGCAGAGTGGCCCGGGCCACGGCCAGCTGGATCCTGTCGCCCGCCACGTCGACCAGCGCCACGTCGGTGGCCCGGATCAGAGCGTCACCGGCGAACCCCATCAGGGCGATGGCGACCACCAGCATCGGGAAGCTCGTGCCCCCGGCGAACAGCAGGAGCCCGGCGGCATACCCGAACGCCCCGCCGGCGGCGATGACCCGGCGGCTGCCCCGGTCGGCCAGCACGCCGAAGACGCCACCGACCACGCCGATGCCCGGATACAGCGCCAGGAGTATCGAGCCCTGGGCGTAGCTGAGATCGAGGTCGCGGCGCAGGGGCTCGAGCGCGCCGAAGGGCAGGAAGGCGACGGTCTCGTCGACGAACCCCGCGACGAGCAGCGACACCACCAGGGCAGGCGGTGCCGCGACTGCGACCTGGCTAGTTCACCATCGGAAGCGGGAGCGCACGGGCGAAAGGCTACCGATCCGACACCGCTCGCCGGCACCGATTATCAAGGGGTGATGATCGTGCTGGTGACGGGCGGAACCCGGGGTCTGGGGCTGGGGCTCACCGAGGCGTTCCTGGGCGAGGGCCACGACGTGGTGGTGTGTGGCCGGACGGAGCCGGAGACGCCGCCCCGCGTCGACGGGCGGGCGGCGACCTTCGTCGCCACCGACGTGCGCGATCCCGACCAGGTGGAGGCGCTGGTCGGGGCGGTCGTCGACCGCCACGGCCGCCTCGACGTGCTGATCAACAACGCCGGTGGATCGCCGCCCGCCGACTCCGCCACCGTGTCCCCCCGGTTCGTGGCGGCGATCATCACGCTCAACCTGGTGGCCCCTTTCGTGGTCGCCCAGCGGGCGAACGCGGTGATGCAGCGCCAGCCCGAAGGCGGCTCGATCATCAACATCTCCTCGCTGTGCGGCCTGCGGCCCTCGCCCGGCACCGCCGCCTACGGTGCCGCCAAGGCTGGCCTGATCAACCTGACCGAGAGCCTCGCCGTCGAGTTCGCCCCCAAGGTGCGGGTCAACTGCGTGACCGCCGGTGCCCTGGAGACGGACGAGCTGCACAACGCCTACGGTGGCGACGCCTACTTCAAGGCGGTCGCGGCCACGGTGCCGTTGGGGCGCATGGGCCAGCCGCCCGACGTGGCCAAGGCGTGCCTGTTCCTCGCCTCGGAGGCGGCCTCGTTCATCACGGGGGCCAACCTGCTGGTGCACGGCGGCGGTGACGATCCGCCGCCGCCCCCGGTGTGACCTCGTCCCAGGCTGGTCGCAGCCATGCGGCAGATGGTCGCGCAGCGACCAGAACGTCGGCCGAGCTGTCACCGTCGTACCGCGAGGCGGTCCTGTGGCAGGAGCAGGCCGAGCTGCCCGAGCTGCCGGCGACGGCGCTGCCGCGCTCGACCGACTGCGTGGTGGTGGGCGCAGGCTACGCGGGCCTGTCGTGCGCCCGGGAGCTGGCGCGGGCGGGCCGGTCGGTGGTGGTGCTCGACGCCCACGCCGTCGGGTGGGGTGCGAGCAGCCGCAACGGCGGCATGGTCATCCCGGAGCTCAAGGCCGGGCCGGCGGCGCTCGAGCGGGCCCACGGGCCGTTGGGCCGGCGCCTCTACGCCGAGGTCAACGAGGCCTTCGACTACGTCGAGGCCCTGATCGCCGGCGAGTCGCTCGACTGCGACTACCACCGCAGCGGCCAGCTCTACCTCGCCCACGCCGAGCGGGTGGTGCCGTCGCTGCGGGCGATGGCCCGGGAGCACGGAGACGAGCTCGGCGAGCCGGTGCGCTTCGTGCCCCGGGAGGCGCTCGGTGAGGAGGTCGGGTCGACGGTTTACGCCGCCGGCCTGGTGATCGAGCGCACGGGCGGGCTGCACCCGGCGCGGTTCCACGCCGGCCTCGTCCACTTGGCCCTCGAGGCGGGGGCATCGCTCCACGGCACGACACCCGCCACCGGTCTTGTCCGCCGAGGGGTCCGCGCCGGCGGCGGGTTCCGGGTCACGACGCCCAGGGGACCGGTCGACGCCGCCGACGTGGTGGTATGCACCAACGCGTACGCCGACGAACTGGTGCCGGAGCTGCGCCGCCGGGTCCTGCCCGTGGGCAGCTTCATCATCGCCACCGACGTGCTGGAGCCCGAGCTGGCGCGCTCGGTCAGCCCCCGCGGCCGCATGCTCGTCGACAGCAAGAACTTCCTCTTCTACTGGCGTCTCACGCCCGACGGCCGCCTGTTGTTCGGGGGCCGCCGGAGCCTGGCGCCGTCGACGATCCCCCAGGCCCGCGACTTCCTGTACGCGTCGATGCTCCGCGTGCATCCCCAGCTCGCCGGCACCCACGTCGAGCGGGCGTGGGGCGGGAACGTCGCCATCACCCTCGACCGCCTGCCCCACGTGGGCCGGATCGACGGCGCCTGGTACGCCACCGGCTGCAACGGATCGGGCGTGGCGCTCAACACCTGGCTCGGCGCCCGCATCGCCCGGCACCTGCTGGGCGAGGCACCGCCGCCGTCGTTCGCCGAGCTGACCCACCGGCCGATACCGCTGCACCGGGCGCGGGCCGCCTACCTGCCGCTGGTCGGCCTCTGGTTCCGGTGGCAGGACCGCGGGTTCAAGTGACCGCGGCGCGCCTCGACCCCCGGATCACGCCGAGGACGGCACCCGATCGACCACCTCGTCCGTGTGCTCGGTGACCCGGGCGCAGTGCGCGCAGCAGTAGAAGCGGCCGTTCACCTCGACCCCGTGGCCGATGACGGCGCAGCCGCAGTGCTCACACCGGGGCGCCATGCGCGCGATGGCGCACTCGAAGCTGTCGAACGTGTGGCGGTTGCCCGCCGCGATCACCTCGAACGACTTGTCGTAGTCGTTCCCGCAGACCTCGCACTCGGCCATGGGTCACCTCCGCATCGTCGGACCACCCTGCGCCCTGGCCTGTCCGCTACCCGCCGCCCGCCGCCTCTACGCATGGAGGCGCCCGCTCGCCAGTTCCCATTGCGTAGTCCTACCGATGTGGCCGCCGGGCGCCGCGCCGTACGGTCGGCCGTGTGGTCATCACGGCGGAGCGGGCACTGGACCTTCGGCACGCCTTCGTCGGGGTGGACCACCCGCGAGCACGCCGGCGCTGCGATCGGTGGTCGACGCGATCGACGAGCTGCTGCCCTTCTACTCCGGCGTCCACCGAGGCACCGGCTACCTGTCCCGCCTCAGCACGGCGGCCTACGAACGGTCGCGCCAGCACGTCGCCGCCTTCGTCGGCGCCGATCCCGAGCGCGACGTCGTCGTGTTCGGCAAGAACACGACCGAGGCGCTGAACCGCCTGGCGCGCTCGCTGCGGCGGGGCCCCGACTCGGTCGTCCTCACGACCATGCTCGAGCACCACTCCAACGACCTGCCCTGGCGGGCGCGGGGCCGGACGGTGGTCGTGCCGGCCCAGCCCGACGGCACGCTGGACGAGGACGGGCTCGACCGGCTGCTGGCCGTCTACGCCGGCCGGGTCGCCCTGCTGGCGGTGTCGGGGGCCTCCAACGTCACCGGGGTGGTCCAGCCCGTCCACCGCCTGGCCGAGAAGGTGCACGCCGTGGGCGGCCGGATCCTCGTCGACGCTGCCCAACTGGCGGCGCACCGCCCGATCGATATGCGGGCGCACGACGATCCCAGCAATCTCGACTTCGTGGCGTTGTCGGCGCACAAGATGTACGCGCCGTTCGGCACCGGCGCCCTCATCGGGCGGCGGGACTCGTTCCGTGGCCGGCCCGACCATGCCGGCGGCGGCACCATCCGGGCGGTGACGGTGGACGACGTGGCGTGGGCGGACCTTCCCGACCGCGAGGAGGCGGGGAGCCCCAACGTCGTCGGTGCCGTGGCGCTGGCCGCGGCGATGAGGGCGCTTCGTGAGATCGGCCTCGACCGCATCGCCGCCCACGAGGCCGAGATCACCCGCTACGCGACGGACCGGCTGGCGGGCGTCCCCGGCGTCACGCTCCACGGGCCGACCGGCCCGACCGGGCCGACGGGGGCGAGCGAATCCGTCGAACGGGACGCAGCCGACATCGTCGGCACGAAGGTCGGGGTGATCCCCTTAACCGTCGACGGGCTCGAACATGGCCTGGTCGCCGCAGTCCTCGGCTACGAGCACGGCGTGGGTGTGCGCCACGGGTGCTTCTGCGCCCAGCCGTACGTCCACCACCTGTTGCGGATGGACCGGGCCGAGTCGGGCCTGTGGCTCGACCGGGCCCGGGACGGCGACCAGCGCGCCAGGCCGGGGATGGTCCGCATCAGCCTCGGCGCCTACAACGACACCGCCGACATCGACCGGGCCGTCCGCGCCCTGGAGTGGATCATGGCCGGCGAGGTGCAGGGGACGTACCGGGCGGGCCCCGACGGGTCACACCTCCCCAAGGGCTACGCCGAGCCCCTGCTGTTAGACCTGGGCCCGCCGGGTATCAGTGGCTGACCATCACGTGCTTGAGCTCGGTGTAGTGCTCCACGGCGTAGATCGACATGTCCTTGCCCTAGCCGCTCTGCTTGAACCCCCCGTGGGGCAGCTCCGACACGATCGGGATGTGGTCGTTGACCCACACGGTGCCGAACCGCAGCGCCTGTGACATGCGCATCGCCCGGCCGACGTCGCGGGTCCACACGCTGGCCGCGCTGTCGACCGCGGTGTCGGTGGTGCTGGGAACGCTGGTGGCGGTGGCGCTCGTGCGCCAGCGGTTCGCCGGCGGCAAGCTGGTCGAGACGTTCCTGGTGTTGCCGCTCACGGCGCCCGAGGTGGTGATGGGTGCCTCGCTGCTCACGCTGTTCCTCGACCTCGGCTGGAACCGGGGGTTCGGGACCATCATGATCGCCCACATCGCCTTCGAGGTCAGCTTCGTGGCGCTGACGGTGCGGGCGCGCGTGCGCGGCCTCGACTGGACGCTCGAGGACGCGGCGATGGACCTCGGGGCGCCGCCGCTGCGCACCTTCCTGCGGGTCACGCTGCCCCTGATCGTGCCAGGCATCGTGGCCGCCGCCATATTGTCGTTCGCGCTGTCGCTCGACGACTTCATCATCACCTACTTCAACAGCGGCTCGACCGTCACGTACCCGCTCTACGTCAACGCCGCCACCAAGGCCTCGCTGCCCCCACAGATCAACGTGCTGGCCACCGTGATCCTGCTCGTCAGCCTGCTGCTGATCGGCGGGATCACCCTCTGGCAGCGCCGACGCCTGGCGACGTGACCACGTGACGCCCGACCCCGTCGAACCGAGGAGCCTGCCGTGAACCATTCCCCCGACGAGCTCCAGCAGCTCGCCCGCGACCACCTCTGGGGCCACTTCTCGCGGCTGAACCCCGGTGTCGACGGCGTGACCGTCATCGAACGGGGCGAGGGCTGCTACGTGTGGGACCACCGCGGCAAGCGCTACCTCGACGGCCTGGCCGGGCTGTTCACCGTGCAGGCGGGCCACGGGCGCGCCGAGCTGGCGCAGGCGGCGTCCAAGCAGGGCAGCGAGCTCGCCTACTTCCCCATCTGGACGTACGCCCATCCCACCGCCATCGAGCTGGCCGCCCGGCTGGCACGGCTCGCCCCCGGCAACCTCAACCGCGCGTTCTTCACCACCGGCGGGAGCGAGGCGGTGGAATCGGCCTGGAAGCTGGCCCGCCAGTACTTCAAGGCCATCGGGCAATCGCAGCGCACCAAGGTGATCGCCCGTGACCTCGCCTATCACGGCACGACCATGGGCGCGCTGTCGATCACCGGGTTGGCGGAGTACCGCACGCCGTTCGAGCCGCTGGTGCCGGGCGTGTCCCACGTCGCCAACACCAACCGCTACCGCTGCCGGTTCTGCGCGGCGGCGCCCGCCTGCACCCTGGCCTGCGCCGACGACATCGAGGTTGCCATCGAGCGCGAGGACCCGGAGACCGTGGCCGCGGTGTACCTCGAGCCGGTGCAGAACGCCGGCGGCTGCTTCACGCCCGATCCCGGCTACTTCGCCCGGGTGCGCGAGATCTGTGACCGCCACGGCGTGCTGCTGGTGTCCGACGAGGTGATCTGCGCCTTCGGGCGGCTGGGCGCCATGTTCGGCGCCGACCGCCTCGGCTACCAGCCCGACATGATCACGATGGCCAAGGGACTCACCTCGGGTTACTCGCCACTCGGGGGCGTCATGGTAGGTGACCACATCGCCGAGCCGTTCCTCGAGCCCGGCGCCTCGTTCCTCCACGGCATCACCTTCGGCGGCCACCCGGTGAGCTGCGCGGTGGCGCTGGCCAACCTCGACGTGTTCGAGTCGGAGGATCTGGTGGGGCGGGTACGGGCGCACGAGCCCGAGTTCCGCGCCGCGCTCGAATCGCTCGCCGACCTGCCGATCGTTGGCGAGGTCCGCGGAATGGGGTACTTCTACGGCATCGAACTGGTGAAGGACCGCGACACCCGGCAGTCGTTCGACGACGAGGAGTCGGAGCGGCTGCTGCGCGGTGTGCTCACCCCCAGGCTCCTGGAGCTGGGGCTGATCTGCCGCGCCGACGACCGGGGCGACCCTGTGATCCAGCTCTCACCCCCGCTGGTGGCCGGCCCCGACCAGTTCGACGAGATCGTGTCGGCCATCCGGACCGCGCTGGTGGAGGCGATGAGCGTGACGGCGAGGTGATGGGATGGTGATGGGATGGTGATGGCATGAGCCTGGTCGTTGGCGTTCCCACCGAGATCAAGGACGACGAGGCGCGGATCGCCATCACCCCTGACGGTGTGCGCGAGCTCAACTCCCACGGCATCGACGTGTTGATCCAGGCCGGAGCCGGTGCCGGGTCGAGCCTCGACGACGACACCTTCCGCCGGGCCGGGGCCGAGATCGTGGCCGACGCCCCCGAGCTGTGGGAGCGCGCCGAGCTGATCTGCAAGGTGAAGGAACCGCAGCTCAGCGAGTTCGCCTACCTCCGCAAGGGGCAGGTGGTCTTCACCTACCTCCACCTCGCCGCCTATCCGGGGGTGGCCGACGCGCTGCTGGAGCACGGCGTGACCGGCATCGCCTACGAGACGGTCCAGCTGCCGTCGGGGGACCTGCCGTTGCTGGCTCCGATGAGCGAGGTGGCCGGCCGGATGTCGGTGCAGGTCGGCGCCCACTTCCTCGAACGCCCCCACGGGGGGCGGGGCGTGCTGATGGGGGGCGCGCCCGGGGTGCGCCCGGCGCGGGTGGTCGTGCTGGGGGCGGGCAACGTGGGCTGGAACGCGGCGTGGATGGCGGCGGGCCTCGAGGCCGAGGTCGACCTGCTCGACAAGAACGTCGACCGGCTGCGACACGTCGACCAGATCCAGATGGGCAGGATCACCACGCTGGCGTCGAACCGGGGCCAGGTGGAGCGGGTGATCACCGACGCCGACCTGGTGATCGGCGCCGTCCTCGTCCCCGGCGGCCGCGCCCCGGTGGTGGTGACCGAGGGCATGGTGCGGTCGATGAAGCCGGGCTCCGTTGTGGTGGACATCGCCATAGACCAGGGCGGCTGCGTCGAGACCTCGCACGAGACCACCCACTCCGAGCCGACCTTCGAGCGCCACGGGGTGCTGCACTACGCGGTCGGCAACATGCCCGGGGCGGTGCCCCACACGTCCACCTACGCGCTGACCAACGTCACCTTGCCCTACGTCGTCGAGCTGGCGCGGCTGGGAGTGGCCGAGGCCGTCCAGCGGGATGCGCCGCTGGCGCTCGGTGTCAACACCGCGAGGGGCCACGTGGTGAACACGGTCGTGGCCGAGGCGCTGGGCCGGCCACCCGCCGACCTCGAGTCGACCCTGATCGAAGGCTGAGCGCGGTGGACGACCGGGCCCCGGTCAGCCTCGACGAGATCGACAAGGCGATCATCCGAGAGCTGCAGATCGACGGGCGCATGCCCTACGCCAAGCTCGGCCCCGCCGTTGGGTTGTCACAGGCGGCGGTGCGCCAGCGTGTCCAGCGGCTGATCGACCACGGGGTGATGCAGGTGGTGGCGGTGACCGACCCGCTCATGCTCGGCTTCAAGCTCGAGGCGATGATCGGCGTCGGGGTCGACGGTGACCTGCGGTCGGTGGCGTCCAAGCTGGCCGAGGTCGACAACGTGGACTACGTCGTCGTCACGACCGGCCGCTTCGACCTGGTGATCGAGGTGGTGTGCCGCGACCACGAGGAGCTGCTCCACATCATCAACGACGTGATCCGGGCCGTCCCCGGCGTCCGCGCCACCGAGACGTTCACCTACCTGCACCTGGAGAAGCAGACCTACTCCTGGGGCACGGGCTGACTGAGGGTCGATTCCGCGGATCGCGTGCGCCGCGTGCACCGTGAGCTTGCTAAGCACCAGTTGGCCGGCGGAATCGACCCTCATTGGGTTGGCCCCCGCCCAGCAGCAGCTCCATCACAACCACGTCGAGCCAGCGGCCGAACTTGCGGCCGACCTCGTGCTCGGTGCCCACGACCTCGAACCCGCAGGCCTCGTGGAGCTTGATGGACGCCTCGTGGCCGCCCACGATGCGGGCGAACACCGCGTGGAAGCCGTGGGCGTTCGCGACCTCCAGCAGCTCGGACAGCAGCATCTTGCCGATGCCGCGACCCTGGTGACCCGGATGCACGTACACCGAGTCCTCGACACTGGTGGCGTACGCCGGCCTGTCCCGCCAGGGCGACAGCGAAGCGAAGCCCACGACGCCGTCGGCCTCGTCCTCGGCCACCAGCACCGCGTGGGCGCCGCTCCGGGCCGTCAGCCAGTCGCGCTGCTGCTCGAACGACCGTGGCACCAGGTCGAACGTCGCCGTGGAGGCGGTGACCTCCGCGTTGTAGATGCGACGGGTCGCTTCGGCATCGTCGAGCCGCGCCAGCCGCACGGTCACGGGGGATCCCATGCGCCGAAGCTAGGGGCCGGCCGCCGGCTTCAGCGATCGTTTCTGGGCCCGAACTGGTTGTTCGGCAACCAATTCGGGCCCAGAAAGTCCCCAGCAACCCGCCCGCAGGCGGTCAGTCCGCGGCGAGCGCGGGTTCGAGCAGAGCCAGCTCGCCGGCGAGGGCCTCGAGGCGGGCCCAGCTGGCGATGGCCTCGTCCTCCGTCATCAGGATGACCTGGAGGTCGCCCACCAGGCCCGGCAGAAGCTCGAGCAACAGCGGCACCACGGCGGGCTCGAGCTGGTCGAACGTCTCGTCGAGCAGCACCGGCGGCCGGGTGCCCTTGGCGTTGGTGGCGGTGGTGAGCTGCGAGACGATGCCCTGGGCCAGAGCCACGGCGTCGTCGTCGGACAGGTCGGGGGCACTGGACGACAATGACCGCAGTGCGGCGATGTGCTGGCGCAGCCGAGCGGCTGCCTGGATCTCGGTGCGGTGGTCGGTCGCCCAGTTGACGTCGGTGTCGCCCGCCAGGGATCGCCAGGTGCCCGCGGCGTCGCCCCGCCCCGAGCCGCGGCCCAGCAGCTCGTCGGCAGCGCCCCACAGCGCCACCTGGTCGACGGCCGACAGCGCCCGCACCGCGTCGTTGCGGGGCGTGCGGCTGCGCAGGTCGTCGGCCGAGATGCGCGTGATGGTGGTGCGGCCGAACTGGCCGCTCAGCAGGTCGACCCGGCCGTCGAACCCCCGGTGCTGCGAGGTCACGTCGGCCGCGGTGGCCACGTCGATGACCCGGTGCGGGCCCGACGCCGGCCGCAGCACGACGAGCTGCCTCCCGGTGTCGTCGACCACCTCGGCATGGACGCCGCGCACGGTGCCGTGCAGGGCCCCCGCCAGCAGCGACGCGAAGGCTGCCCTGGCGTCGGCGGTCATGCCGCCCAACACGGTCAGTCGCGGATGGAAGTCAACGGACGCGGCTTCGCCGTCGCCCTCAACGATCAAGCGGTCCACCAGCACGCAGGGTCTATCGGCGCGTCTGGCGGCCGACTTGAGCGATTTCTTTACGAACCTGTCGCGAACAGGCGACGACGCCACTCAGAGTGGTGCCAGCCGTCGGCGGCCGCTTGGTTCGCCCGGCTAGCTGGCTGGTTCCGAGCGGGCGACGATAGGCTGTGCCGTCCTGGTCAGGCAGGCCAGGCCCCCTTAGCTCAGTCGGCAGAGCACAGCCATGGTAAGGCTGGTGTCGTCGGTTCGATTCCGACAGGGGGCTCGGAGCCGTGTCCGAGCACGGGCACAACACATATGGCGGCGTAGCTCAGTTGGCAGAGCACCCGGCTCATAATCGGGTTGTCGCCGGTTCGAGTCCGGCCGCCGCTACTCCTATCACGATTACCACCGCCACATCAGGAGAGCCGCAGGATGGCCAAGGCAAAGTTTGAGCGGACGAAGCCGCACGTGAACGTCGGGACGATCGGGCACGTCGATCATGGGAAGACGACGTTGACGGCGGCGATCACGGCGATTCAGGCGCAGAAGGGGCTGGCGCAGAAGGTGGCCTTCGACCAGATCGACAAGGCGCCCGAGGAGCGGGAGCGCGGGATCACGATTGCGACGGCGCACGTGGAGTACGAGACCGCGAACCGGCACTACGCGCACGTGGACATGCCGGGGCATGCGGACTACATCAAGAACATGATCACGGGGGCGGCGCAGATGGACGGCGCCATCCTGGTGGTGTCGGCGCCGGACGGGCCGATGCCGCAGACGCGGGAGCACATACTGCTGGCGCGGCAGGTTGAGGTGCCGGCCATCGTGGTGTACCTGAACAAGGTGGACATGATGGACGACGAGGAGCTGCTTGACCTCGTCGAGCTGGAGCTGCGCGAGCTCCTGAGCAACCAGGGCTTCCCAGGCGACGACATTCCGATCATCCGGGG
>DASQUK010000138.1:0-47798 GCA_035641315.1 Acidimicrobiales bacterium | reverse complement strand
ACGAAGTGCTCGATGACCTCGCCGTCGTGGCCGTCCACCAGCACCAGGCCCCGCTTGGCCGGCGGGTTCTCGTCGGAGTACAGCAGGATCCGCCAGGTGGGGCGGCTGAGCAGCCCTCGCCAGCCCATCTGGGCCGAGGCGTGGCCGACGGGGAACCCGACGGTGCGGGTCGCCGCCACGAGGGCGTCCTGCTCGTCGACGTCGAGGCTCCACGCGGTGACCAGCTGGTAGGCGCCGACGAGCGCCAGGAGGACGGCCGCGAACAGGAAGCCGCCGTTCACGTAGGGCGAGTCGTCGAGCAGCGCCCACAGCGCCACGCACGCCGCCGCCGTCGCAAGGTAGAGGTAGCCGGGGATGCGCCGGCGGTTGTTGTCGGGGAACAGGTAGGGCCCGACGTAGCCGGGGGCCTGGAGGTCGTCGGGCAGCTCGTCGACGACCTCGTCGTCGCGGCGGGTGTCGGCGTCGCCGTCACGCCGGCTCTCGGCCCCGTCGGTCATGGCCCGCATGAAATCACCCGGCCTCGCCCGACGGCCAGGCGGCGCGCAGCTTGCGCCAGCTTTCGCCGAGTGCCTCGGGCAGGACCCGGACCTCCGCCACCGACGTCATGAAGTTGGAGTCGGCGTTCCAGCGGGGCAGCACGTGGAAGTGCAGGTGTGACGGGACGCCCGCGCCCGCAGCCTCGCCCAGGTTGAGCCCGACGTTGACGCCCTGCGGCCCGTAGGCGGCCTTGATCGCCACCACCGCGTCCCGCACCGCGGCCCACAGCTCGGCCGCCTCGTCGGGCGTGAGGTCCTCGAGCTCCCCCACCTCCCGGTAGGGCATCACCAGCAGGTGGCCGCTCGTGTAGGGGAAGGCGTTGAGGATGGCGAAGGTGTGTGCGCCCCGCCAGACGACGTGGATCTCCTCGTCGGGCAGGCCCGAGTCGAGCATCCGGCGGAACGGCGACCCCTCCCCCGCCGGCGCACCGTTGCCGGCGGCGGCCACGTAGGTCGAGCGCCAGCCGGCCCACAGCCGGTCCATCGCGTTCACCGGCTCGCCTCCGGCTCGCCGATGAACGATCGCCGCTTCGCGGCGAGTAACGCACTGTGCTCATGGTTCGCTCGCACTTCGTGCTCGCTCACTGGTGGGCGGCGATCTCGCCGCGCAGCCGCTCGACGAACGTCTCCACCGGGACGTTCCGCTCGACGTCGCCGCCGCGCGGGTTGTCGCCCACCGTGTCGTTGGACACGTCGTCGTCGCCCACCACCACCACGTGGGGGATCTTGTCGAGCTTGGCCTTGCGGATGCGCGCGCCCAGCGGCTCGTCGGCATCGGCCGCGTCCACCCGGAAGCCCTCGCCCCGCAGCCGCGCCACAAGCGCCTCGGCGGGGGCCTGGTGGTCGGACCGCACGGGCAGCACCTGCACCTGCACCGGCGCCAGCCACGCCGGCAGCGCCCCGGCCGTGTGCTCGAGCAGCACGCCGAAGAACCGGTCGAACGACCCGAACAGCGCCCGGTGGATGATGCGGGGCCGGTGCCGCTGGTTGTCGGCGCCGACGTAGTCGAGGTCGAAGCGGTCGGCGAACTGGAAGTCGACCTGCAGCGTCGAGAGCTGCCAGCGGCGGCCGATGGCGTCGCGCACGTGCACGTCGATCTTGGGGGCGTAAAAGGCGCCCTCGCCCTCCGCCACGACGTACGGGATGCCGGACGCCTCCACCGCCTGCCGCAGCGCCTCCTCGGCCTGGTCCCACTCGGCGGGGTCGCCCACGAACGGGTCGGGCCGCGTCGCCAACTCGGCCTCGAACTCGTCGAAAGCGAAGTCGCGCAACAGCTTCAGCACGAACGCCAACAGGCTGGTCAGCTCGCCCGCGAGCTGCTCGGACGTGCAGAAGATGTGCGAGTCGTCCTGCGTGAACCCCCGGGCGCGCAGCAGGCCGTGCACCACGCCCGACTTCTCGTAGCGGTACACCGTGCCGAACTCGAACAGCCGCAGCGGCAGCTCGCGGTACGAGCGCTGGCGGGACGCGTAGATGAGCATGTGCATCGGGCAGTTCATCGGCTTGGGGTAGTACTTGTGCCCCCCGTCGAGCTCCATCGGGGGGTACATCCCCTCGGCGTACCACTCGAGGTGGCCGCTGATCTCGAACAGGTCGCCCTTGGCGATGTGCGGTGTGTAGACGAACTCGTAGCCGGCGCGCTCGTGCTCGGCGCGGCTGTAGTCCTCCATCAGCTTGCGCACCAGGCCGCCCTTGGGGTGGTACAGCGGCAGGCCGCTGCCGACCTCGGGCGGGAAGTGGAACAGGTCCAGCTCGGCGCCGAGCTTGCGGTGGTCGCGCTTGGCCGCCTCCTCCAGGTGGTGAAGGTGGGCCTCGAGGGCCTTGCGGCTCTCCCACGCCGTGCCGTAGATGCGCTGGAGCTGGGGGTTGTGCTCGTCGCCCCGCCAGTAGGCGCCGGCCACCCGCATCAGCTTGAAGTGCCCCAGGTGCCGACCGGTGTGTTCGACGTGGGGACCCCGGCACAGGTCGATGAAGCCCGGCCGGCCGTGGAACGGCGGGTGGTCCTTGGGCTTGGCCGGCGGGTTCTCGTAGGTGCGCACGGCACCGGCGCCGCTCGTGGCCGACATGGGATCGGTCGAGGCGTCGTCGATGATCTCCAGCTTGAAGCGATGGCCGGCGAAGATCTCGCGGGCGTCGTCGGCGGGGATCTCGTCGCGCAGGAACGCCTGGCGCTCGTCGATGATCTCGCGCATGCGAGCGTCGATGCGCTCGAGGTCCTCGGGCGTGAAGGTGCCGCCGCCCGGCAGCTCGAAGTCGTAGTAGAAGCCGTCCTCGACCGGCGGGCCGATGCCGAAGGTGGCGTCGGGGAACAGGTCGAGCACCGCCTGCGCCAGCACGTGGGCCGTCGAGTGGCGGATGGTGTAGAGCCCCCGCTCGCTGTCGGCGGTGACGATGGAGACGCGGTTGCCGTCGTGGAGCTCGGTTGCCAGGTCGCGCTCCTCGCCGTTGATCTCGGCGATCACCGCCGCCCTGGCCAGCCGGGACCCGATCGACTGGGCGAGATCGGCCGCGGTGGTGCCCGACGGCAACCTGCGCGTCGAACCATCCGGCAGCGTGATCTCGATCTCGGCCATGACTCGGAAGACTAAGGGGTCGGTCGCACAGCGACCGACGCCATTAGGGGCGGTGGGTGGGGGTCGGGCCGGAGTTACCGACCGCCTGCCGCTGCCCCCGAAAGCGTTTGACCGGCGCCGACCGGCCGGCGTGCCGTGTGGCGCCCCACCACAGCCGTCGGCTGCGAAGGGAGCGCCTCGGGCTTGCGGGTGGCGTACTCGTCCACGTACTCCTGGCCCGACAGCTCGCGGATCTCGAACATCAGCTCGTCGGTCAGCTCGCGCAGCACCAGGTGATCGTCGGGCCGGTCGCGGTAGTGGCCGACGTCGATCGGTCGTCCGATGCGGATGGCGCACGGGCGGAACGGCCGGGGAACCCGGTGCCCGGGAGGTTGGATCTCCCGGGTGCCGACCAGGCCGACCGGCACCAGCGGCGCACCCGTCCGCAGGGCCAGCCGCGCAGGACCGGTGTGCCCCCGGTGCAGCCGACCGTCGCGGCTGCGGGTCCCCTCGGGGTAGATGCCGAACAGCTCGCCCTGCTCGAGGATCTGGGCAGCGGCGTCGAGCGCCCGCCGGCTGGCGTCGCCGCCCGAGCGGTCGAGGGGGATCATGCCGAGCGCCGGGAACAGGTACCTGGTCTTCCAGTTGTCGAGGTACTCCGCCTTGCCGACGAAGGTGATCCGGCGGGGCAGGACCGACGGCAGCAGGAACGAGTCGATCACCGACACGTGGTTCGGGCAGACGATGGCGCCACCTCGGGTCGGGATGTTGTCGGTGCCCCCCACATGGACCCGCCAACCGAACCGTAGCGCCGGCGTGAGCACCGCGCGCGCCACGGGGAACAGCCACCCGTACTGGCGCTGACGAGCGGACACGGGCACGACCGCAGCCTACGTCCAGTGGGCCCCCGGCGGGCTTTCGGTACTGGAATGGTCACCATAGCGACCTTCGGCCATTCCAGGACCGAGAACGCGGGGGTAAGGGGTCAGGGCCGGGCGAGGTCGACGCCGAGCAGCGCGGCACCGGTGGTGACTGCCTGCCCGGCGTCGGCGGCCTCGTCCAGCAACCGCAGGGCGCACGAGGTGTCGAGGTCGTCGTCGAGCGCCGACCGCACCCGATCGAGAACGCCTCCCGGGGCCATGGCGTCGCCGGGCGGCGCGGCCTGCCAGCGCTTGAGCCGGTGGGCGGCGTCGGGCATCACGTCGTCGTCCCACTCCCACTCGTCCCGGTAGTGGTGCGCCAGCACGGCCAGGCGGATCGCCCGGGGGTCCCAGGTCTTGCGGAGCTCCGACACGAACACGAGGTTGCCGAGCGACTTCGACATCTTCTCCCCGTCCATGCGGACCATCGCCTGGTGCATCCAGTGGCGCACGAACGGCTCGCCGGTGGCGGCCTCCGACTGGGCGGCCTCACACTCGTGGTGGGGGAAGATGAGGTCCGACCCACCGCCGTGCAGGTCGATGGTCGTGCCGAGCTCGCGCAGGGCGAGCGCCGAGCACTCGATGTGCCACCCCGGCCGGCCCGGTCCCCACAGCGACTCCCACGCCGGCTCGTCGGGCGCCGACGGCTGCCAAAGCACGAAGTCGAGCGGATCGCGCTTGTGGGGATCGTCCACGTTGCCGCCCCGCTCGGCGGCCAAGCGCAGCATCTCGTCGCGGCCGAGGTGGCTGACCTGCCCGAACCGCTCGAAGCGGGACACATCGAAGTACACACCACCGCCCGCCTGGTAGGCGAAGCCCCGGTCGAGCACCATGCCGATGAAGCCCCGGATGTCGGGGATGGCGGAGGTGGCGCGGGGCTCGCTCCACACCGGGAGCACGTCGAGCGCCCGCATGTCGTCGTCGAAGCGGGCGGTCTCGGCGGCAGCAAGGTCGAGGTAGTGGACGCCCAGTTCCCGGGCCTTGCGCAGGATGTCGTCGTCGACGTCGGTGATGTTGCGCACACAGCGGGTCTCGTGTCCCCGGTCCCGCAGGTGGCGCTGCAACACGTCGTAGGTGAGGTAGGTGGCGGCGTGGCCCAAGTGGGTGGCGTCGTACGGCGTGATGCCGCACGTGTACATCGTGACCACCGGGCCCGGCGAGAAGGGGATGACCTCGCCCCGCGCCGTGCAGTAGAGCCGCATCGGCTCGTCGTGGCGCTGGCCGGCCGTCACGCCGGCCGCTCGTCGTGTGGGCTCTTGGTGCCGTCGGCCCCACCGTCACGGATGCCGGTGAGCTTCACGGCCACCCGGGTCTTGTAGTGGGTGTTGAGCTGCATGAGCACGGCGGTGAACGACTCGATGGGTGTAGCCATGGCCAGCTCCCCGGCGTTGAGCGGCCGCATGTTGGGGATCTTCGCCACGATGTCGCTGGTCACCTGGATCGCCGATGGATGGTCGGAGCAGATCAGGACGTCGCTCTCGATCGGCTGGTCGAGGTCGCCCAGCTCGCGGGCCGGCACGTGGTGCAAGGCTGCGGCCACCAGGCAGTGGGGCACGGCCGCCTGCACGCTGGCGGCGACCGATCCCCGGGGCGGCACCAACGGTTGGAACTCGTGGCCCAGGCGCACCAGGGCGTTGGCCATCGACACCACGACCTTTCCGCGCAGCTTGTCCTCCACCGACGTGGCGGTCTGGGTGGCGCCGTCCCAGGGCGTGGCGATCACGACGACGTCGGCGTCGGCCGCTCCGGCGTTGTCGGCGGCGCCGATGGTCAGCTGGTGGCCGGACCAGTGATCGAGCAACGAGTCGACGATCTCCATGGCCCGGTACTTGGACCGGGACCCCACGACCACCTCGAAGCCCACCGAAGCCAGCCGTGCCGCCAAAGCTCTGCCGGCGGGGCCGGTACCACCGAGGATGCCGATGCGCATTGGGCGCCACCGTAGCGGCGGTCCGCCGCCGGGCCTCCAACGGGGATGTTGTTGCTTTCCGTTCAGCAGGCGCCGGCCACCTGCGGGAAGGGGTTGACCGCGGCCCCGCCGCCGGGGTGGATCTCGAAGTGCAGGTGGGGCGTACCGGCGGCGTTGCCACTGTCGCCCACGTAGCCGATGACGGTGCCGGCGGCGACCCAGCCGACCCCCTGATTCTCATACGCCGACAGGTGGGTGCCGTAGTACTCGTCGCCGTTGTCGCCGTAGAGCCACCACGACAGGCCGCCGGTGGCGTTGCCCCGGTGCTCGACCCGTCCGCTCACCGGGGCGACCGTGGGCGTGCCCGAGGCCGCCATCATGTCGACCCCCTCGTGGGCGCGGCCGCCCGAGCGGGGCGCGCCGAAGCTGTCGACGAACGAAACGGGTCCCTGGACCGGGCAGACGATGCCGCCGGCCGACGCGGCCGGAGCCGGCGTGGTCGTCGCCTGCGGGGCCGTGGTGCTGGTAGTGGGCGGTGCGGTCGTCGTCGTGGTCGGCGGGACCGTCGTCGTGGTGGTGGGCGGTGCCGTCGTCGTGGTGGTCGTCTCGCCCGGGAACCGGTCCAGCCGTGGCCGGATCATGCCCACGTCGCGGCGGGATGAGAGCAACGAGTCGGCGTCCAGGTCCAGCTGGGACCGTTGCCCGTGGCCGTCGTGGGCATGAGCGATCAGAGCCGCCCCCAGCAGGGCGAGGAGCGTCGGGAGAAGGATCAAGCGGCGCATGGGGCGGGCACCCTAGCGATTGCGTTACAAATATTGCGATTCGATGACAGGCACTTCGACGGGGGCTGGACCCGCGAGGACCTGGCGGGTCGGCTCGGCCTGCTGGCCCGCGGACCCGACCACGCCCGCCACCGTGCTCGTCACCCACCACGTCGAGGAGACCCCGGCCGGGTTCACCCACGTGCTCCTGCTGGACGGGGGTCGGGTCGCCGCCTCGGCCCGATCGACGAGGTGCTGAGTGCCGAGGCCCTGTCCGCCGTGTTCCGGTGTGGCGGTGACGCTTCGACCGCCGCGACGGCCGCTACGCCGCCCCGGCGGTCTGACGGCTCGTCATCCCTCAACCAGCGCCAGCAGCCGCGGTTTGGACTGGCGGATCTCGTCGGCCAGCAGGCGTTCGACCAGCGGGCCGACGAGGCTTCCCCCGTAGTGCAGGCGCATGGTCAGCCGGCTGCCGTCGTCGCCGTCGGGTGCCACGTCCGCCTCCAGGACCCACGGCGAGTGGCGCCGGCCGTCGTGCTCCAACCGCTCGAAGCGGGCGCGGTGGGGGGCCTCGTGCACGGTACGCACCATCCGCAGCCGTTTGGAGCGGGCAAACGGGCCCAGCCGGCCCCGGAGGTCGACCGACCACGCCGGGCCGGGGTCGCCCTCCTGCGCCTCGACCGCCACCGCCCGCGGCACGATGTCGAGCCATTGCGGGTAGTGGGTGAGGTCGTCGACCCACCCGAACAGGCGCTCGGGCGAGCAGGGGGCCACCAGGTCCGCGGTCACGTCCACGATCCGGGATCGTGGCACGGCGGCGCCCGCGGCGTCAGGGCGGACCGGGCTCGCCTGGCCTCTCCGCGGCACGGCCCTCGTCGGCCACCCGTCGCCGCCAGTGGGTCCCCGCCTGTCCGGGCTGCACCGCCATCAGCACGCCCTCACGCAACCGCACACTCGCCTCGGCGGCCGCCAGCTCGTTGCTCACGCCGCGGGTCGAGCCGACGGGCAGGTCCTCGTCCCGCAGCGGGTACAGCAGCCCGTCGGTCATGATCCCGAGTGCCGGACCGTGCATGGGGACCAACGACACCAGATCGCCGGGTTCGCCGCGCAGGACAGTCCGGCCCCGGTCGCGGATCACGCTGAGGTGCGTGCTCCCGATCCACGCCTCGATCGAGCCGACGTCACTGGTGCGGGGCGAGGCCAGCAGCGTCGCCAGGGCCAACGTGTGGTCCAGGCGATCGCCGGTTCCCGTGACCACGACGATGCGCCGGGGATGGTGCGAGAGCGCAGCATCCAGGGCCAAGTCGAGGTCGGTGGCGTCCTTGGCCTCGGGATGGCGCTCGATGCGGACACCGGCCCCGGCGGCGGCGGCCAGCACGTTCGGGTCGACCGAGTCCATGTCCCCGACCGCCAAGGCCACCTCGAGGCCGAGGGCCCGGGCGTGCTCCAGCCCGGAGTCCGCGGCGATCGTGGTGACGCCGCGAGGCAGCTGCCGCGCCACCGCATCGGCCGGCGGGCCCCCACCCGCCACGATCACGACCGTGTCGGGTCGGGTCATGGGCGTGCCTTCGGCACGCCCATGACCCATCGCCGCTTCGCGGCGAGCACCCCACCGCATCTATGGTTCGCTCGCACTTCGTGCTCACTCACGTGCTGCCCAGAGCCTCCATGCATGCCGTGAGAGTACGGTCGGCCGGGTGCGGCGCACCCTCTTCGACGACGAGCACGAGCTGTTCCGTGACAGCGTGCGGCGCTTCATCGCCACCGAGGTCGCGCCCCGCAACGAGGCCTGGGAGCGGGCGGGCATCGTCGATCGCGACCTGTTCCAGGCGGCAGGCAAGCACGGCTACCTGGGCATGGCGGTGCCGACCGAGTACGGCGGCGGGGGCGTCGACGACTTCCGCTACAACCTGGTGATCGGCGAGGAGATCCAGCGGGCCGGCATCAACGCCGCCGGGCTCGGCTGGACGCTCCACAACGACATCTGCCTGCCGTACTTCCTATCGCTGTGCAGCGAGGAGCAGAAGGCCCGGTGGCTGCCGGGGATCTGCTCGGGCGAGCTGATCACTGCCATCGCCATGACCGAGCCCGGCATCGGGTCGGACCTGGCGTCGATGACCACCAGCGCAGTGCGGGAGGGCGACGACTACGTGGTCAACGGGTCGAAGACCTTCATCACCAACGGCATCAACGCCGACCTGGTCGTCACCGCCGTCAAGACCGACCCAGCTGTGCGGCACCACGGCATGTCGCTGCTGGTGATCGAGCGGGGCATGGCCGGGTTCGAGCGGGGGCGGAACCTCGACAAGATCGGCATGCACGCGCAGGACACCGCCGAGCTGTTCTTCACCGATGCGCGGGTGCCGGTGGCCAACCGGCTGGGCGAAGAGGGCGAGGGCTTCCGCTACTTGGTGACGAACCTGCCGCAGGAGCGCCTGTCGATCGCCGCCACCGGCGTGGCCGCGGCGCGGGCGGCGTTCGAGCAGACGTTGGCGTACGTCAAGGATCGCCGGGCGTTCGGCCAGCCCATCGGTGCCTTCCAGAACACCCGGTTCCGGATGGCGGAGATGGCGACCGAGATCGAGCTGGGCCAGACCTTCATCGACCGCTGCGTGGTCGCCCTCAACGCCGGCGAGCTGACGGCGGAGGAGGCGTCGATGGCCAAGTGGTGGTGCACCGAGCTGCAGGGCCGGGTCGTGGACGCGTGCGTCCAGCTCCACGGCGGCTACGGCTACATGACCGAGTACCCCGTGGCCCGCGCCTATGCCGACGCCCGCGTCACCCGCATCTACGGCGGCACCACCGAGATCATGAAGGAGATCATCGGCCGCAACCTGGGCCTGTGAGCCCGCCGGTCCCGAGGTCGAGGAAATGACTGCCGCCAGGCGTGGGTGATTTCCTCGACCTCGGTGGCCATGCGCCGGAGGTGTCCACTCTCGCGCTGCTCGCTCGACGCGCTCGGCACGGGCGCGACGAACGTCCGCCACGGTTGCCGCCACGTGGCCGGGGTCGCCGACGATCTCCTCGTAGAGGAACCGCAGGGTCTGCCAACCGGCGCGTGCCGCCTCGGCGTCCCGCAGATGATCGCGACGGAGATCGCGGATGCGCGTGTGCCAACGCCTGCCATCGGCCTCGAGGATCAGCCGCACGTCCGGATATGCCGCATCGACGAGCCCGGTGACCGCGCCTCGACCGGGCAACGGGAACTGACGCACCGGAGCCGGAAGCCCCGCGGCAGCCAGCACGGCGAAAAGCCGATTCTCGAGCTCGCTCTGCGGAGGTACGTGGCCCGGCCCCCGCTCGTCGAGGACGGCGGCGAGCTTTCCGAGGCCACGCTTGCCCGGCCGGGCGATCTCCGCCGCACACACGGAGATCTGGGTGATCGTCGTCAAGCGGTCGGTCACGACATCGACGACGTCACCGAGCCGACGGCGGCCGACGACCGCCGCCAGGTCGACGATCGCTCGCGCCGGGACGCTCACCGGCAGGCCGTCGCGCTCGCACACGTGATGTGTGAGGACGTCGTCGATCTGGTGCACGAACGTTCTCGGGACCCAGTGATGGTCGCCGTGGCTCACCGTGAAAGTGAGCGGGTAGCGGGGCACGTGCCGGTCGTCGACGCCGTGGATCAGGAGGGCCGTCTCGTGGCTCACCACTCCTCGACCCACGGCCAAGTACGCCGCCCACAGGTCCTGGCTCCACGTGGGTGGCGAGGCCGCCATCGCGTAGACGCCCGGGTGGCGCCGCACCCAGGCTCCCCGCGCCAGGCGCCGCCCGATCTGCCCGTTCGGACAGCCCGGCGGCCAGCGCCTGTACCCGGCTCAAGACGCCAGCCTGACGGCTTGCCACGGCAATTGCTGTTGTATCCGGTGTCATTTCCATGGCACAAGTGTGCCAGCGGCCTATGACAAACAAGCCCGGGCGACGGGATCGCGTCGAGGTCGAGTAAATGGCTGCCGCTGGGCGTGGGCTATTTCCTCGACCTCGCCATGACCTCGGGTGCCGGGGAACCCCGGCCCCGTCAGCGGCGGAGGAGGTCCTTGGCGATATGGGTGATCTGGATCTCGTCGGTCCCGCCGTAGATCTGGAGGACCTTGGCGTCGCGGGCCAGCTGCTCGACCTGGAACTCGGCCATGTAGCCGTTGCCGCCGAACAGCTGGACCGCCTCCATCGCCACCTCGGTCGCCGCCCGGGCGGCGTAGAGCTTCATGGCCGACGCCTCGGCCAGCGTGAACCCCCGCCCGGCGGCGGACGCCTCGATCACCCGGAACACCAGGTTCTCGACGTTGAGCCGGGCCACCTCCATGCGTGCGAGCTTGTCCTGGATGAGCTGGAACTCGCCGATGGGCTGGCCGAACTGCACCCGGTCCCGCGCGTAGGCGACGCACAGGTCGAGGCACTGCGAGATGATCCCGAGCGCCATGGCCGCCACGCCCGAGCGCTCCTCCAGGAACGTCGCCTTGGCCGCCGTCCGGCCGCCGCCCTCGGCGTCCTCGGCCTCGCCGATCAGCCGGTCCCGCCCCACCCGCACGTCGGTGAGGAACAGCTCACCGGTGGGCGACGAGTGCATCCCCATCTTGCGCAACGGCGCCGACTGCTCCAGCCCCGGCATCCCCGAGTCGAGGACGAAGCTCACGACCTTGCGCTCGGCCGGCGGATTCCCCTCGTCGAGCTTGCAGATGAACACGATCGTGTCGGCGTAGGGACCGTTTGTGATGAACGTCTTCGAGCCGTTGAGGACGTACTCGTCGCCGTCCCGCCGGGCCGTCGACCGCATCGAGCCGAAGGCGTCGGACCCCGAGCCCGGCTCGGTGATGGCCCAGGCGCCGATCTTCTCCATGGTGAGCAGCGGCAGCGCCCAGCGCTCCTTCTGGGCGGCCGTGCCCCGGGACAGGATCGCCGCCGCGGTCAGCCCCATCGACACGCCCATCGCCGTGACCATGCCCGGGCTCCAGCGCGACAGCTCGATGATGGGGATGATCTGCAGGGCGGCCGCGCTCGCCGTCGCCCGGGGATCCCGCTCGGCGTCATCGGGCTCGGATCCCGAGTCGGCGCCGGCCATCTGGCGCTCGAAGCGCTCCCGTGCCATGGCGTCGAGCCCGAACGTGGCGAACAGCCTGCGGATGATGTCGTAGGGCAGCAGATCGCCGTGCTCCAGTTCGCGGTGCTGCGGCACGAGCTCCTTCTCGATGAAGTCCCGCACCGCCGCCCGCACCATCTGTTGCTCGTCGGTCCATTCGATCACGGCGTCAACTGTGGCAGGCGCCCCGGGAGATGGCATCCTGTAGCGACCCCCAGGGACGTTCCGAGGAGCTCTGCGTGCCATTTCGCGTCAAGGATCGGGTGGTCTATCCCCACCACGGCGCCGCCATCATCGAAGCCACCGAGAAGCGAGCCACGCCCGACGGCGAGGCCAAGGAGTTCTTCGTCCTCCGCATGACCCACGGCGATCTGGTCCTCAAGGTCCCTGTCGACAAGGCCGAGGAGATCGGGATGCGCTACCCGATCAGCGTCGAGGACGTGGAGGACGTGTTCGAGGTCTTGGCCAAGAAGGACGTCCGCGAGCCCACCAACTGGTCACGCCGGTTCAAGAACCACCAGGAGAAGCTCAAGTCGGGCGACGTCTACCAGGTGGCCGAGGTGGTGCGGAACCTGGCGCTGCGAGACAACGACAAGGGCCTGTCGGCCGGCGAGAAGTCGATGTTCGTGAAGGCGCGCCAGGTGCTGGTGTCGGAGCTGGCATTCGCGCTCAACATCAGCGAGGACGACGCCATGGAACGCCTCGCCAAGACCATCGCCTGACCCGCGCCCCGCTCGCGCTGCGGGACACTGGGGGACGACATGACTGACGTGCCTCAGGGACCAGCGTCGGCTCCTCCCCCGGCTCCGCCACCAACACCACCTCTGCCGCCGGAGACGGCCACCAACCGGACCCCGGTGATCGTGGCCCTGGGCGTCCTCCTGACGGCGGCGGCGATCGGCCTGCTCGTGGCGCGCCTCGGGGACGATGACGGTGCGGGCGACAGTGGCGGCCCCAGCCCCATCACCGACGTGCCACCGCCGGTGACCGACGCCACGGACGAGCCCACGACCACCGCCGACGACACGACCACGACGACCGCCCCGCACGTCATCGACGGGCTCGAGGTCGTCGACAGCGGCTTCTCCACTTATGAGGGGTTCGACGGCCAGGTCGGCTCCTACGGTCTCGTCCTCGAGAACACGACCGACCAGCCGATCACCAACTTCACGGTCGAGATCGTGATCTACGACACGACGGACACGGTGATCTCCAGCGACCCCCACGCGGTGGCGGTGGTGAACCCAGGCGCCCGCCTGGGCCTGGGCGCCGAGGTCGCCGGCCCCCTGCCCAACGGCATCGGACGGCTCGACATCCAGGTCGAGGAGGGGACGGGGGGACCGGTGCCGCAGGGCGCCTTCACGATCACCGACGTGTCGACCTCGTCGGACGAGTTCGGCATCTACACCGCCTTCGTCGTGTCGTCGACTTACGAGGTCGAGCTCGAGCTCCCGTACGCCTACGCCGTCTACCGCAATGCGGCGGGCAGGATCGTCGGCGGCGCCAACGGCTTCGTCGACGTCATCCCGGCCCGGGGCCGGGCCAACGGGGAGGTGACCTCGTTCGAGGTGGTCCCCCACGTGGCCCAAGCCGAGGTCTACGTCGACCCCGGCTTCTTCTGAAGAGCGCGGGGTGGGCGTAAGAGGACTCGAACCTCTGACCTCACGCGTGTGAAGCGTGCGCTCTAACCAGCTGAGCTATACGCCCCGGGCGTTGCACTCTAGCAAGCCCGGCCCGCCTACTCCGCTCCGAACGGGGCCACCGCGTCGAGCGCCAGTACGTCCTCCAGCAGCGCCAACGCCCGCAGCACCACGACGTCGCCATGCTGTGGGCCGACCACCTGGAGGCCCACCGGCATGCCATCGGCGGTGAAGCCGGCGCAAACCGAGCCGGCGGGTGAGCGGGTCATGTTGAAGGGATACGTGTACGCCACCCAGTTGACGTCGGGCTCGCCGTCGATCATGCCGGGCTCGCCGACCCGCGGTACCTGGCCGGCCACCGTCGGCGACAGCAGAAGCGACACCTGGTGGAACAGGTCCACGAGCGCCAGGTTGAGCCGGTGGCAGGTATCGAGCGCCTCGATCACCTGGGCCGGACCGACCGACGTGCGGGCCCACTCCACGAGCGCCACCAGCCCGGGATCGATGCGGCTCCACACGGTGTCGTCGTCCCGGAACCGGTCGAGCGACCGCAACGAGCAGGCGCCGACGAGCGCCAGCCAGTCCTGCACGGGGTCGGTGTCGAACAGCCGGTCCAGCACGATCACCTCCGTGCCCAACTCCTCGAGGCGCGCGACGGCCGCTTGGCAGACCGCCAGGACTTCGCTGTCGACCCGTCCGTATCCCAGGTTTGACGACCACGCGACCTTGCGTGGCGGGTTGATCTCGGCCAGCGAGCGCGACCACGACGCCTCCGGCAACGGCAGCGAGGACAGGTCGCTCGGCTCGGGACCCACCGCGCTGTCGAGCGCCAGCGCCACGCCGCGTATCCGCCCGGCCATCACGCCCTTGGTCGACAGCATCGGCCATCCGGGCGGCTCGTCGCCGCCCATGGGGACCCGGCCCAGCGACGGCTTGAACCCGGTCAGCCCGGTCGCCGCCGAGGGGATGCGGATCGATCCCCCGCCGTCGGACGCGGTGGCCAGCGGCACCAGTCCCGCCGCCACCGCGGCGGCCGACCCGCCGGACGAGCCTCCCACCGACCGCTCCAGCGACCACGGGTTGTAGGTGGCGCCGAACGCCTCGTTCACCGTGTCGGCCTTCCAGCCGAGCTCGGGGGTGTTGGTCTTGCCCACCACCACGCAACCGGCGGCGCGCAGGCGCTCCACCAGGGGCGAGTCGCTGGTGGCCGGCGGGCCGCCGGCGTACGCCACCGAGCCCCGGCTGGTGACGAACCCGGCCGCGTCCTCGAGGTCCTTGACCGCTAGTGGGACGCCCGCCAGCGCGCCGACGTCCTCGCCGGCGGCGATGCGATCGTCGATGGCGGCCGCGTCGGCCAGCGCGGCCTCGCCGTCGACGGCGACGAAGGCGCAGATCTCCTCGTCGTGGCGGTCGATGCGGTCGAGCGCCGCCTGCACCACCTCGCGGGCGGACAGGGCTCGGCTGCCCACTTGGTCGGCGATCTCGGCAATGCTGGTGAGGCGGAAATCGAACACCCCGCTCTTGCTGCTTCGCAGCGGGCCGCTCGGGCCTCGCTCGCTCTCTCGCCCTGCGGGACGCTCGCTCATGGGCGGCACGCTAGCGATCAGCCCGGCCAACTGAGCGACCGGATGCCCGCGCCTTCACTCCAGCAGCTGCGCGAGTCTCTCCAGACCCGCCACGCGGCTGGCCTTGAGCAGCACGGCGTCGCCGTCGCCCAGCCGTCCGAGCGCGCCCACCACCTCGTCGATGCTGGCGACCGTGGTCCCGCCGTAGGCCGGCACCCCGACGCCGATGATCTCGACACCGAGCTCGCGGGCGAGGGAGCCGACCGCCCGGTGCTCCTCGTCGCTCGCAGCGCCGAGCTCGGCCATGAAGCCGAGGACTGCCACCCGACGGCGCGCCGGCAGGCGGACCAGGGCCCGCAGCGCCGCCGCCATCGACGTCGGGTTGGCGTTGTAGGCGTCGTTGACGAGCACGGCGCCCGAGGGCAGGCGGATCAGGTCCATGCGCCAGCGCGACAGCACGGCCGCCCCCAGCGCCTCGGCCAGGTCGGCGACGGGGACCTGGCACACCAGCGCCGCCGCCGCGGCGGCCAGCGCGTTGTCCACCATGTGGTCGCCGCGGACCCCAAGGCGGACCGGGGCGGTGCCCCATGGCGACATCAAGCGGAACGACGGCCGCAGCTCGTCGTCGAGCTCGACTGACTCCGCCCGCACGGTGCCCCCCTCCCCGAACGTGACCACCTCGGCCGCGGTGCGGGGCGCCATGGCCGCCACCCACGGGTCCCCGGCGTTCAGGACGGCGGTGCCGGTGCGCGGCAGCTGCTCGACCAGCTCGCCCTTGGCCGCGGCCACCTCCTCCAGCGTCCCGAACATCTCGGTGTGCGCCGCCGCCACCCGCGTCACAACCCCGACCGTCGGCCGGGCCCAGCCACACAGCTCGGCGATGTGGCCCGGGCCGCGTGCGCCCATCTCCACCACCAGGGCCTCGGTGTCGTCCGGCGCATTCACCAGGGTGAGGGGCACGCCCAGCTCGTTGTTGAACGAGCCGACGCTGGCGGAGGTCCGCCAGTGGGCGGCCAGCGCGGCGGCCAGCAGGTCCTTGACGCTGGTCTTGCCCACGGACCCGGTGACGCCGACCACCCGGTCGGGCAGGCGCGTGCGGGCGTGGCGGCCGAGGGCCGCCAGCGCGACCAGCGTGTGGCCGACCTCCACCGCAGTGGCGTCGACGCCGGGGAGCGGGCCGCGTGAGGTCACGTAGGCCGGCGCGCCGGCGGCGACGGCGGCGGGCACGAAGTCGTGACCGTCGCGGTCGGCGACCACGGGCACGAACAGCGGGTTGCCGGCCACCTGGCGCGAGTCGATGGTGGCACCCCAGACGCTCACGTCCGGTCCCGACAGAGCCCCGCCGGTTACCTTGGCGATCTCGCTCGCGCGCAGTTCCACGACTGCGGTTTCTACACCGGTACCCTCGCAGCCCATGACCGCACGCCCCGACCGTGTACGGCTCGTCGTTCTGTTCGGGGGCCAGTCGGCCGAGCACGAGGTGTCCTGCACCACCGCCGCGCACGTGCTGCGGGCCGTCGACCCCGACTGCTACGACGTGGTCCCGGTGGGGATCACCCGCGAGGGCACCTGGGTGCGGGCCGACGACGCCCAGGTCGCGCTGGCACGAGGCGCCGCTGCGCTGCCCTCCAGGCTCCCGGACCGCCTCGAGGCCAGCGGCACCGCCGTCGAGCCGTCCCGGATGGTCGCGCCGGCGGCGGACGAGCTGCCGGTGGTGGTCCTGCCCCTGCTGCACGGGCCGCACGGCGAGGACGGCACGGTGCAGGGCCTGTTGGAGCTGGCGGGTGTCCCGTACGTGGGTGCCGGCGTGCTGTCGTCGGCCCTGGCCATGGACAAGGTGAAGGCCAAGGAGATCCTGTCGGTGCACGGGCTGCCCCAGGCGGCGTGGGTCGCCGTGCGCGACCGCGAGACCGACCGGGCTGCCGACGAATTGGCCGCGGCCGGGCTCGGCTACCCGGCGTTCGTGAAGCCCGCCAACCTGGGGTCGTCCGTGGGGGTGTCGAAGGTCCACGACCGCTCCGAGCTCGACGAGGCCCTGGCCCTGGCGGCCGGCTACGACGAGTGGATCGTGATCGAGGAGGGCGTCGACGCCCGGGAGATCGAGGTGGGGGTGCTGGGCAACGCCGGGCCGCGGGCGTCCGTGCCCGGCGAGATCGTTCCCAGCCACGAGTTCTACGACTACGAGGACAAGTACATCGACGACGCCTGCCAGCTGCTGGTGCCAGCGCCGCTCGACGATGCCGCCGCGGCCCGGGTTCGGGCACTGGCACTGGACGCCTACCGGGAGCTGCGCTGCGAGGGGATGGCGCGGGTGGACTTCTTCTACGAGGAGCGGGGACGGGGGTTCCTGGTCAACGAGGTCAACACCATCCCGGGTTTCACCCCGGTGTCGATGTACCCCAAGCTCTGGGAGGCGTCGGGCCTGTCCTACCCAGACCTCATCGACGAGCTGGTGCGCCTCGCCGTCGAGCGGCACGAGCACCGCAGCCGCTTCTCCACCAAGCGCTGAGGGTCAGGCCGGCGAGGCAGGCGCCAGTGCCGCCCGCAGCAGCGCCAGCAGCTCGTCCCGGCGGCGCACCAGCGACGCCAGGGTGGGCTCCTCGCCGAACGCCCGCAGCACTTCGACCTCGGTGGCCAGGCCGGTGACCATGGAGTAGGCCGCCAGCAGGATCAGGCGGGGGTCGTGGCGGCGCATGCGCCCGGCATCCATCTCGACCGCCAGGAACCCGGCGGCGCGGTCCACCAGGGGGGCGATGGCGGCGAGCAGGCGGGTGGACGCGGGCGGCCCCAGCCGGCTGACCTCCCGCAGGAAACCCAGCATCGACGGATGGCGGGCGGCCAACCGGAACATGGCCCGCACGATGGCGTCGACCCGGTCGAAACCCTGGCCGGCGCCCGCCACCGCCCGCTCCAGCCGGGTGGTCAGCTCGGCCGCCGTGCGGTCGATGGCGGCGTCGAGCACGGCCTCCTTGGACGGGTACCAGTAGAGGATGGTCTGCTTGCGTATGCCCAGGTCGCGGGCCATGTCGTCCAGCGAGGTGGCGCCGTAGCCGCGGGTGCCGAAGGCGTCGAGGGCGGCGTCGAGGATGCGGTCGGCGGTGGTGGCCCGCCGCGAGCGCCCGGCGGTGCTGGGGGTCGGCGTCGCCCGGGCCATCTACCAGATGGTAGACAAACGCGGTGGAGTCCATTCCGGAGGCCCTCGACGGCAAGCGCATCGCCATCACCGGCGGGACGGGGTTCCTGGGCACGGCGCTGATCGAGCGCCTGGTGCGGTCGGTCGCGGGATGCGAGTTGGTGCTCCTCGTGCGGGCCGGCAAGCGCTCGTCGGCCGCGCAACGGGCACGGCGCGAGATCTTCCGCAACGACGCCTTCGACCGCCTGCGGACCGAGCTGGGCGGCCCCGAGCTCGACGCCCTGGTCGGCCGCCGGGTGGAGGTCATCGCCGGTGACGTCGGCAGCGCCGGGCTCGGCCTGGACGACGCCGGCCGGGCCGCGCTGGCGTCGTGCGACGTCGTCGTCCACTCGGCGGCCACCGTGGCGTTCGACTCGCCGCTCGACGCCGCCGTCGAGGTCAACCTCCTCGGCCCCACCCGCATCGCCGCGACCCTCCACGACCTCGGCGTGGCGCCCCACCTCATCTCGGTGTCCACCTGCTACGTCGCGGGTAACCGGAGGGGCGCGGCGCCGGAGGAGCCCGTCCACGACAGCCCGTTCTTCGTCGACGTCGACTGGCGCGGCGAGGTCGACGGCGCGCGCCGCACCCGCCAGGACGCCGAGTCCGAGAGCCGCACCCCCGAGGCCCTGGCCCGCTTCCGCAAGCAGGCCCGCCACGAGCTGGGCGCCGCCGGCACGCCTGCCCTGGCCGCCAAGACGGAGCAGCGGCGCCAGGCCTGGGTCAAGGACCGGATGGTCGAGGCCGGCCGGGCCCGGGCCGCGTCGCTGGGCTGGCCCGACGCCTACGCGTACACCAAGGCGCTGGGCGAGCGGGCGCTGCTCCAGCAGCGGGGCGACCTGCCCATCTCGATCGTGCGGCCCTCGATCATCGAGTCGGCGTGGGCGGAACCGCGGCCCGGCTGGATCCGGGGCTTCCGCATGGCCGAGCCCATCATCATCAGCTACGCCCGCGGCCTGCTCCGCGAGTTCCCCGGCGTGCCCGAGGGGACGGTCGACGTCATCCCGGTCGACCTGGTGGTCGGCGCCGTCGTCGCGGTCGCCGCCGGCGGTCCCCCCGAGGAACCGGCCATCGTGCAGGTCGCGTCCGGGTCGACCAACCCGCTGCGCTATCGGCACCTGGTCGACCTGGTGCGCGAGTGGTTCATCGAGCGGCCCCTGTACGACGCAGAGGGCCAGCCCATCGTGGTGCCCGACTGGTCGTTCCCGGGCAGGGGCCGGGTCCAGCGCCAGCTGGTGCGCGCCAAGACCGCCATCGAGCGGGCCGAGTCGACGCTGCAGTCCCTGCCGCTGCGGGGCAAGCAGGCCGCCTGGTCGGCCAAGCTGGAGGAGCGCCGGGAGGACGCCGAGCGGGCCCTCGGATACGTGGAGCTGTACGGCGCCTACGCCGAGTGCGAAGCGATCTACGGCGTGGACCGGCTGCTGGCCCGCTGGGACGAGCTCGGCCCGGACGACCAGGCCGCGTTCTGTTTCGACCCCCGCGTGATCGACTGGCGCACCTACGTGCACGACGTGCACCTGCCGTCGGTGGTGCGGCACGCCCGGGTGCGCACCACGCCGGGCGGGCGGACCAACGAGAACCGCCAGGACCGGCTGCGCCGCCAGGTGCTCGCCCCCGAACGCCACTTCGCCGCCTTCGACCTGGAGAACACGCTCATCGCCTCCAACGTGGTCGCCTCGTACTCATGGCTGGCCACCCGGCGCCTGCCCCGCGACGACCGCGTGCGCTACGTCCTCAAGACCCTGGCGGAGGCGCCGTCGTTGCTGGCGCTCGACCGGCGCGACCGCAGCGACTTCCTGCGGCACTTCTACCGCCGTTACGACAAGGCGCCCATCGCCCAGCTCGACGACGACGCCACCGAGATGTTCAGCCACCTGCTCCTGGCCAAGTCGTTCCCGGCCGCCATTCGCCGGGTGCGGGAGCACCGCCGGCTGGGCCACCGCACCCTGCTCATCACCGGCGCCCTCGACTTCGCCATCGGCCCGCTGCGCCCGCTGTTCGACGACGTGGTGTGCGCCCGCCTGGACACCCGTCCCGACGGCACCTACCGGGGCGAGCTGGTGGAGGTGCCGCCCACCGGCGAGGCCCGCGCCACGCTGCTGGCGGACTACGCCGCCGCCGAGGGCTTCGACCTGGCGGAGGCGGTGGCCTACGCCGACTCGACGTCGGACCTGCCGATGCTCGAGGCGGTCGGCTTCCCGGTGGCGGTCAACCCCGAGACCCGGCTGGCGGCGCTGGCCCGCAAGCGGGGCTGGCTGGTGGAGCACTTCGACAAGGCGGCCGGCGCCCCCCAGCCACCGCTTCCGATCGGCCCCTCCTGGCGGAGCGGCGGCAAACCAGGCCTGCTCACCCGGCTGCTGACCTCCGAGGCGCTGAGCGGCAACGGAGCCCAGCGATGAAGGCCCTGGTGTTCTCGCGCCAGCCCGCCCGCTACGCGGCGGCGATGGTGGCGGGATCGCTGCGTCCGGGGCGCGGCGCCCGCTACGGGCCCTTGTCGCTGCGGGACGTGGACCCGCCCGACATGCCGGGCCCGGGGTGGCTGCAGCTGCGCCCGCGCCTGTCGGGGATCTGCGGCAGCGATCTCGCCACCATCGACGGCCGCTCGTCGCGCTACTTCGAGCCCATCGTCTCGTTCCCGTTCACCCCCGGACACGAGATCGTCGGCGACCTCGAGGACGGTCGCCGGGTGGTGGTGGTCCCGGTGCTCACGTGCGCCACGCGGGGTGTGAACCCGCCCTGCCCGCAGTGCGCCGCCGGGCACATCAACCTGTGCGAACGGGTCGCATTCGGGCACCTGGAACCGGGGCTGCAGTGCGGGTTCTGCGAGTCGACGGGCGGCGGCTGGTCGCAGGACATGGTCGTGCACGAGTCCCAGGTCATCGCCGTGCCCAACGGGCTGACCGACGAGGCAGCGGTGATGATCGAGCCCACGGCGTGCGCCGTGCACGCCGCTCGCCAGGTCACGGCCGGCCGGGTGGCGGTGATCGGGTCGGGCACGCTGGGA
Organism: Acidimicrobiales bacterium; assembly: GCA_035641315.1. GTDB lineage: Bacteria > Actinomycetota > Acidimicrobiia > Acidimicrobiales > VFJN01 > DASQUK01. The sequence continues at coordinate 26,659 of DASQUK010000138.1, read as the reverse complement.
CTGCTGACCATCGCCGCGCTCCGGCGCCTGTCACCCGCGACCGAGATCGTGGCCGCCGCCAAGCACCCCGAGCAGCGGCGTTGGGCCAAGGAGCTCGGCGCCGACGTGCTGTGCGAGCCGGACGAGCTCGCCCGGGCGGTGCGCGCCACGACGGGATCGATGGTGATCGGCGACCAGCTCACCGGGGGTGTTGCGGCGGTGGTCGACTGCGTGGGCAGCGAGGCGACGCTGGCCCAGGCCCTGGGGGTGGTCGCCCCGGGAGGCACGGTGCTGGCGGTCGGCATGCCCGCCCGCACGACGCTGGACCTCACCGGGCTGTGGCACCGGGAGACGAGCCTGCGTGGCTGCTACGCCTACGAGCCGGCGGACTTCGCCACCGCCGTCGAGCTCGTGGCCGAGCTCGACCTCGGCCGGCTGGTGTCCGCGACCTATCCCTTGGCCCGCTACGAGGACGCCATCGACCACGCCGCCAACGCCGGCCGCCGGGGCGCCGTGAAGATCGCCTTCGACCTGCGTGGCAAACCCCCGCTTCTGCCCGCGCTCACCCGCACCATGCGCGGTCAGCGCGGGCAGAACGATGAAGACCCGCCCCGAGGAGTGCGCTAGATGCCCCGCCCCGGTTTCGTGCTCGACGTCGACCGCTCGACGCCGCCGATCCTGTTCCACCACGGCGAGAGCCTGCGGCTCGAGAGGCTGCCCGCCGGGCGGAGCCGGGTCCTCTACCCGGGCGAGCCGTTGGAGGCGCTCGACGACCCCGAGGGCGCCATCCGCGAGGCGCTCGACAACCCGCTGGGCGACAGCCCGCCGCTGCGGGCACTGCTCCGCCCCGGCATGAAGCTCACGATCTGCTTCGACGACATCTCCCTGCCACTGCCGCCCATGCGCCGGCCGGACATCCGCCAGCGGGTCATCGAGGCGGTGCTCGACCTGGCGGCCGAGGCCGGCGTCGACGACGTCCACCTCATCGCCGCCCTGGCCCTGCACCGGCGCATGACCGAGGCCGAGCTGCGTCACGCCGTGGGCGACCGCGTCTACGACGCCTTCGCCCCCCGTGGACTGCTCTACAACCACGATGCCGAGGACCCCGACCAGCTCGCCTTCCTGGGCACCACGCCCCAGGGCGAGGAGGTCGAGATCAGCAAGCGGGCCGCCGAGAGCGACCTGGTCGTCTACGTCAACATCAACCTGGTGCCGATGGACGGCGGCCACAAGTCGACCGCCACCGGCCTGGCGAGCTACCGCAGCCTGCGGCACCACCACAACGTGGCCACCATGCAGCGCAGCCGCAGCTTCATGGACCGCCACCGCTCCGAGCTGCACAGCTCCAACTGGCGCATGGGCAAGGTGCTGCGCGACGCAGGGGTGAAGATCTTCCAGATCGAGACCACGCTCAACAACGACACCTTCGGCACCAGCGGCCCCATGGCCGTGCTGCAGAAGCGGGAGTGGGAATGGACCGCCCGCGACCGGGCCAGCTTCCTGGCCATGAGGGCGGGGCTCGACCGTCTCCCGCTCAAGGCCCGCCGCCGGATCTTCCAGGCGTGGCAGGCCCCCTACGGGGTCACCTCGGTGCAGGCGGGCGAGGTCGAAGCGGTGCACGAGGCCACCACCGCGAGCGTCTTCCGCCAGCAGCTCGTGACCGTGGAGGGACAGACCGACATCCTCACGATGGGCCTGCCGTACATCTGCCCCTACAACGTCAACTCGGTGATGAACCCGATCCTCGTCATGTGCCTCGGGCTCGGCTACTTCTTCAACATGTACCGGGGCCAGCCGCTGGTGCGGGAGGGCGGTGTGGTGATCATGAGCCACCCCACCACCTGGGAGTTCCACCCGGTGCACCACCCCAGCTACATCGACTTCTTCGAGCAGGTGCTGGCCGACACCACCGACCCGGTGGAGATCGAGGCCCGCTACGAGAAGCAGTACGCCGAGGACGAGTGGTACCGACACCTCTATCGGACCAGCTACGCCTACCACGGCGTGCACCCGTTCTACATGTGGTACTGGGGCTGCCACGGGCTGGCGCACGCGGGCAAGGTGATCGTCGTGGGCGGCGAGACCCGCACTGTGCGGCGGTTGGGGTTCACGCCGGCGTCGACCCTGGCCGACGCACTGGAGATGGCCGAGGACGTGGTCGGCCGTCAGGCCACGATCACTCACCTGCACAACCCGCCCCTGGTGATGGCCGAGGTCAAGTGAAGCTGCCACGCGTGCCCTTCCCCTACGCGGCGCCGACGGTGCCGGACGGCGTCGAGGTGCCGGCGCCACCCCCCCGGTGGGGACCCGATTACGACACCCGCTGGGCCCGGCGCTACCCGGCCCGCCTGGCCCGGGCGGCCCTGGTGGAGACGGTGGGACGCGGACTGGTCGAGGCGCTGGCCCGGCCCCGCGTGGCGGGGCTCGACCGGCTGGACGTCCTGGAGCGTGCCGGGGGCCCGGTGATCTTCGCCGCCAACCACCACAGCCACGTGGACACCCCGGTGCTGCTGACCGCCATCCCCGACACCTGGCGGCACCGGTTGTTCGTGGGCGGGGCAGCCGACTACTTCTTCCGCACCCGGGTGACGAGCGCCCTGTCGGCGCTGGTGATCGGCGCCATCCCCATCGAGCGCACCCGGGTGTCGCGGCGATCGGCGGACCGGTCGGCCGAGCTGATCGACGCCGGCTGGTCGATGCTCATCTTCCCCGAGGGCGGCCGCAGCCCCGACGGTTGGGGCCAGCCGTTCCACGGCGGCGCCGCCTACCTGGCGCTGCGCTGCGGGGTCCCGGTGGTGCCGATCCACCTGCACGGCACCGGCCGCATCCTCCGCAAGGGGGCGCGCCTGCCCCGGCCGGCGACGGCGACGGTCACCTTCGGCGCCCCGCTGGTGCCGCAGCCGGGCGACAACGCCCGTCGGCTGTCGGCCACCATCGAGCGCGCGGTCGAGGCGTTGGCCGACGAGGCCACGACCGACTGGTGGTCGGCCCGGCGCCGCGCCCACGCCGGTGCCTCGCCGGCGCTCACGGGACCGTCGGCCCCGGCCTGGCGGCGCGCCTGGGCCCTGGGCGACCGTGATTCCCGGCGCCGCCGCCAACGCCGCCGCTGGCCATAGTCGAGGGGGAGCTCTCGGCCCCCAGACCCCCCGCCCACGCACACTCGCATCGCAACGGTCCTAGGCTTCGCTCCCGTGCTCTGGTTCGAGCGTGAGGTCGTGGGGGCTCTCATCCGGTCCCGGGATCCCGTGGTGCGGTCGGCGGTCGAGGCGTTCGTCGACGGCTCGCTGCGCGACAAGCCCGAGCACATCCGGCTGGGGGTGTCGAGCGAGTCGCTGCTGCTGGGGGCCTACGTCCGGGCACGGCGGGCGCTGGGGTTGCTCGACGGCGACGACGCGCTGGCGCGCCTTCTGGAGTCGTGGGAGTCGGGTCGTGTGGGCGTGGTGCGGCAGTACGTGCGGGCCATGAAGGCCCTGGTGCTGTTCGCCGAGGGGGAGCTGGCACCGGCGGGCACCGCCTGATGCGCGACCTCACCACCGAGATCCTCGTGATCGGCTCCGGGGCGGGCGGGGCCGTCACCGCCGCCCGCCTGGCGCAGGCCGGGCGCCAGGTCACGGTGGTCGAGGAGGGCCCGTGGGTCGACGCCGACGCGCTCGAACCGTTCTCGCTAGACGAGATGGTCGCCAAGTACCGCCATCACGGGGCGTCGCTGGCGCTCGGCAACCCCAACATCGCCTACGCCGAGGGTCGCTGCGTAGGCGGCAGCACCGAGGTGAACAGCGGCCTGTACCACCGCCTCCCCGACTACCTGGCCGCCGACTGGCAGACCCGCTACGCCATCGACGAGTTCTCCCCGGCGGTGCTCGATCGCTACGCCGCGGGCATCGAGGACGAGCTCGGCGTCGCCAACCTGCCCGGAGCGCCGCCGCCGTCCTCGGCGGTGCTCGAGCGAGGGGCGACCAAGCTCGGCTGGCGCAATGTCGAGTTCGCCCGGGTGTTCCGCTACGACGACCAGGGTCGGGGCACCAAGCAGACGATGTCGCGCACGATGCTGCCCCGCGCGGTCAGCGCCGGGGCGACCGTCGTGCCCGACTGCCGCGTCCAGCGGTTGCTGCGCGACGGCGACCGGGTGGTCGGCGCCCGAGCCCGGCGGCGCCACGAGGACGGCACGACCGAGCGCCTGACCATCCGGGCTGAGCAGGTGTTCGTGTGCGCCGGTGCGGTCGAGACACCGGCGCTGCTCCAGCGCAGCGGGATCCGCCGCAACGTGGGCAACGGCCTCAAGATGCACCCCACCGTGAAGATCGCCGCCCGCTTCTCGCACCCCGTCGACCACGGGGACGTGCCGATGCACCGGATCACCGAGTTCGCCCCGGGTCTGACGATCGGTGGGTCCGCCAGTCGCCGGGGCCACATCGCGATGGCGCTAGCCGACACCGGCATCCCCTTCGACGACGCGCTGGCCAACTGGGAGAACATCTCCGTGTACTACGCCGCCATCCGCAGCGAGGGCAGCGGGCGGGTCCTCGCGGTGCCCGGCCTCCGCTCGCCGGTCGTCACCTACACGCTCACCGAGGCCGACCTCAGCCGGCTGGCCCGCGGCCTGGTGCACCTCGGTGAGCTGCTGCTGGCGGCCGGTGCGACCGAGCTGCACCCGTCGATCGTGGGTGGCCCGGTCGTGCACCAGCTCGACGAGGTGGGCGCGTGGTGGGACGGCGTCAGCCGCAGCCGCGCCAACCTGATGACCGTGCACCTGACTTCGACCGTACGCATGGGCGAGGACCGAGGGTCCACGGGGGCGGACAGCTTCGGACGGGTGTGGGGCTGCCGCAACTTGCGGGTGAACGACGCTTCGCTGCTGCCCGACGCCCCCGGCGTGAACCCCCAGGCGGCGATCATGGCCATCGCCGCCCGCAACTGCGACCAGTTCCTGGCGTCGTGAGCGAGCGCGTGCCCGTGCCCGCCGGTCCCGCCGCCCCGGTAGCGGTAGTGACCGGCGCCTCCGGGTGGCTGGGCCAGAACCTGGTGCGCACGCTGGCCCGCACGCGCGAGCGGGTGCGGTGCCTGGTGGCCGCGCCCGACGAGGCCGCCCCGCTGGAGCTGGTCTCGCCCACCATCGAGACGGTGGTCGGCGACATCCGGGACCCGGCCACCGCCGACCGGCTGTTCGACGGCGTGGGCGCGGGCACGGCCGTGTTCCACGCCGCGGCGGTGATCCATCCCCGCAGGACGACCCGCGAGCTCTTCGACGTGAACGTCGGCGGCACCCAGCTGATGCTGGACCGGGCCCGGCGCAGCGGCGCCGCCCGCTTCGTGCACGTGTCGTCGAACTCGCCGTTCGGGGTCAACCCCAGCCCGGACTCCCGCTTCACCGAGGACTCGCCGTACGACCCGTACATGGGCTACGGCCGTTCCAAGCAGGAAGCCGAGCAGCTGGTGCGGCAGGCCAACGACCGTGGCGACCTCGCCACCGTCATGGTGCGGGCGCCGTGGTTCTACGGGCCCCACCAGCCGCCCCGCCAGAGCCGGTTCTTCGCCACGATCCGCCGGGGACGGTTCCCACTGGTGGGCGACGGCACCCAGAAGCGCTCGATGGTCTACACCGACAACCTGGTGCAGGGGCTGCTGCGGGCCGAGGTGGCGGACAAGGCCCCCGGCAACGCCTACTGGGTGGCGGACGCCGAGCCGTACGAGCTGCGCGAGATCCTGGCCACGGTGCGCCGGGCGCTGGCCGCCGAGGGCCTGACGCTCTCGGGGCCCGAGCGGCTGCCGCTGCCCCGCCTCGCCGCCCGGGCCGCCGAGAAGGCCGACGGCGTGCTCCAGGGCCGGGGCCGCTACTCGCAGGCGCTGCACGTGCTGGGCGAGCTCAACCACACCATCGCCTGCGACATCACCCGGGCCCGCGACGAGCTGGGTTACGAGCCCGCCGTCTCGCTGGAGGAAGGCATGCGGGCCAGCATCCGCTGGTGCCTCGAGCACGGGGAGCGGCTGTAGATGGCGCGCACCCTCCTGGTCACCGGGGGTAGCGGCTACTTCGGCTCGATCCTCGCCGAGATGGCGCGGGCGCGAGGCGACCGCGTCCGCGTCTTCGACGTCAATCCGCCGGAGGCGGACCCCGGCCGGGTCGAGTACATCGCCGGCGACGTGCGGGACCGGGCCGCGGTGACCGCCGCCTGCGACGGCGTCGACGTGGTCCTGCACAACGTGGCCCAGGTGCCACTGGCCAAGGACCGCGACCTGTTCTGGTCGGTCAACGTGACCGGCACCGCCAACGTGCTGCTCGCCGCCCGTGACCAGGGCGTGGCCAAGGTGGTGCACACGTCCTCCAGCGCCATCTTCGGCGTCCCCGAACGGAACCCGGTCACCGAGGACACCCCCGGCCGTCCCCTCGAGGCCTACGGCCGGGCCAAGCTCGAAGCCGAGCTCTGTTGCCGCGACGCCGCCGAGGCAGGGCTCGACGTCACCATCGTGCGCCCCCGCACCATCCTCGGGCACGGGCGCCTGGGGATCATGGCCGTGCTGTTCGAGTTCGTCGCCGAGGGCGCACCCGTCTACGTGTTGGGCCGGGGCGACAACCGCTACCAGTTCGTCCACGCCAACGACCTCGCCGACGCCTGCCTGCGGGCCGCCGACCGCGACAAGCCCACCGTGTACAACATCGGCGCCACCGAGTTCGGCACCATGCGCGAGACCCTCCAGGCCCTCGTCGACCACGCCGGCACCGGGTCGCGGGTCCGCTCGCTGCCGGCCGGCGCCGCCCGTGCCGCCATGCGGGTGGCCGCCGGGCTGGGCGTGGCGCCGTTCGCGCCCTATCACTGGTTGCTCTACGCCGAATCCCTCTGGTTCGACACCTCCAAGGCCCAGGCCGAGCTGCGTTGGCAGCCGCGGCACTCCAACGCCTCGGCACTCGTCGAGTCCTACGAGTGGTTCCTCGCCCACCGCAAGGACGTGGGGGCCGCCGAGCGCTCCCACCACCAGTCCCCCGTCAGGCTCGGCCTGCTGAAGGTCCTCAAACGGTTGCCCTGAGCGACGCTCGGAAGGTTCGCAGCCGAACCACGGGTATCCGCTAACCTGAGCCGACCCTTCGATGGGGGCTTCGGGCAATGGCGCCCGCTTCGCCTCAGCGACGACGCGGATCTTCACGCCCCCCACGAGCCTTGCCCGAGCGATGCTCGGACGATGGCGCCCCGACCCGGCAGGAGGTGCGTGCATTGCTCCCCCCCACGACCCGTGAGCTCGACGCCTGCGGCATCGGCTTCGTCGCCGACGCCCGGGGCCGTTCGGCGCGTGCCATCGTGGCCGCCGCACTCGACGGGTTGGCCTGCGTCAAGCATCGCGGCGCAGTCGCCGCCGACGCCCGCACCGCCGACGGATCGGGGCTGCTGCTGCCCATCCCGCGGGCGCTGTTCGGCCACGACACGGGAGTGGCGGTGCTGTTCGTGCGGGGCGACGATCCCCGCCCAGCGGTCGAGGCCGCCACCGCGGCCGAGGGACTGAGCCTCCTCGAGTGGCGTGAGCCGCCTGTCGACCCGAGCGTGCTCGGCGAGCTGGCCCGAGCCACGGCGCCGCGCATCGTCCACGCGGTGTTCGGTGGCCACCGGGGCAACAACCGGGCCGATGCCGAGCGCCGGGCGCTGCGCCTGCGGCGCCGCATCGAGCGCACCACCAGCGGCACCTACGTCGCCTCGTGCTCGTTCCGCACGCTGGTCTACAAGGGCCTCGCACCCGCCGACGCGCTGGCCGACTTCTACCCCGACCTGGCCGACGAGCGCTGCGCAGCGCCGTTCGCCGTCTTCCACCAGCGCTTCTCGACCAACACGCTGTCGACCTGGGAGCGCGCCCAGCCGTACCGCACGCTGTGCCACAACGGCGAGATCAACGCCCTGTGGGGCAACGAGCACCGCATGCGGGGGCGGGCCCAGCTCGGCACCCAGGCGGCCGGGCTCGGCGACGAGGACCTGTTCCGCCCGGTGCTCGACCCCCACGACTCCGACTCGGGCAAGCTCGACGCCATCGTCGAGCTGCTCATGCGGGCGGGACGCGACCCGCGGCACGTCCTGGCCATGGTCATGCCCGAGGCCTGGGAGAACGTCCGCGACCTCGAACCCGAGGTGCGGGGCTTCTACCGCTACCACTCGGCCCTGATGGAGCCGTGGGACGGCCCGGCCGGGGTGATCTTCACCGACGGGGTGGGGGTCGGCGCCCGCCTCGACCGCAATGGCCTGCGCCCGCTGCGCTACCAGGTCTGCGACGACGGGTTCGTGGCCGTTTGCTCCGAGGTGGGGGCCATCGACGTGAGCGGGCACGGGCAGGTGACCCGGGGCCGGCTCGGCCCGGGGCAGATGCTGTTCGTCGACCCCACCCGCGGCTTCCTCGACGACCACGTGTGCAAGGAGCGCATCGCCGCCGCCGCACCCTACGGCCACTGGGCGGCCGACGGCTTCTACCGGCTGTCGCCGGGCGAGCCGGCCCTCGAGCTGCTCGACGACCTGGTCGAGCGCCAGGCCATGCACGGCCTCACGAAGGAGGACCTGGCCATGGTGGTGCGCCCCATGGCCGACGACGCCAAGGAGCCCACCTTCTCGATGGGCGACGACTCGCCGCTGCCCAACCTCGCGCCCCGGTCCCGGCCGGTGAGCCACTTCCTGCGCCAGCGCTTCGCCCAGGTCACCAACCCGCCGATCGATCCCCTGCGCGAGCGCCTGGTCATGAGCCTGCGCACCCTGCTCGGCCCCCGGGCCCCGCTGCTCACCGAGTCACCCGACGCCGCCCGCCTGCTGACGCTGCCGTCGTTCTTCCTCTATCCGTCGGGGGTCGCCGGGCTCGAGCTGACCGACCGCGCCCCGTGGCCCGTGATCCCGCTCGACGCCACCTTCCTGGCGGCCGAAGGACCCGGCGGGCTCCACGCCGCCGTCGAACGCCTCCGGGCCGAGGCCGTCGCCGCGGTCGAGGGGGGCGCCGGCATCCTCGTCCTCGAAGGCGAGGACTCGGGCCCCGAGCGGGCCGCGGTGCCGTCGCTGCTGGCATGCGGCGCCGTCCACCAGGCGCTCAGCGACGCCCGGCTGCGGTCGCGCACGTCTCTGGTGATGGTGGCCGACGACCTGTTCGACGTGCACAGCTTCGCCGCGCTGCTGGGCTACGGCGCCGACGCCATCTGCCCCCGCCTGGCGCTCGCCACCGTGGCCGCCGAGGCCGACCGCGCGGACGACGGCGACCTCACCAGCCCGCAGGCGCAGCACAACTTCCAGGCGGCGATCGAGGCCGGCGTGCTCAAGATCATGTCCAAGATGGGTATCAGCACCGTCGACTCCTACCGCGGCGCCCAGATCTTCGAGGTCGTGGGCTTGGCGCCCGAGGTGGTCGACGTCTGCTTCACCGGCACGCCCAACGTGGTGGGCGGCATGGGCTGGCGGGCGCTGGGCGAGGACGTGCTCGCCCGCCACGGCGCCGCCTGGGGCGAGCGGGTAGACCTCGAGTCACCCGGCTTCTTCCGGGTGCGCAAGGGGGGCGAGCCCCACGCCAAGGACAAGGACACCGTCCAGGCCCTCAACGACCTGTCGCTGGTCCAGGAGCCACCGGGCGACGGGCAGACCCGCGAGATGTTGACGGCCCACCTGCTGCAGGCGGCCATCCGCTCCGAGTCGTCCGAGCGCTACGACGCCTTCGCCAAGCTCGCCAACGACCGCCCGGTCATCGAGCTGCACGACCTGCTCGAGCTGGTCCCGGCGGCGGACCCGATCCCGGTCGACGAGGTCGAGCCGGCCAGCGCCATCGCCCGCCGCTTCTCGACCGGGGCCATGTCGCACGGCGCCCTGTCCAAGGAGGCCCACGAGACGCTGGCGCAGGCGATGAACCTGCTCGGCGCCCTGTCCAACTGCGGCGAGGGCGGCGAGGACCCCTACCGCTACCGCACCCGGGGTCAGGGGCGCGACGACAAGAACTCCAAGATCAAGCAGGTCGCATCGGGCCGGTTCGGCGTCACGCCCGAGTACCTGGCCCATGCCGACGAGCTGCAGATCAAGATGGCGCAGGGGTCCAAGCCGGGAGAGGGCGGCCAGCTCCCGGGCCACAAGGTGTCGGCCGAGATCGCCCGCCTGCGCCACACCCAGCCGGGGGTCGACCTCATCTCGCCCCCGCCCCACCACGACATCTACTCCATCGAGGACCTGGCGCAGCTCATCTACGATCTCAAGCAGGTCAACGCTGCTCAGGTCTCGGTCAAGCTGGTCGCCGAGGACGGGGTGGGCACGATCGCCGCCGGTTGCGTCAAGGCGTTGGCCGACGTCATCCACATCTCCGGCCAGAACGGTGGCACCGGCGCCAGCCCCCTGTCGTCGATCAAGTACGCGGGTATGCCCTGGGAGCTGGGCTTGGCCGACACCCAGCGCGCCCTGATCGACAACGGCCTGCGGAGCCGGGCGCGACTGCGGGTCGACGGCGGCTTCCTCACCGGCCGCCAGGTCATCGTCGCCGCCCTGCTCGGCGCCGACGAGTACAGCTTCGGCACCGCGGCGATGATCGCCGAGGGCTGCATCATGCTGCGGGCCTGCCACCGCGACACGTGTAAGCCGGGCGTGGCCACCCAGCGGCCCCACCTGCGGGCCAACTTCACCGGCACGCCCGAGGGCGTGGCGGCCTACTTCCTGTTCATCGCCGAGGAGGTGCGGGGCTACCTGGCCACCCTCGGCCTGCGCTCCATCGACGAGGCGGTCGGCCGGGTCGACCTGCTGCGCCAGAAGGCCACCGGCAACGCCCGGGCCGACGCCATGGACCTGACGCCGCTGCTGGCCCCGCCGGCCGACGACAGGGGCCCGCGGCGGTTCGTCGAGCGGGTCGAGCTGCAGGACCCGAGGGACGAGCTGGGCGACCAGCTGCTGGCCGACGCCTTCCGGGCCGTCTGGGACGGCGACGACGTCGACCTGTCGTACGACATCCGCAACGCCGACCGGGCCATCGGCGCGGCGCTGTCCGGCGCCATCGCGCTCGAGTACGGCGAGCTCCCGCCCCGCGGGACGGCCCGCGCGCGGTTCACGGGCCCCGCCGGCCAGAGCTTCGGGGCATTCCTGGCCCACGGCGTCGAGCTCGACCTGACCGGCGACGCCAACGACTACGTGGGGAAAGGGATGGGCGGCGGCGTGGTGGTGATCCGCCCGCCCGCCAACGACCGCTCCGAGCTGCCGATCCTGGCCGGCAACACCTGCCTCTACGGCGCCACGGGGGGTGAGCTCTACATCGCCGGTGGCGTGGGCGAGCGCTTCGGCGTCCGCAACTCGGGGGCCGTGGCGGTCGTCGAGAGCGCCGGCGACCACTGCTGCGAGTACATGACCGGCGGCACCATCGTGGTCACCGGCCCGGTGGGGTGGAATCTGGGCGCGGGCATGACCGGGGGCCAGGCGTTCGTGTTCGACCAGGATTTCGAGCGGCTCATCTCCCGGCTCAACCCCAACCTGGTCGACGCCGTGCGCCCAGACCCTGCCGCGTTGGAGGAGGTGCGCTGGCTGGTCGAGCGGCACGCCGCGCTCACCGGCTCGCCCCGCTCGGCCCTGCTGCTCGAGCACTGGGCCAAGGCCGCCGGCCACGTCTGGCACGTCCTGCCCAAGGACGAGATCCGCCGCATCGAGGGCCGCCTCGCCGGTACCGTCGTTGCCGTTTAGAGGGGGGAGGGAGACCCTCCCCCCTCGATCTCCCCCCACACCCCGCCGGGCATGTGCCCACGGTGTGCGCGACAACGTACTGAGCGCGATCGACCGCAGAACTGCGAAAGTCGGTGGGGCGGCGAGTTTACGGGGCCCGGATCCGAGATAGATTCGGGACTCGACATGGCTGGGACATCCGCGCCACCCGTACCTCACTGTCGCGACCTCGCTCCCGTCGGAGAGCGCTTGGCGTCGACGCTCTACTCCGCCCACAGCGACCGACTCGGACGCCAGGTGACGGTGACCGTCTATCCGGCGCCGGCCGACGAGGCGACCCGCCAGCGGTTCGACCAGGCCGCCGCCACCGCCCAGCGGCTGGCGACGCACCCGAGCGTGCTCGCCGTCCACGACTGGGGACGCGGGCCCGACGGCCGTCCCTGGGTGGTCACCGATCCCCAGCCGGCCGAGACGGTCGACACGGTGCTCAAGACCCGTGGCCCGCTCCCCGCCGAGCGGGCGCTCCAGATCGGCGTCCTGGTGGCGGGGGCGCTCGAGACGGCGCACCGGGCGGGCATCGTGCACGGCGACCTGTCACCGGCCCGGCTGGTGTTCGGCTCGGAGCGCGAGCCACTGGTCGCCGACATCGGTCTCGCCGAGTTCAGCAACTTCCTGGGGTTCGGGGCGATGCACAACCCGATCCGTTACTTCGCACCACCCGAGGTGCTCGAACGTACGGGCGTGACGCCGGCGTCCGACGTCTACTCGCTGGCGACCACCATCTACGCGCTGCTGGCCGGGCGGGCCCCGCACGAGAAGCCGCCCGACATCACCGACAGCAATGCGTCGCTGCTGCTGCGCATCCTGCAGATCGAGGTGCCACCCATCGCGCGGCCCGACGTGCCCCCGGGCATCGAGGCCGCGCTCCATGCCGCCCTCGCCCACGCCCCCGAGAAGCGTCCGCTGCGTGCCCTCGACCTGGCCTGGTCGCTGCAGGACGTGCAGCGCAACGCCGGCCTCGCCGTCACCGAGCCGATCGTGCTGGACCTGGCGCCACCAGCCCCCACACCTGCCGCCGAGGCGGACCCGGCCCAGCCGCCGGCCCCCCAGGGCGAGCCGCCCGAGCCGCAGCCGACCACGCCGGCAGCGCTCGCCGGACCCGTCCCGCCGCGGCTCGGCACCCTGCCGGCCTGGTACACCGATCCACTGCCCAGCGCGTCCAGCAGCCGCGAGGCCGACCTCGTCCACCTGTTCAGCGAGACGCCGCCCGATCTGACCAACCGATCGTTCGGGGCGGTCCCCGGACACTGGGCCAACGGGCTCGACCACCTGGCCGGGTCGGCCACGCCGGGCAACGGCGAGCGGCCCGACAGGAACCAGCCCGGACCCCGCCCCACGGGCCTCAACGGCACCGGTCGCAACGGCCACCGGCCTGCGGCGCGGAGCGCCCCGGCACAGGATGTCCACGCGCACCGGCGTGAGGGCCCCGCGACCCCGCCCACCCGGCTCGCCCCGCGCCACGAGGTCGAACCCCCCGCCCGGGGGCATGCACCGGAGCAGGTGCCGGTGGAGCGACGACCGCTCACCGCTTCTGGGCCCGGCGGGCACGGGGCCTCCTTCGGCACCGTGCCGATCCGCCCCGGCTCGGCGCTCGACCGCGCCCGCCGGGCCCGTGGCCTCGACCGGTCGTCGCTTGGACCCGGGTCACCGAACGCCAGCTCCGATCGCCGTGCTCTGGCCAGCACGTCGACAACCGCCCGGGCCGCTGCGCCCGCTCGGGAAGCCCCGTCCGCCGGCCCCCCGGCGCTGCCCGTGATCGTGCTGATCGTGGTGGTGATACTCCTCACCCTGGGCGTCGCCTACATGGTGATCACCGGTGACGGCGGGACCGATCCCGTCACCGAGCAGCCCGGCGCCCACGCCACGCTCGACGAGTCACTCGACCAGGCGTAGCCCCGAGGGCCCCATCGACGGCTCGAACCGTGGCAGGTCGACGACGAACTCCGTGCGGTGGGCCGGGAACACGTGCTCCGACACCAGCAGCGGCTGGCCGTCGAGATCGCGGGTCACCCGCTCGCAGCGCAGGACGGGCGACCCCACGGGGACCGCCAGCAGCGCGGCATCGGCGGCACTGGCGGCGGCGGCGCCGATGGTCTGCGTCGCTCCCCCGATCGGGACGCCCACCAGCTCGTAGAACGGTGTGCGCTCCACGTCGGCGCGGGACAACCGCGACCCGACCTCCTCCGGGCACCACACCGTGACCCGGGCGAAGGGCTGGCCATCCGCCAGGTTGACGCGCCGCACCTCGAGCACCGCCTCGACACCCAGCACCTGGCGCACGCGGCGGGGGGACGCTACGAACCGGAAGCCCACCACCCGCCGCTCCGAGCTCAATCCCAGCTCGCCGAGCTGGTCCTCGATGGTGCCGAGCCGCCCGAGGGCCTGGCGAACGGGGTCGGTGGCGACGAACCACCCGAACCCCTGCCGGGAGTCGATCAGCCCTTCGTCCCGCAGGAGCTCGAGCGCCTTGCGGACCGTGACGCGGCTGACCCCGTGGGCGCGCGACAGCTCGCTCTCGCTGGGCAGCAGGCGACCGCCCGCCAGAGCGCCGGACTCCACCCGCCCGCGCAGCTCGTCGGCGATCGCCCGATAACGGACCTCGCGCACTTGTCATAGGCTTGTCTAGGTCCGTCGCCCATGCAAGGCACACGCCACGGAGCCATTGCCGGGGTGACATGATCGGCCTGGCCGATTCGACGCCGGCACGGCGGTGCGGTGCGTCATCCAAACCGAGCGGGTCGACGATCGGGTTCGAGGCCACGCACACGATGAGCGACGAGCAGGTCGAGTGGTTCGAAGCTGGGAGCGCGCTGAACACGATCCGCCGGAAGCTCTCGCTCTGACGGTGCCGGCCCGGGATGTGGCGCGAGCTCCGCGACTCCTCGGCGTCGCCCACGTGCGCCTCGGCATGCCGCCCGGCGCTGAAGCCGAGCGCGCGGCCGAGCGCTTCTACGCCGGCCTTCTCGGGCTGGAGCGCAGCCACCCACCGCCCCATCAGGCGCGTGCAGGCGGGCGCTGGTACCGCAACCGGGTGGTGGCACTGCACTTGGCCGTCGACGACCCTGCGGCCGGTCCGGCGCGGGCTCAGGCCGCCCTGTACGTCGACGACCTCGACGAGCTCGGCGACACCCTCGCCGCCGCCGGGTTCGACACCGTTACCGGCATCGACACCGACGCCGACGCCCCCGAGACCTGGCACCTGGCCATCGACGATCCGTTCGGGAACCACCTCGAGCTGATCGAATCGCCCGACCCGAGCCCCGAGGTCTTCCGGGCCATCGCCGACACCGCCGTCAACCCGTTCGCGCTCGTGGCCCGCGACGGCACGATCCGCTGGATCGGCGCGTCCATCGCGGAGCTGCTCGGACGCACGCCCGCGGAGCTGATCGGCCAGCGCGTCGACACGCTGGTGTCCGAGGCCTCGCTGCACGCCGCCATCGACGCGCTGTCCGCGCTCGACGACATCCCCGGCTCGTACCCGCGGGGCGCGCCGGGCCTGCCCGTCGACCTGGTGCGCAGCGACGGGTCGGTCACCCCGTGCGACCTGTTCGCGGTCGGGTCCAGCAAGACCGGCCTGCCGTGGCACATCGTGTTCGCCCGGCGGGCCGGGTACGACCGCGCGCTCGATCGCGCCCTGGAGGCGATGGCCCGTGACGAGGACCTCTCGGACGTGCTGGCCAACCTCGCCGAA
The DNA here is from genome assembly GCA_035641315.1 of Acidimicrobiales bacterium. GTDB lineage: Bacteria > Actinomycetota > Acidimicrobiia > Acidimicrobiales > VFJN01 > DASQUK01. The sequence continues at coordinate 11,299 of DASQUK010000138.1, read as the reverse complement.
GCGGTGGAGCAGGCCGTCCCCCAGAGCGCGGTGGCCATCGGCGACCGCTGGCGGGCACGGCGCTTCGACGTCGCCGTCGGCCGTGCGGCCGAGCTCCTGGTCCCCGACCTCGCCGCCCCCTGGGCCCGGGCCCTGGCCACCGGCGCCGACGTGGTGATCCCATCGGTGGCCGAGCTGCCCACGTCGCTGCAGCCGCTGGCCCGCGAGCGCGGGTTCGGATCGTGCTGGGCCCATCCGGTCACCGCCACCGGCGACGCCGCCCCGACCGCCGCCATCGTCGTGTGGCGGGATCTGACGGGGACTCCCACCCGTTACACCACCCGGTCGGTGCACCGGGCGGGCCAGCTGTTGGCGCTGACGCTGCAATGGAACCGCAGCCGGCGGGCGCTCGAGTTCGCGGCCATGCACGATCCGCTGACCGGTGTCGCCAATCGCCGGGCGTTCCGCGACCGCCTGGGAGAGGTCGCCCGGCGCGGTGGGGGGCGGGCCGCCGTGCTGTTCATCGACCTCGACAACTTCAAGCCGGTGAACGACGAGCTGGGTCACCAGGTGGGCGACCACGTCCTCGCCGAGGTGGCCCACCGCCTCGTCACCGTGCTGCGCCCCGGCGACCTGGTGGCCCGCGTCGGCGGGGACGAGTTCGCCGTCCTGTGCGAACGCTTGGCCGATCCCGACGACGTGGTCGCCGTGGCCGAGCGGCTGATCGCGGTCGTGCGCGACCCCATCGTCACCGTTCCCGGGGAGGTCGAGGCCGAGGTCATGGTCGGCGCCAGCATCGGCGTGACCGGGGTGGGTGCCGCGGAAAGGGTCGATGCGGTCCTCGCCCGGGCGGACCGCGCCATGCGCGACGCCAAGCGCCGGGGCCGGGGCCGTTGGGTGAGGGTCGGGGCGTGATTCCGGCGACAGCCTCCGGATGGGCCACTACCGCGGCGATGGTGTCATGATCCTGGCATGAAGCCATGGGGGGGCGACCACCTCCGTCCCGCGTTCCTCGGCATCGACCACGTGCAGCTCGCCATGCCCGCGGGCCCCGGGGCCGAGGCCGAGGCCGAGCGCTTCTACGGCTCCGTGCTCGGGTTCGAGCGGGTGCCCAAGCCGGCGACGCTGGCGGTCCGTGGCGGCTGCTGGTTCCGCACCAGCGCCGTGGAGCTCCACCTCGGCGTCGAGGAGCCGTTCCACCCCGCTCGCAAGGCCCACCCCGCGCTCAACGTCGACGACCTCGATCCGTTGCTCGAGCGGTTGGTCACAGCCGGCATCGAGGCGCGTCCGGGAGAGGACCTTGACGGGCGTCGGCGGGTCCACCTCGACGACCCTTTCGGCAACCGCATCGAGCTGATCGAGACCTACGAGCCAACGCCCGAGGTGTTCCGCGCCGTGGCCGACACCGCGGTCAACCCCTTCTGCCTCATCGGCAAGGACGGCACGCTCGAATGGGTCGGCGCCTCGGTGGAGGAGCTGCTGGGGTGGACCCCGGAGGAGGTGGTCCGCCGGCGCCTCGACGAGCTCTTCAGCCCGGCTTCGCTCCCCGAGGTGATCGAAGCACTGCTGGCGCTCGACGACGTGCCCGACGACTATCCCCGCGCCGGCGTGGGGGTTCCGGCCGACCTGCTGCGCAAGGATGGCTCGTCGACGCCGGTCGACCTCATCGGCGCCACCAGCACCGTGACGGGCCTGCCTTGGCACATCGTGTTCGCGCAGCGCGCCGGCTACCAGCGGGCGCTCGACCGCGCGCTGAAGGCGATGGCCGACAACGCCGGGCTGCCCGACGTGCTCGTCCACCTCGGCGCCGCGATCGAGCAGGCGGTGCCCCACAGCTCGACGGCGGTGTGCGACCGTTGGCGGGCGCCCCGGTTCGGGGTGGTGGCGGGAAGCGCCGTCGACATGCTGCTGCCCCATCCGGAGGCACCCTGGGCCCGTGCCCTGGAGACCGGCGAGGACGTCCTGGTGGCGTCGGCCGACGAGCTCCCGGTGCCGCTGGCGGCGCGGGCCCGCGGGGCCGGCTTCGCGTCGTGCTGGGTTCACCCGGTGACCGTGGCGGGCGAGCCCGAGCCGACGGCCGCCCTGGTGATCTGGCGCCCCCTCGGCGGCCTACCAACCCCCTTCACCTGGAGCGCGGTGCAGCGCACCGGACAGCTGCTGCGGCTCACCCTGCAATGGGACCGCAGCCATCGGGCGCTCGAGTATGCCGCCACCCACGACACCCTCACCGGTGTGGCCAACCGCAAGGTCTTCCTCGACCGCATCCGGGACGTCAGCAAGGCGGGCGCCGGCAAGTCCGCGGTGCTGTTCATCGACCTGGACCACTTCAAGCCGGTCAACGACGACCATGGGCACCTGGCCGGGGACAAGGTGCTGGTGGAGGTCGCCGACCGGCTCGCCGGCGCCGTGCGCCCCGGCGACCTGGTGGCGCGCATCGGCGGCGACGAGTTCGCCGTGCTGTGCGAGCGGCTCGCCGGCCCCGACGACGTCGAAGTGGTTGCCGACCGCCTGCTGGATGTGGTCCGCCCAGCGATCGCGGTTCCGCTCGGGCCGGAAGAGTGGGTCGAGGTGGGTGCCAGCATCGGCCTCACCGAGCTGGGGCACGGTGAGCCGGCCGAGGCGGTGATGGCCCGGGCCGACCGGGCCCTGCGCGAGGCCAAGGGCCTCGGCCGGGGCCGCTGGGTCCGGCATCCCCTGCCGGAGTGAGGCTTGGTCGGGAGGTCATAGGTTTCACCCAGCCGAGCCCGAGGTCATGGGTTTCAGATCTGAAACCCATGACCTCGGCCGTCAGTCGGTGAAACCTACGACCTCGGGTGACGTCCCGGCGGATAGGTGCGAGCCAGTTCCTCGGGCGTGGGGTCGTGGGGCCGGCGGGCCTCGGCGGGTAGCAGGTCGGCGATGGCGGACATGATCCGCCGGGTGTCGGCCGCCGCCGAGCGGTACTTCAGCTCCACCGGGTCACCGACGCGCACGGCCACGGTCGGCGGGTCGGTCAGGTTCCACACGCGGGGCAGTCGTTCCGAGCGCGGCCACACCCGTTCGGTGCCCCACAGCCCGATGGGCACCACCGGGACCCTCGTCTGCGCAGCCAACCGGGCCGCCCCCCACCGTCCCTTCAGCTCCGGGTCGAAGAACGCCGGTCCCCGGGGGATCGTCCCCTGGGGCAGGATCGCGACCAGCTCCCCGGCGGCCAGCGCCGCCGCCGCCTCGACGAGGGGCTGGTCGGACCCGGTCGACCGCTCGACCCGGATGCCGCCCATGGCGCGGACCAGCGAGCCGACGACCGGTGTGTCGAACACCTCTCGCTTGCCGAGGAAGCGCACCGCCCGGCCCCGCCGAGCCAGCGTCATCCCGAGCGCCAGCGGGTCGAAGTAGCTGCGGTGGTTGGCCACCAGGATGGCCGGTCCGGCAGCGGGGATGCGCTCGACGCCGTCGATGTCGAACCGGGCCCAGGGCAGCAGCTCCGGCCGGAGCAGGGCCTGCGCCAACCGCTGGGGCTCGACGCCGAGGAGGGGCAGCTTGGGCACGCCGGCGGGCACGTCGAAGTGGACCACGGGCCAGCGCCGCACCAACGCCACCCCCAACAGGCGGGGATCGGGATTGACCGCCACGGGATGCCCGACCGCGCCGAGCAGGGCGGCATCGTAATAGCTGTCGCTGTAGGCCCAGCTGCGGTCGAGATCGACCCGCCGGTCGTCCGCCCAGGCCCGGACGGCGCGGAGCTTGCCCCGGCCCCAGACGAACTCACCGTCGATCGTGCCGTCGTAGCGTCCTTCGCCGTCCACCCCGTAGCGGGTGGCCACCACGTCGTCGAAGCCGAGCCGGTCGGCCAGCGGCCAGATCATGTCGTCGGGCGTGGTCGTGGCGAGCACCAGCGGGCGCCCGGCGGCGCGGTGGTCGTCGATGATCGCGTGGGCGAACGGCTGCACCGCGCCGGCCAGCTGGTCGGCCGCCTGCTCGCCGGCGGCCCGCACCTGTTCCTGCGGCCAGCCCTTGGCGAACCGGGCCGCCATTCGCGTGAGCACCATGGACGGCCGGGTCTCCCCCACCAGGTCGAACACCCGGTACAGCAACCCCTCCCCGGGCACGCTGCGCTCCGACAGCACCCCCTTCGCCCGCAACGCCTCCCCGATGACCGGCCCCGAAGCCCCCCGCAACAAGGTGCGATCCAGATCAAAGAACGCAGCGCCCCTCACAACCGCAAGGTACCCCGGCCCGGAAAGCAAGCACCCAATGCAAGGAACCGCGGCCCGCACGTTCCGCGCGCCGGCGGGGGGTGTGGGGGGCAGAGGCTCCCGCCGGAGCCCCCCACCGTGGCTCGATCCGGCTCCGCCGGTCGAGCCACAAAGGTGGCGACGCCGCCTCCGGCGGCGTCCGCTTGTCATTGGTGGGGGGAGATCGAGGGGGGGAGGGTCTCCCTCCCCCCTCGAAATAGACAAGAGCCGACCGCGGGTGGATCGGTCGGCTCCTGCAGGTGCAACACAGCGGAGGGGGGATTCCGTCTGCGGCACTCTGTTGTGCGAGCGGGTGTAAGGCGGGGGGACACCGTTGTCCCGCTCGTGATGACAGCCATTCTGCAAGTGCAGGCACTGAAGCGTCAAACAGTTGTTAGCGATACCTGCCATCATTAAGAGCGATGGATCTGCGCCAACTCGCCGCCCTCGCCGCCGTCGCGGATGCCGGCTCATTCTCGGCCGCCGCCCGGCGCCTGCACACCGTCCAGTCCAACGTATCGACCCACATCGCGCGGCTCGAGCGCGAGCTGGGCACCACGCTGGTCGACCGGGCGACCGGCGCCTTGACCGACGAGGGCGAGGTGGTGGTCGACCGGGCTCGGCGGGTCCACCACGAGCTGGAGTCGCTGCGATCGGACGTGGCGTCGATGCTGCACGAGGTGTCGGGGCAGGTGCGCCTCGGCTGCATCGGCACCGCGAGCCGCTGGCTGCTGCCCAATCTGCTGCGGGTCATGGGCGAGCGCCACCCCCGCGTCCAGGTGGTCATCGTCGATGCGACGACCACGTCGCTCGTTCCCCAGGTGGTGAGCGGCGCGCTCGACCTCGCCGTGGTGAACCTGCCACTCGGGGACGCCGACCTCGCCACCGAGCCCCTGTTCGACGAGCAACGCATCCTGGCCGTGCCGTTCGCCCACCCGCTGGCCAACCGCCAGCACGTCGAGCTGGCCGACCTGACCGAGCACGAGCTGCTGCTGGAGCCCCGCGGCACGCCGTTCCGTGACGAGCTCGACCAGGAGGCGGCCCGGCTCGGGCTGGAGATGCGGGCGCAGGCGGAGATCGACGGCGTGAGCTTGCTGGCGTGGCTGGCGTTCCAGGGCTACGGCGCGGCCATCCTGCCGGCCACGGCGGCGTCGGGTTGGATCGAGATCTCCTGCCGGCGCATCGCAGTGCGTGGCCTGACGCCACGCTCGGTCGGCATCGCCGTCCCCCGACGGGGCCGACCCTCGGCTCCCGCCCGGGCGGTGAAGGCCGTGATCCGCGAGCTCGTGGAGGGCACCGACCAGGAGGGTGTCCACCCAACGCTGACGAGGGCGCCGGTCGCTCCTTCGTGACCTGGATCACCCGGCAGTAGCCTCGACTGCGAGGCGAACCAAACACGACAAGGAGCGATGCGGCGTGCCCGAGAGCATCACGATCACCGACAATCGCACGGGCGAGTCCGTCGAGATCCCGATCGCCGAGGGTGGGGTCGACGCCAGCGCCTGGCGCAAGTTGCTGCCGAACGTCTGGTTCTACGACGAGGCGTTCACGACCACGGCGTGCACCCGCAGCGCCATCACCGAGATCGACGGCGACGCGGGCATCCTGCGCTACCGCGGCTATCCGATCGAGCAGCTGGCCGAGAGCTCCACCTACCTGGAGGTCGCCTACCTGCTCATCTACGGCGAGCTGCCGTCCAAGGAGCAGTACGACAGCTGGGTACACGACATCACCTACCACACGTTCATCCACGAGAACGTGCGCAAGCGGTTCCTCGAGGGGTTCCACTACGACGCCCACCCGATGGGCATGCTGGTCTCGGCGGTGGCGGCGCTGTCGACCTTCTACCTCGACGCCAAGGAGATCCACGACCCCGACAACCGCTACAAGCAGATCGTCCGGCTCATCGCCAAGATGCCGACGCTGGCCGCCGCCTGCCACCGGTTCAGCGTGGGCATGCCGTTCGTCTACCCCGACAACTCGCTGCCCTTCGCCGCCAACTTCCTGTCGATGCTGTGGAAGGTGGCGGAGCCCCGCTACGACGCCAACCCGGCGCTGGCCCGGGCGCTCGACGTGCTGTTCATCCTCCACGCCGACCACGAGCAGAACTGCGGCACCACCGCCATGCGCACCGTCGCCTCCGCCCACGCCGACCCCTACAGCTGCGTGGCGGCCGCCACCTCGGCCCTCTACGGCCCCCGCCACGGCGGCGCCAACGAGGCCGTGATCAACATGCTCAAGGAGATCGGCTCGATCGACGAGGTCGACGCCTACGTGCAGCGGGTCAAGCGCGGCGAGGTCAAGCTGCAGGGCTTCGGCCACCGGGTCTACAAGAACTACGACCCCCGGGCGAAGATCATCAAGGAGACGGCGGACGAGGTGTTCGGCGTCACCGGTCGCAACCCGCTGCTCGACATCGCCCTCAAGCTGGAGGACGTGGCGCTCAACGACGAGTACTTCACGTCGCGCCGGCTGTACCCCAACGTCGACTTCTACTCGGGGCTCATCTACCAGGCGATGGGATTTCCCGAGGAGATGTTCACGGTGTTGTTCGCCATCCCCCGGACGTCGGGATGGCTGGCTCACTGGGTGGAGCTGTTGGACCAGGACCAGAAGATCGCCCGCCCGCGCCAGCTCTACGTGGGCGCGCCGCAACGGGACTACGTGCCGATCGGCGTCCGGCCCGACCCCCACCCGCCGCCCCGTGATGGCGTCGGTCTGACGACCAACCCAGTCACCTGACGCCGGCGCCGCCCGGTTACCCGCCGCTCTATCTCCTAGGCGCCGATGCACGCGGTCACCATCATCGACGGCGCCGTCGCCTGGCGCCGCCATCCCGATCCCGAGCCAGGCACCGGCGAGCTCCTGGTCCGGGTGCGGGCCGCCGGCGTGTGCCGGGGCGACCTCATGCAGCGCGAGGGCCTGTACCCCCCGCCGCCGGGCACGGCCCCGCCGGAGCTGCCGGGCCTCGAGCTGGCCGGCGAGGTGGCGGCGTGCGGCCCGGCAGTCCGCCGGTTCGGGGTGGGCGACCGGGTGATGGCGGTGGTTCCGGGGGCGGGCCAGTCGGAGCTGGCGGTGGTGCCCGAAGTGGTCGCCGTGCCCGTGCCGGACGGCGTGTCGTGGGCCCAGGCGGGCGGCTTCCCCGAGAACTACACCACCGCCCACGATGCCCTGTTCACCCAGTGCGGCCTGGCCATGGGCGAGCGGGTGTGCGTCCACGGGGGCGCCGGAGGCGTGGGGACCGCCGCGGTCGAGCTCGCCGTGGCCGCCGGCTGCGCGGCGGTGGCCACGATCCGCAACGAGGCGCTGCGGGACGGCGTCGCGTACCTGGGCGCCGAGGTGGTGGCTCCGGAGGCGTTCGTCGACGCCGGACCGTTCGACGTTATCCTCGAACTGGTCGGCGGGGTCAACATGCCCGGCAACCTGGACGCCCTGGCCATCGGCGGGCGGATCGCGGTCATCGGCGTCGGCGCCGGCTTCAACGCCGAGCTCAACCTGCTGGCCCTCATGGGCAAGCAGGCGAGGATCCACGGCTCGCTACTGCGGCCCCGCCCCTTGGAGGACAAGGCCCAGGCGGCCCGGCGGATCGAGCGTCACGTGCTGCCCCTGCTGGCGCGCCGCGCCCTCACCGTCCCGATCGCCGCCACGTTCCCCATGTCCGACCCGGCCGCCGCCTACGACCGGTTCGCGGCCGGCGGCAAGCTCGGCAAGATCGTGCTGCTAGCCGAGTAAGCGGCAACCTCTCGGCCCTCGGTTACGCGGAATTCCCCAGCGGCACCACGATCGCGCTTGCCTGCACGGTGTCGTTCACCGTGAACCACACGCCGAGGTGGTCGTCCGACTCGTCCACCAGCAGCTCCACGAGGTCCCCGGGCGCGATGCCGGGCCCGTACTCCATGACCGCGCGGTGCGCGTGACCCAAGAGGGCGTGCGCGAACGCGGTCCCCGGCTCCACCTGCTCCTCGACCGCGGCCCAGTATGCGGCGTTGTTGACGTGGCCCAACAGGTCCATGTCAACCGCCCGCAGCGGCCACGGCTCGGCGGCGGCGCCCACCGGCGGATCGCCCAGCCACAACCGGCTGGACAGCTTGCGGCCGCCGGCGGACTCGCCGTACACGTCGTGGAATGCCGCCGGCAGCCGCACGGGCGCCCCGCTGGCGACGTCGATGTGGATCCACAGCGTGGCGATCTCGACCCGGCCGCCGCGCTGGCCCACCAGCGACATCCGCCGCTCGGCCCAGCGCCCGCCCAGTCCCGCGCACCAGGTGGCAAGGTCGAGCCACTCCCGCCAGCGGGGTGAGCGGTGCACGTCGATCACGGCCCGCCGCACCACCCACGTGGTGCGCTCGTCATCCATGCCGCAGTCGGCGGTGTCGTCGTTGCCGATGTCCTGCAGGTAGCGCGCACAGGCGTCGAGCCGGAGACGACCGGTGGGGTCGGCGTCGGCCAGGCGCACCCGCCGGCCGGATCGGAAGACCCGGCCGCGGTCGGGAGGCGGCGCCAGCGGTTCGTGGAGCATGGCGACAGAATGGTCCATCTCATGCTCGGAACGCTCCCCTGGGTCCCCGCGACCTCCCGCCGCGACCTGCTCGCCCCACCGGTGGCCGCCGCGCTCGACGAGACTGGTGCCGCGAGCGAAGTCCTGGTGGCGCCCATCGACCCCGACTTGGCCGACACTGCCGCCTTCTGCGACGCCTATGGCCTCACGCTGGAGGTGTCGGCCAACTGCGTGGTCGTCGCCGGCAAACGCTCGGGCGAGACCCGCCTGGCCGCCTGCGTGGTGCTCGCCACCACCCGGGCCGACGTCAACAACCTGGTGCGCCGGCGGATCGATGCCCGCAAGGCGTCGTTCGCGCCGATGGACCTGGCCGTGGCAGAGACCGGCATGGAGCACGGCGGCATCACCCCCATCGGCCTGCCGCCGGGCTGGCCGTTGCTGATCGACGCTGCGGTCGTCGCCACGCCCGAGGTGATCGCGGGCAGCGGGCTCCGCCGCTCGAAGCTGGCCCTGCCCGGCGCCTGGCTGGCCGAGCTTCCGGGCGTTGAGGTGGTCGAGGGCCTCGGGGTCTAGTGCTCAGGCATTCTGGTGACGTCATCCGTCGAATGCCAACGGATCACGTCACCGGAAACGTGAGACGGCTACAGGCGGAGGCGGAAGCCCCGGAGCCAGAACCCGGGGAGCGGCTCCCAGTCGAGCGACGGGTCCCGGACGAAGCCGAGCCGCTCGTACAGCCGGTGGGCGACGGCCATCCGATCGGTCGAGTGGAGCAGGATCTGTCCCTTCCCGGCGACGCGGGCCCGCTCGAGGCAGGCCCGGCTGAGCGCCTCGCCGACACCTCGCCCCTGCGCCTCCGGTGCCACCGCCAGCATGCGGATGCCCGCGCCGTCGGGCTCGGTGAACTCGGCGCATGGCGAGTCGGGCCCGGGCACGTACGTCACGCCGCCGAGCACGGCGCCGGCGTCGTCCACCGCCACCAGCACCTCGGCGCCGGCCGCCCGCCCGGCCACGTCCCGCAGCTCGTCGGCGTAGTCGTCCTCGTCCACCGTCGCGGGATCGATGGCAGCGTAGGCGGCGACCGTGAGGTCGCCCAGCGCCTTGTGCTCGTCGGGGCGGACGGGCCGGATCTCCATCCCGCCGAACCTACTGACTATCCGGCCCGACCCCCACCCGCCACCCCGGGGCGGCGTCGGTCTGCGACCGACCCGTAGTCTCCTGCCATGGACTTCGCGCTGTCCCCCGAGCTGGAGGCCCTGCGCGACGAGGCGTTGAAGGTGGGGCGGGAGGCGTCGGAGCGCTCCGACTTGCCCGACGACAGCTGGATCGTCGGCCACGACCGCGCCTTCGCCCAGGAGCTCGGCGCCCGGGGCTGGCTGGGGATGACCTGGCCGGTCGAGCACGGCGGCGGGGGCCGCAGCCCGCTCGAGCGCTTCGTCGTGTTCGAGGCGCTCATCAGCACCGGGGCGCCGATCGCGGCGTCGTGGTTCGCCGACCGGCAGATGGGCCCGAGCCTGCTGCAGTTCGGCACCGACGAGCAGCGTGCCCGCTGGCTGCCGGGCATCATCGCCGGCACGTCGATGTGGTGCATCGGCATGAGCGAGCCCGACGCCGGCTCCAACGTGGCCGGCATCCGCACCCGGGCCGAACGGGACGGCGACGACTGGGTGGTCAACGGCCAGAAGATCTGGACCTCGGGGGCCGCCGACGCCGACTGGTGCTACCTCATCGCCCGCACCGATCCCGACGCCCGGCCGCACGAGGGCCTGTCCGAGCTGGTGGTGGACATGCGCTCTCCGGGTGTGTCGGTGAAACCCATCGTGGACATGACCGGCAACCGCCACTTCTGCGAGGTGTTCTTCGAGGACGTCCGGGTGCCCGCCAGCCACCTGGTGGGCGAGCTGAACGGCTCGTTCCGTCAGGTGATGCGCCAGATGGAGCACGAGCGCGGCGGCATCGACCGGTTGGTCTCCAACCGCCGGCTCTACGACGACGTCCGGCCGCTGGCGGACACCGGCGATCCGCTGGTCCGCCAGGAGATCGCGGCCATCGAGTCCGGCTACCGGATCGGCCGCCTGCTGGTGTTGCGTGAGACGCTCGGGCAGGCGCCGAGACAGTTCTCGGCCGCCACCAAGACGTTCTGCACCGAGCTCGAACAGCGCATCGCCGCCTTCTGCGGGCGGGTGCTCGGCCCCCGGGCCATGCTGGCTGAGCCGGACTTGGCCCTCCGTGTGAGCCGCAACCTCTGCTATGCCCCCGCCTACACGATCATGGGCGGAACCAGCCAGATCCTCCGCAACATCCTGGGCGAGCGGACGCTGGGCCTGCCCCGCGAGCCCCGCTGAGCGGCACGCCGCGGCGGGTTCACAGGCGGCGGACCGGAGGCACGGGATCGCGCTCGACCGGCGCCACCCGGAGCCGCACGTCGGCGGCCGCCAGCCCGGACCGGGACACGATCACCGGATTGAGCTCGAGCGCCACGATCTCGGGCGCCGCCTCGACCAGGGCCCCGACCCGCAGGAGCAGGTCCTCGAGGCCCCGACGCCCGGCCTGATCGAGCAACGGACCGAGCGACGACGCCATGACGAAGCGGCGGGCGTCGACGTCCGTG
>DASQUK010000137.1:0-4259 GCA_035641315.1 Acidimicrobiales bacterium | reverse complement strand
TGGCGCTGGCCGCCTTCGGCTTCATGCACATGCTCACGCAGGACCCGCTGCTCAAGCAGCTGCTGCGCTACGTGATGTCCGATGAGGCCCGGCACGTGGCCTTCGGCGTGCTGTCGTTGAAGGAGTACTACGGCGGACTGTCCGACGCCGAGCTGCGCGAGCGCCAGGAGTTCGCCTTCGAGGCCGCGGTGCGGATGCGCGACCGGTTCCTCCAGCAGGAGGTGTGGGAGCGCATGGGCATCGACCCCCGGCCGGTGGTCAGCTCGATGTTGGCGATCCCGCCCAAGGAGAACATGTTCCAGCAGCTGCTGTTCTCCAAGATCGTGCCCAACTGCAAGAAGCTCGGGCTGCTCGACGCCTCCGGTGCCTGGCTGCGGCGGCGCTTCGAGGAGCTGGGCGTGATCCAGTTCGAGGACTGGGTGGACACGGGCGAGGAGTACGCCGAGCTCGACGAGGTCGCCAAGGACCGAGCGGCGGCCGCGGCGGTCGGCTGATCTCGGAGCGCCGGCTTCAGGGTTAGTTCGCCGGGGCGGCGTTGATGTCGCCGATGGTGCCGCCCAGGTCGGGATGCTCCGAGCTGAACAGGCCCCAGCGGCTGTCCCAACCGGCCACGTTCCACATGTGCATCATCCAGAGGTTGTCGAGCGGGATGACCCGGCCGCCCCGCTGCTCGCACTGTGCGTCCGTGGTGCTCTCGTCGCCGACAACGCCGTCAGCACCGATGCACAGTTGGCGGTGGATGTGCCAGGGGTCGTTGTCGCCCACGAAGCCCTCGGGCGGGTTCTCCGGGTCCGTGAACACCAGGTAGCTGAGCCCGACGATCTTGCTGTCGGGGTCGGTGCCGTCGAACAGCAGGATCTCCGGCGCGGTCGGATCGAACGTGCCGTCGAGCACTGAGCTGTTGAGGTAGTGGGCGGCGATGCAGGGCACGTAGGGCGTGATCCGGTGCCAGCCGGCGGCCTCGGCGTCGGCGGCGGTGGGGTACTTGGCCACCACCTGGTTCGACTGCCGCACTTGCTCGGCGAACGCGTCGCGCTCGCTGGCGTCCAACGGGACGAACGGGACCGGCCCCCGGTGCCCGTGGCCGCTGTTGCCCTCGCTGGCATAGCCGGCCTGCTCGCACGCGGACGTGCCGTCGGCGGCGATGACGACATTGGTGTGCCCCTCGACGTGCTCACCCGTCGCCGTGTGGTCGTCGGATGCCCCGCCGGCCGCCTCCGCCATCTCCTCGTGGCCCTCGTGGTCGGCCATCTCTGCCTCGGTCCCCTCGTGGCTGGGGCCCGCGGTCTCTCCGTCGCCGCCGTGGTGGTCGGACGCGAACGCAGGGGCCAGCGCCAGCGTCGACACGACCGCCACGGCCAGCCCGCTGACGCCGATCCCGGCCATGCCCAGCGAGGGCCGCACCGACTGCTGCGCCAGCGCCGGGCGGGCCAGGACGGCCAGCGAGATGGCCACGATGCCGACCTCGAGCCCGGTCGCAAGCCCGTCGGCGAGGGCGATCGGCTCGGGGTCCCAGGCGCCGGGGCCGACGGGCACACCCCAGACGCGGGACATGATCCAGACGGCGATGACCGCCGCGTTGCCCAGCGCCCCAGCGGCGAGCAGCCGGCGGCTCGGTCGCACCATGACCCCCACGGCCCAGCTGAGCTGCAGCCAGGCCACAACGGCGAAGAACGTGCCGTGAATCCAGCCGACGTCGAAGTGCTCGCCGCTGTGGGCGAAGTGGATGACCCCCGCGCCCAACGAGAAGGCCACGAGGACCCAATGGAGGTACCGCCCTGCGGTCCCGTCATTCGTCGTCATCGAGCCCCCCGGTTCAGATGCACGCGGTGTGCAGGAACACTACCCCCGCGGGACGGCCGGCTATCAGCCGGGAGCCGGAAAGGACGCAACTGCTCGTAGGCGCGGCGCATGACCGGTCAGGTTCCGGATGGCTGCGACCAGAACGAGGTCGGCGGGAACCGCGGCGGCCGCCCGTAGCATCGGGCGGGCATGGACCCCCACAACCGGTTCCTCCTCTCTGGCATCGCGGCGGCGGCCGTGACCGCCGCGGCCTGGCGGCCGTCCGAGCAGCCGGGCTCGGGACCGGGCTCGCCGCTGGCGTTCCTCTCGGGCCTGCCCACCTCGGAGATGCCGCTCCACGCCCTCGGGCTGCAGGGCGCCGTCGGCCTGGCGGCCGCCCGCGGCGGTGGGGCGCGCGGCTGGCGGGGGGCGCTGGGCCTGGGCCTCACGGCGGCGTCCTTCGGCGGGCTGCTGCGGCTCCATCGGGAGGCGTCCCGGTCCGAGGAGGTCCTCGAGCGCGCCCTGCAGGAGGGCCTCGGCGCCGACTACCGCCGGCGGATCAGCGAGCCGTTCAGCCCCCGGCCCGACGTCCCCCTCACCCGTCGGTCTCTCATGCTGCCGGCCGTCGGGATGCGCCGCCGCTACGCCGCCGTGCGTGACCTGTCCTACGGCGACCACGGCCGGCGCAACCGGCTCGACATCTGGCGCCGAGCCGACCTGCCGGCGGACGCCCGTGCACCGGTGCTGCTGCAGGTGCACGGGGGCGCCTGGACGGTGGGGGAGAAGCGGGGGCAGGCCCACCCGCTGATGGGCCACCTGGCCGATCGGGGCTGGGTGTGCGTGACCATCAACTACCGGCTCAGCCCACGGGCGCACTGGCCAGACCACATCATGGACGTGAAGCGGGCCCTCGCCTGGACCCGGGCCACCATCGCCGATCACGGCGGCGACCCGTCGTTCGTGGTGATCACGGGAGGATCGGCGGGTGGACACCTGGCGGCCTTGGCGGCCCTGACGCCCGACCTCGCGGACTTCCAACCCGGCTTCGAGGACGCCGACACCAGCGTGGCCGCCGCCGTCCCGTTCTACGGCGTGTACGACTTCACCAACCGGGACGGCAGCGCCGGCCGGGCGCTGGTGCCGTTCCTGGAGCGCCAGGTCATGCGGTCCAGCCTGGCCGACAACCGTGATGTCTGGGATCGGGCGTCGCCCGTGAGCCACGTGCGGCCCGACGCGCCGCCGTTCATGATCCTCCACGGCACCAACGACAGCCTGGTGCCGGTCGAGCAGGCCCGGTCGTTCGCCCGGCAACTGCGCGAGGCATCCCGCCAGCCGGTGGTGTATGCCGAGCTGCCCCGGGCCCAGCACGCGTTCGACGTGCTGCCGTCGGTGCGGGTGCACCACACCGTCCACGCCGTCGAGCGCTTCCTTGCCGTGGTGCGGAGCGAGCACGGCGGGGCGACGCCGGCCGAGGCCGTGGTGTCGGACCGGATCTAGGCGCTGGAATGTCGACTCGGCCGAAGGCCGAGGCCACTTCTTCGCCTCCGGCGGAGGGCGGTGTAGCGAGCGGGTGGCGCTGAGGATGCGGGGCCGCTGGAGGCGCCTAGCAGGCGCCGACGGCGCCAGGGCCCGAGCGGCCCGGCGGCGTAGCCGCCATGAGCGGGAAGCACAGCGCCGGAGCCCCCGCACCGCAGGCGACAGGACCCGTGAGCGGAGCGGCACGGTCGGGCGTAGCCGGCCCAGCCACTTCCGGGCGCGCGGCCGTCCGCGCGCCCGGAAGCTCCCCGGCTCGGCAGCCGCCGGTCCGGCACGAGGCGGGAGTGCCGGACCAGGCGGGGCGTACAGTGTAAGGCTGACCGGTGGAGAAAACCTACCCGCCGAGATGTTCGGCCGGGATCTGGCCCATCCGTCCCGCCTGATAGTCCTCGAACGCCTGGACCAGCTCGGCTCGGGTGTTCATCACGAACGGCCCGTACTGGGCCACCGGCTCACGGATGGGCCGGCCGCCGAGGAGCAGCACCTCGAGGTTGGGCGAAGGCTCGTCCTGGGCTCCGTCGGCGCCGAGCACCAGGTGGCCCCCCGCTCCGAACACCACCAGCTGCCCGCTGCGCAGCGGCTGGCGGGCCGAGCCGACCGTCCCCCGCCCGGCGAGGACGTACGCCAGGGCGTTGAACTCGGCCGACCACGGCAGCACCAGTCGTGCCCCGGGGGCGACGGTGGCGTGGACCAGCGTGATCGGGGTGTGCGTGATGCCCGGGCCTTGGTGGCCGCCGAGCTCACCGGCGATCAGCCGCAGCACGGCGCCGCCGTCGGGTGAGCGCAGCAGGGTGACCTGGCCACCCCGGATGTCCTGGTAGCGGGCCGGCGTGAACTTGTCGGCGGCCGGGAGGTTGACCCACAGCTGGATGCCGTGGAACAGCCCCCCGCTCGCGACCAGCTCGTCGGGCGGGCGCTCGATGTGGAGGATGCCGGCCCCG
>DASQUK010000136.1:0-6365 GCA_035641315.1 Acidimicrobiales bacterium | reverse complement strand
CGTTGGCCCAAAGACATGGGCTCGTGGAGAGCCGGATGCGTGGGAACGCGCACGTCCGGTTCGGAGGTGCGGGCCGGGGAAACGGACGCTTCGAAAGAAACACACCGCGCCCCGGCCCGACCCCTACCTCACGTTGCCACGGCGGCCTGACTGATCGCCGGTGAGCTCGCCGCCAATCCCCACGAGTTCGCGACCGTCAAGCTGGTCGGCCCCGTCATCGACGCCGTCCAAGCCGCCGTCGAAGCCAAGATCGTCGCGTTCGGCAGCGCAGGCCACAGCCGGCTGTGAAAGCCTCCATGCAGGACGTGGCCCCTCGGCCCGACACGTGGGAGCAGCCGATGAGCCGATGGATCTTCGAACCCGGTCACACCGCCGCCACGTTCCGCGCCCGCCACATGATGGTCACCTGGGTGCGTGGCATGTTCACCGACATCCACGGATGGCTGGAGTTCGACCCCGAGCACGCCATGGAGACCCTGTTCGAAGGGGAGATCGACACCACAACAATCTGGACGGGCGAACCCGACCGTGACGCCCACCTGCGCAGCGCCGATTTCTTCGACGTCGACCGCCATCCCACGATCCGGTTCAGCGGGCGGGCCACCGAGCGGATTGGCGACATACACGCCAGAGCGGTCGCCGACCTGACCATCCGCGGCACCACCCGGCCCGTCGAGTTCGATGTCGCCTACCTCGGTCAATGGGAGACCCCCTTCTGGGTCGGCGACCAGAATCGAGGAACCCTGCGCCGCATCGGCTTCGAGGCCAGCACCCGGATCAAGCGTCACGACTTCGGTGTCTCCTGGCAGGACGTCCTCCCCCTCGGTGGCGTCGTCGTGAGCAACGAGATCGACGTTGCCATCGACGTCGAGGCCATCAACCAAGACGACCTCGAACGCACCGGAGCCATCGAGCACTACCGATGAACTCGGCATGCTCGAGACGATGAGACGCTGTCGGACGAAAGCCGCGGCGTGGCCGACGTGTCAGGGAGGGCGAAGATCGTTGGCTTCCTGACTCTCCTTGACTGTGCGACATCAGCACACAAGGTGGTAGTCGACGCAGTCGAACCGCTCCGGCGAAGCCGCCTGACGGCGTCGCTTGCCCTCCGCAACAACCGACGGGCGCCGACGAACCCGAGGCTCGCGCTCACGATGGCAGGCCGGCGTTACTGGGCCGGATCACGCGTGTAGCAACACGTCGGTGACGCGTGCCCGTGTCGCGTCGGCTTGCCGCGCCTTCTGGGACACTCCGACTGGTGCGGTGTGGCACGCAGACCGTCGATCCGGCGCGTGGTTCGCGGGCAATTCGCTACTACGCGACCAGAAGCTTCGAGTCGGTTGGAGCGGGCGCCGCTACGCGCTGCGGGCGGCCCTTGTCCATCCACCCATCAGCGCAGGATGACACCGAGCGAGATCGGCAGATCTAGGCAGCAGCCGACTCCACGTCATCACGCCCCGGGCCGACGCCGCGCTCGCGTCGCTCGAGGTTACCTGGAACAGCCTGGTGTGTCTCATGGAACCGAACTACATTGAAATGTCCCATAGGACAACGGAGGAGCCCGATGGGCCCTTCGCTCGTGTTGTGTAACGCGCAGAGGCTGCGTGTCCAGGCGAGGAACGTGAGGTCACAGCTCGGGCAATAGAGATCGAACATGCCGGCCACCTCCGAGGTGGGGTTCTGCGTGGGTGAAGCAGATCACGGCCTCTTGACCTTCTGCGGACGTCTGGCTGACGCGGCCCCCGAGCCGGCGGTCACCACAACCTCGCACGACAAGGACGGCGCCATCCGGACGCCCACATTCGATGGTGCCAATGCGCCGAGGGGCCCATCTCGACGACGGGCGCTCGGTGCTGGCGAGCGAGCTGGTGCCGGCCTGGGGCGACGAGGTGACGCACGCCGGACGTCAGGGCTGAAGGACGTACCTCCCGCGCACGCCGCCCTTCGCGACCGCGCGGTGGGCGTCGGCGACCTGGTCGAGCGGTACGACGGCGTGTACCCGCGCCGGCAGGCGGCCGCTCGCGGTGGCGTCGAGGAGCTGGGCGAGCCGGGCACCGTCGGGCTGCGACACCACCACGCGGACGGTGACGCCGCGCTCTTCTGCCGGCGCCGCGCCCGGCTGCACGCCGACGAAGAGGCCGCCGTCGCGGACCAGCGCAACGCCTTGCTCCTGGAGCACGGCACCGTCGGCTACCGCGTCCCAGCCGGGCCCGGCCTCTGCGGTGAAGTCGGCGCCGAGGCCGCGCACGAACTCCTCGTCCGCGGCCCGGGCCAGTCCGGTGACCCGCCAGCCGCGGTCCTGGGCGAGCGAGACGACGTACCCCCCGACCGCGCCCGCGGCCCCGGTCACCAGCAGGCTCCGGCCTCCGCCCTCGCCGAGCAGGTCGACCAGCTGGGCTGCGGCCAAGCCGTTGAGCGGGACCGTTGCTGCGGCGGCCAGGTCGAGACCGTCAGGCACGAGGGCGGTGTCGCGCGCGGGGACGACCAGCTGCTCCGCGTACGTTCCGAAGTCGCGGTCGAACCCACTGACCAGCCCAGCGACGCGGCTGCCGACCGGGAGGTCGACGTCCGGACCGGCCGCGGTGACGGTGCCGGCGAAGTCCCAGCCCAGGCCGGTGTGGTCGGGCTGGTGGATCAGCCCGAGCCCGTGGAACACCCCGGCGGCGAGCGCCAGGTCGACCGGGTTGACCGCGGCCCCGGCGATCTCGACCCGGACCTGGCCCGGTCCGGGCTCGACGACGGGTAGGTCGATGATCTCGATGGAGTCGGGACCCCCCGGGGTGCGGACGACCGCGGCGCGGAAGGTGGTGGTGGACATGTTCGCCTCCTGTGGACATATCAGTGCTGCTCCATCACAATGGACGAGTAACTCTCCAACGGGAAGTAGGCACCTTGAAGTGCGTATGCCACCGCACGGCAGGAAGGAGCGGTCGATGCCGACGATGACGGCGGCCCAGAAGCGGGCGCAGGCGAAGGTGGAGTACGACGCGTTCCTGGCGAGCTGTCCCAGCCGCCAGCTCCTCGACCGGGTCTCCGACAAGTGGGTGGCGCTGGTCCTGGCCGCGCTCGGCAGCGACGGCCCGCACCCCGGGCAAGACTGCGTCGGCGAGCCGCGGTCGATGCGCTACTCCGCGCTGTCCCGCCGGCTGGCCGGGGTCAGCCAGAAGATGCTCACCCAGACGCTGCGCTCCCTCGAGCGCGACGGCCTGCTCACCCGCACGGTGACGCCGACCGTGCCGGTCACAGTCACCTACGAGCTGACCGACCTAGGACTCTCGCTCTACAACGTCATGCGCGGCATCAAGGCGTGGGCGGAGGCGCACATGGACGAGGTGCTCGCCAACCGCGAGAAGTACGACACCCGCGTCGCCTAGCGCAGCAGGGCCCCGGTGGCCTCTCCCCAGCTCTACGTAAGCGGACCGAACTGGGCGCTACTCGACAGCATCACCCTGAACGTGCACAGCCGCTCTCCGTCGCTTCTTCTGAACGTCGAGCCCTCCAGCGTCCCCGATCGCCGGCTCCGAGCGACAGCGAGCGATTCAGCCGCGATCGCACAGCGAGAACTTGGGGGCCGCCCGCATCGAGAACCACCGGGGCACGCTGCCGCCCGAGGCGCCGAGCGAGACGGGCGACGCGGGGGTGCAGCGAGGGACGCCGATGCAGGCCGAAGGCCAGGAGCGTGGACGACTGCCACGCACGCGCGTTCGATGCCTTGGCGTGAGCCGGTTGGTGGGTTGACCCGGCTCGCCCGACGACGGAGGTCGCTGGCAAGTGACGTGTCACGCTGCGGCCCGCTCGATCGTCTTGTGCGGCGAACGGTGGCAATCGTGGCGAAGGAGGTTGTGCCATGCGAGTGCTCGTGAGTGGCGCGACGGGTGCGGTCGGTAAGGCGCTTGTCCCGAGGTTGGTGGAGCGGGGCCACGACGTGGTGGCGACGACGCGGTCGCCGAGCAGGGCGGGGCTCGTCGAGGCGATGGGTGCGACGCCGCTGGTGCTCGATGTCCTCGACGGCACCGCGGTCGGCGAGGCAGTGGCTCGTGTGCAGCCGGAGGTGATCGTGCACCAGGCCACGGCCCTGTCGGGCACGCCGGATCTGCGGCGGTTCGACCGGTGGTTCGAGACGACGAACCGCCTGCGCACCGAGGGGACCGGCCACCTCCTCGCCGCCGCGCAGGCGACCGGGGTCAGACGCGTTGTCGCCCAGAGCTATACCGGCTGGACGAACGCCCGCGACGGCGGCCCGTCCAAGAGCGAGGACGACCCGCTGGACCCCGAGCCGCTGCCGGCCCAGCACCGGTCGATAGCGGCGATCCGGCACCTGGAGCGGGCCGTGACCGACGCGCCGGTGGAGGGCATCGTCCTTCGGTACGGCAACTTCTACGGCCCGGGTGCGTCGGAGGGGCTCGTCGACCTGGTCCGACGCCGTCGGTTCCCGATCGTCGGTGACGGCGCGGGTGTCTGGTCGTGGATCCACGTCGAGGACGCGGCGACGGCCACCATCGCGGCCGTGCAGCACGGCGGTCGTGGTGTCTACAACGTCGTCGACGACGAGCCGGCTCCCGTGTCGGCGTGGCTGCCGGCGCTCGCCGAGGCCGTCGGCGCGCCGCCGCCCCTGCGGGTGCCGCGCTGGGTCGGTCGGCTCGCCGCGGGCGCGGTGCCAGTGCGGTGGATGACCGAGGGCCGAGGCGCGTCGAACGCCAAGATCAAGCGAGCGCTCGGGTGGGAGCCGCGCTGGGCGAGCTGGCGTGACGGCTTCCGCGAGGCGCTGGGCGCCGCGGCGGCCCGACCGGCGTGACGCTCGACGTACCGGACGAGGCCTTCGAGGCGCTACGCCCGCTGTTGTTCTCGATCGCGTACCGGATGCTGTCGAGCGT
Organism: Acidimicrobiales bacterium; assembly: GCA_035641315.1. GTDB lineage: Bacteria > Actinomycetota > Acidimicrobiia > Acidimicrobiales > VFJN01 > DASQUK01. Next base: position 1,491 of record DASQUK010000136.1, on the reverse strand, counting down.
CACGGCCGCAGAGGACCTCGTCCAGGACTCGTACCTCCGCTACCGCCGAGCGCTCGCCGACGGCGCGGTCGTCGAGTCGCCCAAGGCGTACCTGTCCGCGGTCGTGACCCGGCTGGCGATCGACGAGCTGCAGTCGGCGCGCGCCCAGCGGGAGACGTACGTCGGCGAGTGGCTCCCGGAGCCGTTGCTGACCGACGAGGGCGGCCTCGACCCGCAGGAGGTGGCGGAACGTTCCGACTCCCTGTCGATGGCGTTCCTGGTGCTGCTCGAGCGACTCAACCCGGTGGAGCGGGCCGTGTTCTTGCTCCACGACGTCTTCGGCTACGACTTCGCCGAGATCGCGGCGGTGGTCGGCAAGTCCGAGACGAACTGCCGGCAGATCGCGCGCCGGGCGCGGCGAGCCATCGAGAAAGACCGGCCACGGTTCGTAGCGTCGACCGCGGAAGGCGATCGGCTCGCCGACCGGTTCTTCGCCGCCGTCACCGACGGTGACGTCGAGTCGCTCCTGGAGCTGCTCGCGGCCGACGCCGTCGTGTATGGAGACGGGGGCGGCAAGGTCCCGCAGTGGGGCGTGCCCATCGTCGGTGTGCAGCGCGTCGCTCGGCTGCTCGCCGGTGTCGGTCGCCGCATGGTCGCGCTCGGGGGCCGTCTGGAGCGCCGCCGCGTGAACGGCCAGCCCGGCGCGTTGGTGCGCGACCCCGACGGTCGCCTCGTGAACGTGTTCGTCATCGACGTCGTCGACGGCGGTGTGCAGACGGTCCGCTCGGTGATCAACCCCGAGAAGCTCGGCCACCTGGGCGAGCTCGCGGATGTGCGCGAGCTGCTGCGCCGCTCCAGCGACGCCGACGCGTGATGGCGCGGTCATCGAGACGGATCGCGCCACGAGCATCCCGCTCCCGACCGAGGTCGGAGAGCTTCTCGACCGCCCGAACTACGTGCACCTGGCGACACTGCGCCGGGACGGGTCGCCGCGCAACTGGGTCGTGTGGGCCGGCGTCGAGGGCGACCGCGTGCTCATCTGCACCGACACGGGCGGGTGGAAGGCAAAGGACATGCAGCGTGATCAGCGGGTGTCGATCTCCGTCGTCGACATGGACAACCCGCATCAGATGGCTGCCCTCCAGGGGCGTGTCGTGGAGGTGCGGCCGGATGCGGACAATCGCTACATGGACGCGCTCGCCCGTAAGTACACCGGCAAGCCGTTCCCGCACCGAGCACCGAACCGCGTCTGCTTCGTCGTGGCCGTCGAGCGCGCCGGTCAACAAACGCCGGGTATGAGCCTTGTCAGCTGGCTGCTCTCGATCGCCCGCGCTCTCGGGTGACGATGATGGCGCCGCGCATGTCGAGAATGCGTCGGTGGCTCCGACTCAGGGGCATGACCAAGGTGACAGCACAGATGTCCATCTCGCTCGACGGTTGCTACGCCGGGCCGATGGATCCACGCGACCCCCAGGACGCGGCCGGTTGGATGCAGGGCCCGGAGGCGCCCGG
>DASQUK010000135.1:0-18029 GCA_035641315.1 Acidimicrobiales bacterium | reverse complement strand
GTGGCACGCGACCCACGACGAGTTCGAGACCGGCGCCGACCAGCTCCAGGCCCATTGGCTGGTCTGGCTTGGAGCCCTCGTCATCCTCGCCGCTGCCATGCGGGGAACACTCCAACGGCCCACCGCTGGCTACCGGATCGTGGTCGCGGGCGCCCTCGGCTATCTGGCCGTCGCCGTCTGGCATTTCTACGAGCACACCCAAACACCCGCGAGAACGACCTCACCCATCTACTTCTCGTGCTCGCCAACCTCGTCATCGTCATCGGCATCCTCGTCGTAGTTGCCACCGCACGGGCGAGGCAGCCCAAACCGCGGGACGATCCGACAACGCCGCTCAGCCCCACCTGAACAGGGAAAGTCGACATGATGGAGCTCTCAGGCCTCGCCGCCGTCGCCATGATCCTCGTGATGGTGGTCATGTGTGGCGGAATGATCTTCGGCGCTGGCTGAGCCTTCCTACGAGGCCGCCGGCAACACCCCGAACACGAGTACGCGACCTCCGCTGGTGCCGAGGCAACTGCCTGCGAGCTCGCCACGTGCTCGCCGGGTGCGTATCGCCGATTCCGTCCTTGCTAGGAGTGCGACGAACGCCGGACATCCGTGACTGCTCTGCTGACTACTTCGATCGTGCGGAGTTAGCGCCGGCGCTGGGACTGTTGATGCCGCTCTCGTAGGCGAAGATCACGGCTTGCACGCGGTCGCGCAGGTTGAGCTTCATCAGGACCCGCTTCACATGGGTTCTGATAGTCGATTCTTCGACGGTGAGCGCGGCGGCGATCTCGCGGTTGGAGAGGCCGCGGGCGATGAGCTCGAGAACCTTGCGTTCCCGTGAGGTGAGTGCCTCCAGCTTGGCCTGGTCGGCCAGTGCGGGAACGGGTTGCTGGGACATGCGGTCGATGACGCGCCGAGTGACCGACGGCGAGAGCAGGGAGTCGCCGGCGGCGATGGTGTGCACGGCCTCGATGAGCTCCTCGGGTCGTGTGCGCTTGAGCAGGAAGCCAGAGGCGCCGGCGCGCAAGCTGGAGAAGATGTAGTCGTCCTGTTCGAAGGTGGTCAGGATCAGGACCCGTGCGCCGGGGACCGCTCGCGACAGCTCCCGGGTGGCGGCGATCCCGTCGAGGTCGGGCATGCGCACGTCCATCAGGACGACATCGGGCGCGAGGCGGCGTGCTCGTTCGACTGCCTCGCGGCCCGTCGAGGCTTCGCCGGCGATCTCGATCGATGGATCGTTGGAGAGAAGCTCGCGGAGCCCGGCGCGCATCAGGTCGTCGTCGTCGACGATCAGCACGCGGGTCATCGGCGGTGGGCTCGGTAGGGGAGGTGTGCCTGGACGCGAAACGCGCCGTTGGCGCATCCAGCGTCGAGGTGGCCTCCGAGCATCGTGACGCGCTCACGCATGCCGATCAGCCCGTGCCCACCGCCTGATCGCGCTGCACCGTTGTCGACGACGGGGTTGACCACCGTGAGGTCGAGGGCACTCTCGCCGAAGGCCAGGTCGATCCTGGCCGTGCCGGTCCCGTGGCGGGCGGCGTTCGTGAGCGCCTCCTGGAGGATCCGGTAGGCGGCTTGATCGATGGTAGTGGCAAGCGTCCGCGGCGTTCCGCTCGTTCGTACGCTCACGTCGAGCCCGGTTGACGTGTGGCGCGTAAGGAGCGTGTCGACCGACGCCAGGCCCGGCGGCGCCTCCACGGCCGCGGTCGATGAGCGGTCGTCGCGGAGCGTGCCGACGATCTCATCGATCTCGTCGACGGTCTGGCGCGCCACCTCCTCGATCGCTTCGAGCGCACGCAGCGAACGGTCAGGATCCTTGGAGTGGCCGAGCCGGGCGGCGCCGGCGCGGACGGCGATCACGTTGATGGCGTGGCCGGCGGAGTCGTGCAAGTCGCGGGCGATCCGCGCGCGTTCCTCGGCCACCGCCAGCCGGCGCTCACGCTCGGCCTCGCGCTCGGCACGCTGTGCACGGTCGCGGAGCTCAGTGAAGTGTTGACGTTGCAGGCGGGTCCGCTCACCGGCGAACCAGGCAGCGCCCCAGGCAAGCACCGTGTGGAACAGCTGGCTGCCCGGGAACCCGCCCTGACCGAGGCCGGTTGCGGTCAGATATGCGACAAGGAGTGCGATCACGGCCGCCGTCGTTCGCGGGGTCCATGGGTAGGTGTCGCCGCGGCTCGCCGCCAGCAGGTAGAGCGCGGCGGTAGCGCCGAACGGCACACCGACCGCGTAGCCGAGGCCACCCAGCAGCGCGCTCGCGGATGCGGTCAGGGCGAAGACCCCGAGAGCGCTGCGTCGCCATGCGATCAGAGGCAGGGACGCACAGGCGGCGAGCGACCCGCTGACTGCGTCGAGCTCTCCCGACCCCGCGCTCGAGCCAGGGACGACGGTGAAGCCGTGGGAGAGCACCGCCAGCGTGCCGCCGAAGGCCACGGCCGCGACCGAGACGTCGATCAGCAGTCCCGGCCTCGGCCGGGCCGCAAACAGCCGGTACATCGTGGCCACCTTCGACACTGCCGCCGCGACACTACCGGCGCGCCTTCGGCTGCGAATCCCCCGCGTGGATGACTCGGCTCCACGAAATGGGTACGGGCAAGTTCGCCCGCCGGGGCGATTCGCCACGACTCGGCCGGCCGTACCTTCGCTGCCGTGACCGCCACCGACCACCCGCAACGCCGACGCAGGCGAACGTGAACGTGGGATGGCTGATCGCGCAGGTGAACCACGGCCCGGCCGGGGGCATGGCCCTGGTGCATCTGGCCCTCGTGGCGATCGTCGTCGTCGGCGGGCTGGCCTACGTGCTGCTCCGCGGTGCGCGCAAGGGCTCCGATCGCGATCAGCCGAGAACCTCAGATCGCGAAGCGGGGCGCGACCGGAGGCCAGAGGCGTGAGGCCGGCAAGGGCCGCAGCGGCCACCGCGGAGGCCGAGGCCATGGCCGGCTCGCCGCGCGATGCGGTCGTCAGCGTCCGTTCGCTGACCAAGCGCTTCGGCGAACTCACCGCGGTTGACAGGCTCAGCTTCTCGCTCGACGCAGGTACCGTCACCGGGTTCCTGGGCCCGAATGGCGCCGGCAAGACGAGCACGTTGCGGCTGCTACTTGGGCTGGCCGAGCCCACGTCAGGAGAGGCGCTGGTCTTCGGCCACTGCTACCGGCAGCTTGACCAGCCGGCGCAACGTGTCGGCGCGGTGCTCGAGTCGAACGACTTTCACCCGGGACGCTCAGGGCGCGACCATCTGCGCGCGCTGGCGCTGGCGGCGGGGATCCCGCCGGGCCGCGTCGAACAGGCCCTGGAGCTCGTCGAGCTGGACGCCGCCGGCCGGCGGGTGAAGACGTATTCGCTGGGCATGCGGCAGCGACTCGGACTGGCGGCCGCACTGCTCGGAGACCCCGAGCTTCTCGTCCTGGACGAACCGGCCAACGGGCTGGACCCGGCCGGCGTCCACTGGCTACGCACGTTCCTGCGACGGTTCGCCGAGCGAGGCGGAACGGTCCTCGTCGCCAGCCACGTGCTGGCCGAGGTTGCCCAGACGGTCGACCAGGTCTTGATCATCGATCGGGGCCGCCTTGTCGCGGACCTGCGGTTGGATGACCTCGCCGATCGCGGCCAAACCCTCGAGGACACCTACCTCGAGGTGACGGCAGGGGAAGTCGCGTGAGGGCCGAGCTTCGCTCCGAGCTGCTGAAGCAGCGCTCGACGCCGACCAACCTGGGTCTCTTGGCGGCGATGCTCGGCTTGGTCCTGCTTGCGGTGCTGTTGCACGGCTTCGGCCTTGCCGTCGAGCACCTCGACGGCGCCTCGGAGCAGCTGATGGTGTTCGGCCTCGGGGAGTTCCTCGGCGCGCTGTTCGCGGCCCTGCTCGGTGCGCTGTCGATCACGAGCGAGATCCGCCACGGCACAATCCGTCCGACCTTCCTCGTGACGCCCCAGCGGGGCCGGGTCGTTGCCGCGAAGGTCGCGGTGAGCACGCTGATGGGGGCTGGGTTCGGCCTGGTGGCCTCGGCGTTGGCGGTCGGGGTCGGTGCCGCGGCGCTCAGGGTGCGCGACATCGACATCCGACTCGACGCCGGCGACTACATGCTCCTGGTCGCGGGAGGCGCCGCTGGGGTGGCGCTGTGGGCGGCGATCGGTGTCGGTGTCGGCGCGGTCGTCCGCCGTCAGGTGCCGACCGTTGTCGGCATCGCCGCATGGCTGCTGTTCGTCGAGGGCCTGCTCGCTGGTGACGCGCTCGACCTCGCAGTCAGCCGGTTCGCACCCGGCGCCGCCGCCGAGGCGATCAGTGGGCAGGACCCCGGCACTCTCCTCGCGCCGGCGCCCGGCGCCCTCCTGCTCGCCGTCTACGCGGTGGCCGCGGCGGCGGCCGGCTGGCTGGCGACAACGCGCCGCGACGTCGTCTGACCCTGGGGAGGGACTCAGCAGATGTTCTACGTCCAGTATCTGTTGGCTGAGGTTCGTCGCCGGCGGGGCCGCACGGCCCTCACTGCCCTCGGTCTCGCGGTCGGCGTCGGCCTCGTCGTGATCGTGGGCGCCCTGTCCAAGGGTCTCGACGATGCCCAGGAGCAGGTGCTTGAGCCGCTGACCGGGGTCGGTACCGACCTAGCGGTGAGCCGTCCCCTCCTCGTGTCGGGCGACGACCCGGCGGGGCGCGGGACCGGCGACCCGTTCAGCCAGCTCTCCGACGAGGAGCAGCGTCTGCTCGAGCAAGAGAACGAGAACCACGACGCCGCGTTCAACTATTCGGATCTGGGGGAGCCCGGGGAGCGCTTCTCCGAGGTTTCGCTGCTCTCGAGCCAGCTGAGCTTCCCTAGCTCCGAGGTGGCGAGGATCCGAGGCCTCGACGGCGCCGAGGACGCCGCCGCGGGCCTGTCCTTGAGGGCCTTGCGCGTCGAGGGCGTCGTACCGGAGAGCGGCGAGGTGGCGAACCCTCATGGGCCCGGCGGAGGCTTCGAGTTCTCTGACCTGACCATCTCCGGGGTCGACGTGCGCAAGCCCGAGCTGGCGGCGGTAACCCCGGAACAGATCGTCGAGGGCCGCTACTTCTCGGAGACCCCCGAGCTGGCGCGAGGAGAGGCGGTGATCGACCTCGCGTACGCCCGTCAGAACGGCATCGCCGTCGGTGAGACGACCGAGCCCGCGGGAGAGGGCGAGGAGTTCGAAGTGGTCGGCCTCGCCAGCGCGCCCCTCGGGGGTCAAGCGTCCCAGGCCTACGTCGAGCTGAGGCGGCTGCAGGAGCTCTCGGACCGCAACGGCCGGGTCAACGGGATCCGGGTGCGCGCCGACTCCGTCGACGCCGTGGCCGAGGTCGTCGACCAGATCGAGGGCCAGCTTCCTGGCGCCGAGGTGGTCACCGCCGCGGACCTGGCCGACCGCGTCGGCGGATCCCTCGCCGACGCCGAGAACCTCTCCTCGAAGCTCGGCACCGCGCTGGCGATGGTCGCCCTCGTGGCGGCCTTCCTGATCGCCAGCCTGCTCACCCTGTCCAGCGTCCAGAAGCGGACCCGCGAGCTCGGCACCCTCAAGGCGCTCGGCTGGCGCCAGCGCCTCGTTGTCCGCCAGGTCACAGGCGAGTCGCTCGTGCAGGGAGCCGTCGGCGGGCTCCTCGGGGCCGCGCTCGGTATCGCCGGCGCCGCGATCATCGACGCGATCGGGCCGACGCTCCAAGCCTCCGTCGAGCCCGAATCCAGTCCCGGCTTCGGCACCTTCGGCCAAGGAACCATCAGCGCCGGCAGCACCGACGTCGTCCTCGGTGCCCCCGTGGTCCCTGGACTGCTCCTCCTCGCGATCGGCCTGGCGCTCATCGGCGGCTTGCTCGCCGGTGCCGTAGGAGGGTTGCGCGCCGCCCGGCTCCGCCCAGCCGAGGCGCTTCGGAGCGCGGAGTGACCCACCACCCAACACGGAGAACGAAACAGATGAGCACCGTGAGCGACACCACCCCGACCTACGAGCTCGAGGGCGCAACCCGGTCGTTCGGCGAAGGCTCGACCCGGGTCCTGGCCCTGGACGCACTCAGCCTGACAATCGGGCGAGGGGAGTTCGTCGCCGTCTTCGGGCCGTCGGGCTCGGGCAAGACGACCCTCCTGCAGCTTCTTGGGGCACTGGACCGGCCGAGCAGCGGCTCGGTCCGCTTCGAGGGTCAGCCGCTGGAACAGCTCGGGGACTCGGCGCTCGCCGACCTACGGCTGCGGGCGATGGGCTTCGTGTTCCAGCAGTTCAACCTGATCCCGACGCTTAGCGCGGCCGAGAACGTCGAGGCGGCGCTCGCCCCGCTGGCGATGCCGCGATCCGAGCGGAAAGGGACGGCCGAGCAGCACCTCGATGCGGTCGGTTTGGGGTCGCGCGCCCACCACCTGCCGGCCCAGCTGTCCGGGGGCGAGCAACAGCGGGTGGCAATAGCACGCGCCCTGGCGCGCTCGCCCCGGGTGGTGCTCGCCGACGAGCCCACCGGCAACCTCGATACGCGCAACGGTGAGATGGTCTTGGAGTTGCTCGCCCGTCTGCACAGTGAGCTCCAGATCACCCTTGTGCTCGTCACCCACGACGAATGGATCGCCGACCGCGCCGATCGGGTCGTGCGCCTCGCCGACGGACGGTTGATCGAGGGCGCGGCGGAGCCGGTGGGAGCGGAGGTGCGGCAGTGAGCCGCCCCCGAGTGCTCCGCACAGCCCCTGGGATGCTGGGCGCGTTCGCGCTGACACTCGTGGCCTGCGGGGGAGGCGACGACGACGATGCCCCAAGCGGCGGCACCACCCCACCAAGCGCGGGAGCGTTGCCCCCGTCGCTCCTGGAGTGTTTCGCCGACGAGGGCTTCGACATCGAATCACCCAACGAGATCCACACGGCGCCCGAGGAAGTGGTTGAAAAGTGCTTCGATGCTCTCCACCAAGGCGGAGGATCCTGACCAACACACAAGGGTGCGTGAAGGAGAGGACCAAGTGTCAGACCCGATCGCGGTGATCGTCCGCTTCGATGGCGACCCGGACGAGCTCCTGGAGCGCTTCGAGCGGGCACGCCGGCTGTGGATCGACGCGCAGGACGCCACCTACAGCCGGCCGGTGTTCTACGCGGCCTGCAAGACGGACACGGGGATCGCCATCGTCAACGGTTGGGAGACCGAAGCCGCCCACCAGGCGTTCGCTCACCGCATGCGCCCACACCTGGAGGCCGTGGGGATGGGCATGCCCAACCACCTCGAACACCTCCAGGTCGACAGGCTGGGTTGGGACTGAGCCGATGTCGAGCTTCTGCGTGCCGGCCATGGCGCGGTCGCTCAGGTTCCCGATGAGCGCGTTGCGGGTACTGCCGGCTTCGTACGTGAGGGCCGTTGTACCCGTAGCTGGGTCACTCGCCGCCGAGCTGGATCGGCGTCAGCGGCGGCAGGCGGAATCGGTGTGGCCGTGCCCTGCTGGATCTGAGGGGGTCCACCAGGACGCTTGTCGACGGCGGGCTCGCTCAGGAGCTTGTGGTTGCGCCGGGCCTTCGGGCCGCGGGTGCTGTTCGGCCACGGCGGTGATCCCTGCGCTGGGGGCGGTTGCACCAGGACGAGGAACGGCTGGGGACATCCTGAGTCCCAACGAGCGGTCTCGGACCTCCCTGTCGGATCAGTCGACCCGGCGGGCTACCACGGCGTGCTCCGGGCGCATGCCATTCGACGGGAGATCGACGAGCTTGACGAGGCGTCTGCCTCGTCGCCGTTCCGACGGTACGATCGTGGATGAGCTGCCGTGACACAGCGGCCGGCGCGACATGACGGCGCGGAAGGGGTCGGCGGTGCCTGAGCCTTGTCGCAACTCGGTCGGAGGACTGCGGTGAGCGCTCAGGCGCAGACGCAGAAGACGATTGCCTTCGTGCTGTACCCGGGGTTGACGCCTCTGGACCTCATCGGTCCTCTGCAGGTCATGTCCGCCCTGCCGCTGATCGACCCGAGCTTTCGGACGACAGTCGTGGGTGAGCGGATCGATAGCGTGCCGTCCGACACGCCCATCCGCCTCACTCCCGACGGCGTCTTCGACGACGAACCCGACCCCTTTGCCGTGGTCGTTCCGGGAGGCGGGGCACCGACGATCAGGGCGATGGCGAACGAGGCCATCCTCGACTACGTGCGGGCGGCGGCGCAGTCGGCCGAGTTCGTGACCTCCGTCTGTACCGGGGCGCTCGTGCTGGCGGCGGCTGGGCTGCTCGAGGGACGCCGCGCCACGACCCACTGGGCGTATGCCGGGGTGCTGGAGCGGCTGGGCGCGACGTACGTCCGGAAGCGGTGGGTCGAGGACGGAAAGCACATTACGTCCGCGGGTGTATCGGCCGGGATAGACATGGCCCTTCACCTCACTGAACGCTTGACGAACGCCGAGATCTCCCGTCTCGTGCAGCTCGCCATCGAGTACGACCCCCAGCCACCCGGGGGCCGGATCGACTGGGACCACACCGACGTCCCCGCCTTGACCGAGCTGTTCATGGCTCGTGTCAGTGACAACCTCGCCGACCGGCCAGACCTGGTCGAGCGTTTGATCCGCTGACCTGGTTGTTCGGTGCCGCTACGGCCGCCTCGGGTGGAGGCTCGCATGGCGGCGGGCTGGCGCGCATCCCTACGGTGCCCTAGTCGAGGCGGACCATGTGGCCGCGCTTGGGTCTTCGGTAGCTCCTTGATCCGCAGCTCGTGGTCGCCGGTCGTGACTTGGCGGGAGATGATCGCCATCGCCGCGTCGAGGCCGAGGTCGCCCCATCGCAGACCGAGGCACTCGCCCCGCCGACATCCCGTTGTCGCGAGGAACACCCAGGCGGGCAGGTAGCGGCTGTCGGCCACGAAGTCGAGGAAGCGCCGAGTTGGTCGGACGTCCACGCTTCCGGCCGTGGCGGACCGAGCCGACGGGCGGGGGAGTGGCGGCATCCACTCGACCCTCCGGCGGTTGACTACGCAAGGCGTCAAGCGCTTCATCGCCTCCGTGTGAGCGGTCGTGGCTGCGCTGTGGCTGCCACGACGTAAGCGAGGTGGCCGCCCGTGAGGGCGACGAGAAGTGCTGACGCGACGGCGAGCGTCGGCTAGATCACGATGCCGGTCGTTAGCCCGAGCTGGCTGTCGGGCACCAGCGAGTGCTGGTCCAGTGCCGCCGTGACGGCGGCGTGGAGCAGGAGCAGAGCAGGACGCTGCCCGTCTTGTTGTAGAGGTATGTGTTTCTTCGAACGTCGCACGCCCCCGAAGTGAACGGGAGTGTCGGTACAGGAAGATGGCTCATCGCGACCGCTTGCGGGCGCGCCCGCCGGAAAGCCTGGGACCCCGGGGAAGGGCGCCGTCGAGGACGAGCTGGACGACCGAGCGTGCTTCCGCTGGTGTGATGGGCGCACCACTCACGAGCAGACGAAACCACAGCGGCCCGAGTAGAAGGTCGAGCAGAAGCTCCTGGTCTACTTCGGGACTCAGCTCCTCACGCGCGATGGCGCGGTTGAGCATCGTGGCGTACAAGCGCCGACGGGCGTAGAGGATGGAGCTGACCACGTGAACCAGCTCCGGGTTCTGACCCGACTGCCGCACGAGTTGCTCGAGGACCCGGCCGTCACCGTCGGCCATGACCCGATAGGTCTCGCTGAGCAGTGCGACGAGGTCCTCGGACAACGCGCCGGTGTCGGGCACCTCGACCCGGTCGAGATAGAGGCTGGAGACGGCGGCAGCTACGACGGCCGCCTTGGATGGCCAACGACGATAGATCGTGGTCCGCGAGACGCCTGCGCGGCCGGCCAGGGTCTCCATGGTGATCTCGCGGTAGTCCCGGGTGGCCAGCAGCCCGAGCGCGGCTTCGAAGACGGCCTCCTCCACCCCTGGCCGTCGTGGACGACCGGCCCCGACCCGAGCGCCACCCCGCCGCGCCGGTCCGTCCAAACTTGAATTCGGGACGGTCGGTTTCGTCACGTTGCCCTCATTCCGCTCAAGCCCACTGCCACCGAAAAGAAACAGAGCTGCAGAGTTGCGTATTCAGTGTCGATTAAGATAGCTTGCCAAGCCTTCGCTGCCGGGGATGCTGGCACGGCGAACGCTAGATCGGCGGCGGAATCGGACCGATCAGAAGGGAGATCAGCGATGGCACGGACGTCCACGACGCGCGCCACCGGACGTGGCGGCTCGGCGGATACCTCAGGGCGCAACGTCTTGCGTGCGGCATGGTCTGATGAGAGAGCTGCGGCCCGCTCCGCGAGGGACCGGGGGGACGTGGCGACCGAGTGGAAGCACCTGGAGCGTGCACACATCTTGAGCCAGCCGCTGGCGGGCGCCCACGTCCGCACACATCTCGCGATGCTGGCCCATGCGTTCCGTCGACGCGACCGCCACGAGGTTGTCGGGCAGTTGCTGCGCGTCATCGTCGCGGGCCCCGGCTCGTGGACCGGGCGCTATCCGGTCGGCAACACCGGCGGTGCTGACGTGAGTGCGTTCCGGCCCATGCCTGTGCCGGACGACCTTCAAGCGATCCTCGAATCGTCGCGCTAGACAGCGACGCCCAGACAGGGGGACCAGTGAACGACGAGACTCGGAACGGGCCGGCGGATGAGGCAGCCGCCTTCTCGACGGATACCTCGACCCTCGATGAATGTCGCGCTCCGACGCTCGTGGAGCTCGCTGATGGTGACACCTTCGACTTGCGGATTGCGCCCGTCGTCAAGCAGCTCGGTGACGACAGGGTCCGGATGCTCGCCTACAACGGCTCGATCCCGGGCCCGACGCTTCGGGTCCCGCAGGGGGCCGCGGTCAGCGTTCGCGTGCGCAACGACGCTGACGTCGAGGCCACCGTCCACTGGCACGGGCTGCGGCTCGACAACGAGTACGACGGTGTGCCCTACGAGACCCAGGCACCGATCCCGATCGGTGGTGAGTTCACCTATCGGGTCCGCTTCCCCGACGCCGGTGTCTACTGGTACCACCCCCACATCCGCGAGGACTACGGGCTGGACATGGGCCTCTACGGCAATCTCGTGGTCGTCCCCGCCGAGAAGGACTACTGGCCACCGGTGAACCGGGAGGTGGTCGTCACCCTCGATGACGTCCTCATCGAAGATGGTCGGATCGTTGCATTCCATCACGCCGGCCCCACCCACGTGGCCATGGGTCGCTTCGGCAACGTCATGCTCACGGGCGGGGAGGCCCACCTGCAGCTCGAAGCCCATGTGGGCGAGGTCGTGCGCCTGTGCTTGACCAACACCGCCAACACCCGAATCTTCAACGTCGCCTTGCCGGGCGCCCGCATGAAACTGGTGGGCGGCGACAGCGGCCGCTACGAGCACGAGAGCTTCGTCGAGGAGGTCCTGCTCTCACCGTCCGAGCGAGCCATCGTCGACGTGCTGTTCGACACGCCTGGGTCGGTTTCGCTTGAGCACCGCACCCCGGGCCACACCTACAACCTCGGCACCATCGTCGTCAGCGACGAGCCGATCGAGCAGTCGTTCCTGCGGGACTTCGAAGTGCTCCGGACCAGCGCCGAGCTGACGGCCGAACGGGCGAAGATCGACCGCGCACGCGACCGACCACCGGACAAGACGCTGGCGTTCGAGTCACTGATGCCACTCCTCTACGGCGACCAGAGCACCGCCGCGTCATCCTGGACCTGCCCCATGCACCCCGAGGTCGTCACCGCCGAGCCCGGCACGTGCCCCACCTGCGGGATGAAGCTCATCGCCACAGCCGCGTCGTTTTGGACGTGCCCGATGCACCCCGAGGTCGTCACCCACGAGCCGGGCACCTGCCCCACCTGCGGGATGAAGCTCATCGCCACAGCCGCGTCGTCCTGGACGTGCCCGATGCATCCCGAGGTCGTCACCGCCGAGCCCGGCACGTGCCCAAGCTGCGGGATGAAGCTCATCCCCGCGGCAGCAGGCGCGGTCGCCTCCACCGGTCACTCCCATGCCCACGACACGGCCGACGGCCTCGAGTGGGAGGACCTGATGCCCGAGATCAACCGGGCGTCGGACCCCAGCAACATGATCTGGAAGCTCGTCGACCGCGACACCGGCAAGGAGAACTGGGAGATCGACTGGGCGTTCCGAGTCGGTGACCAGGTGAAGATCCGCCTGGTCAACGACATGGAGCAGGACCACCCGATGCACCACCCCTTCCACGTCCACGGCGCCGGGCGGTTCCTCGTCCTCTCCCGCGACGGCGTGGCCGAGCCCAACCTGGTGTGGAAGGACACCGTGCTGGTTCGTGCGGGCGAAACGGTCGACATCCTCCTGGACGTCTCCAGCCCCGGCTTGTGGATGGCCCACTGCCACATCGCCGAACACAACCAGAGCGGGATGATGTTCAGCTTTACCGTCTCGGACAGGGACAGGTCGTAGCCATGCAGATCGCGCTGGCGCTCTACCCGAAGTTCACGGTCCTCGACATCATCGGGCCGTTTCAGGTGCTCGCCGATGTGCCCGGGCACGACATCGTGTTCGTGGCCGGCGAGGCCGGGCCGGTGCTCGACCACACCGGGCGCTGCCCGCTCGTCGCATCGACGACGTTCGCCGAGGTGACCGCCCCTGACGTCGTGGTGGTGCCGGGCGAACTGTTCGCCGACTGGGATGACCGCGTCGTGCGGTGGCTCCGCCAGGTTCATCCCGCGACCACGTGGACCACCAGTGTGTGCACCGGTGCGCTCTACCTGGCCGCCGCGGGGATCCTCGATGGTGTCGACGCAACCACGCACTGGGCGAGGAGGGAGCAGCTCGAACGGCTCGGCGCCCGCTACACCGAGGAGCGGGTGGTCGAGCGGGGAAAGGTGATTACCGCCGCGGGGGTTTCGAGTGGTACCGACATGGCGCTCACCCTGCTCGACCGCATGTATGGTCCGGCCGTTGCCCAGAGCGTGCAGCTGGCCATCGAATACGACCCCCAGCCGCCCTTCGATGCCGGTTCACCTTCGAAGGCCCCGGCCGAGATCGTCGATCTCGCGAAGGCGGCGCTCGATCCCGCCGCGGCAGGCGCGCCGGGCCCGGGATGACTTTCGCCATTCCCGGCGATCCTTGATACCGAAGCGGCGGCTCACTCCGCGCACGACAGCTCGCCGACCGCGGGCTGATATTCGCGCACCTCGCGCAAGGCCGTTCCGCCGATGTGATATGCGGCGCCCTGCCCCCCACTACGGCTCGGAGTCGCTGTCCACGCGAGAGGCTGGGATCGCTACGTCCGGTTGCTCGCGCCGGTTTCAAAGTCACACCGCAGCCAGAACCCGACGAGCGGCCACCTCGCTCTAAAGCCAACCAGCAACGGGCGGGCAGGGCATTCTTGAGACCACCCGCCGAGCCCCCAGAAACTACGACCACCCCTAGCTCTGTGCGCTGAGACACCATCAGGGGCAATCGGTGCGAGTTCGCGAGCATGGCCGGCGCCAGCAGCGAAGGTCCACAGTCGACGGCATCGAGGACCTTCGCCTCTACACGTGGCGCCCGCGGCGGATTTCAATGCGCTCATCGGCACGGCCTCGATGGTCGAGGCCATCTACCGAGAGGGAGGTGGTCGTTATGACGACGCTTACCTCAGCACCTGAGGCTTGGCGCAGCACCCGGCGACGGAACCTCTTGCGGCACTTCTTCGAGGTGGTGTTGGCCATGATCGCCGGGATGGCGGTTCTGGGGGCGGCGGTGCGGCTGGTCTGTGCCGCGTTCGGATACTCGGACTTCTTCCAGCACGCTGGGCTGCGCGCCCCGGTGATGGCGGCAAACATGACGATCGGGATGGCGGTGTGGATGCGGCACCAAGGCCACCGCTGGGCTCCCATCGGCGAAATGGGCGCCGCCATGTTCGTTCCTCTCCTTGTCCTGATCGGCCCCTTCTGGGCCGGAGTGCTGTCCGGCGACATGCTGTCGGGGGCGATGCATGTCTTGATGCTTCCGGCCATGGTGATCGCGATGCTTCACCGTCGAGACGAATACGCGCAGGACCATCGACATCACCGCGCTCCACTCTCGGCTCCGTCGGCAGCGACGTAGGTAGCCACTTGACGGTGCTCGCCCACAGGAGGGTCGCACCGGAACGACACGGAATCAGAGACCCGCAACGTGTTCGCCGACAATCGAGAGGAAGCAGACGTCGATGACCAGCGAATGGGGCTCGCTGTGCGCTCGCCGGCGACTGGGAAGGGGAGGTCGGCTTCCACACCGCCTACTCCCACTCGCGGCGCGAGGTGGTGCTCACGCCGTACCGCGAAAGGGCCACCCTCACCCCCTCGGGCCGGTTAGCAACGGGAGCCAACGGCTCTTCGGGCTCGACTACAGGGCCGCGATGTGGCGTGACGCCGAGACGAACCCTTCCACACCGAGGTCGGTACTGGCTTTGGGACGCCGCCACCGGGGAGGTGCTGCAAGGCTTCGTCGTGCCGCGGAGCATCACCGTGCTCGCCGGCGGCACAGCCGGCGCCGACGCGGTCGAATTCTCGCTGGCGGCTGATCTAGGCGGCAACGACTACACCATCGGCGAGAACCAGTACCTCGCGAAGCGAGCCAGCTCGTTGAGCTACCGGGCGACGATCACGGCCAACGCCGACGGTACGTGGAGCTACGACGAGGTCACGATGCTGAAGATGAGCGAACTCTCAGAACCCTTCGCGCACGCCGACCGAAACACCCTGCGTCGCGTGGCCTGATCGACCGACCGATGAGTTCGTCTGCCGCGACCCGTCGAAGTGGTCGTGAAGCGCGCAGTCGAGCTGTTCACGTTCGAGTGGCGATCGTCACGCTCGCCCTTGATCGAGAAGACGTGGCAGACACGAAGTGAACCCGAGGGGTCTTTCATCTCGGTGGCGGTGACCCACTGGGAGATGGTGGTCACACGGCAGCGGGGCACGGCTCGGCTGACGGTGCGAGGACCGGAGACGAAGGCAACGACGGCGCCGATCCCTCAGGGCGCCGAGTTCTTCGGGATCCAGTTCAGCCTGGGCACGTTCATGCCGCGCCTGCCGCCGGGGCAGCTGGTCGACGGAGCGTTGACGTTGCCGCAAGGGACGAGCAGGTCGTTCTGGCTCGACGGGTCCGCATGGGAGCTTCCGAGGCCGGATAACGCCGATGTCTTCGTCGACCGGCTCGCTCGCGCCGGGCTGCTCGTGCATGACCCGGTCGTGTCGGCGGACTTGCTGAGTGACGTCGAAGGTCTTTCCAGGCGCTCGCTGGAACGACGGGTGTCGCGGGCGACGGGGCTAACCCGCGGGGCGATCAGGCAGATCCAACGGGCCGAGAAAGCGGTCGAGCTGTTGTCCCGAGGCGTCTCCGCCCTCGACGTGGTGCGCCAAGCCGGATATGCGGACCAGCCCCATCTGACCCGGTCGCTCAAGCGCTTCGTGGGGCAGACACCGTCCCGAATCGCACCGTCCGCGCCCGGCCAGTAGCTGTCGTTTTCGTTCAAGACGGCGTCGCTTGCTCAGGACTAGACATCCAGCCCACCGATGGGGCCGGCGATCAGCGATAGGAGAAGGCGATCGATGAGAAGATCGAGGGAATCGTTTGCTGCACGCGGCCGCCAGCCACGGCTGGCCAGCTCAAGATCCTGGGCGTGAGCAAAGTACGAGCCCTACGAGAGACCGGCGTCCTGCTGCCGAGCCCGCACGCCAGCTCGCCGACCTAACGTCCGAGGAATGGCTCAACGCCACCTCGTGAGCCGACACCGGGGCCGGCCCGGTCGGGGCCGGTCGCCGAAGGCCGCAATCGGACGGCCATCCATAAGGAGGTTCAAATGGGAAGGATCGTCGTCACCGAGTTCGTCTCGCTGGATGGAGTCATGGAGGCCCCGGGAGGCGAGGACTTCAAGTACAAGGGTTGGAGCTTCGACTTCGATCGCGGCGAGGAAGGCAACACGTTCAAGTTCGACGAGGCCCTCGAGGCCGAGGCGCTGCTGCTCGGGCGGGTGACCTACGAGGGCTTCGCCGCGGCCTGGCCGTCGAGGGAAGGCGAGTTCGCTGACAAGTTCAACAGCATGCCCAAGTACGTCGTCTCCTCCACCCTCGAGGACCCGGAGTGGAACAACACGACCGTGCTGAAGGGCGACGTGGTGGACGAGATCTCGAAGCTGAGGCAGGGCACCGACGGGAACGTCTACGTGCACGGCAGCTGCCAGCTCGCGCAGACCCTGATCGAGCACGACCTCGTCGACGAGCTGCACCTGATGGTCTTCCCGGTCGTGCTCGGGACGGGCAAGCGCCTCTTCGGCGAGACGAGCGACAAGAAGCGGCTGCGACTCACTGACTCGAAGATTGTCGGAGGTGACGGCGTTATCGTCCTCGTCTATCGGCCCGCGTAACGACCAAGGCCGCCAGCAGTTGTCGATCGTTGTCAGCCGTCGACGGCTGCACGCGGCACCACGCGGACCCCCGCCGGAGGAAGGACACGGGACCACGTCAGCTGGGTGGGCAGGTCTGTCTGCCGTCGCCGTCCGGGTCCGCTGACGCCCGGTCATGACGAGCTGGCCGACCTCGTGGAGCCCCATGGTGGTCGAGCCGAGGTGGGCTGGTGGACCAGATCCGTGGGCACCGTCTGGCCTGGGTCGCCGTCCGCAACCGGTGATGGCGTCCTCGTCGGGTTCGTGAACGTCGCGTGCCAGAAGGAACCGAGATGCCAGACATCCGGACCCACCGCTACACCGTTGACCCAGTCGACATCGAGGAGCTGCAAGCCCGGCGGGTCACCCTTGATTGCCGCTATTCGAACCATCCACCGCGGCCTGATCGAGGCCCGGCTGGTTCGCCTCGAGGATGTCACATTCTTCGACTCCTGGCGCTGGGACTCCGCCGAGCACATGCAGGCGGCACCCGTTCTTGAGGCCGGCCCGACGTGGTCCCTCACACGGGACGCTACATCCGAGGATGGCGAGATCATGGACGAGCGGTGAACGAGCGGACCCGTTGGGCGGCGGCACGCATGTGGGCGGCGCCGTTTCCGCGACCGGGACCATACCGTCGCATCGCCAGCGGGCCACCCATTTCTGACGCGTGGGCCCGAGTACACGATCGAAGTGTTCAAGGTTCCAAGAGCCAACCCGTAGACAAGGAGTGACAAAGTGAAGATCAACAGCATCTCCGGCGTGTCCTGTTTCGTGAAGGACCTGGACAAGACCACCGAGTTCTACGACGCCCTCGGCTTCCGCCTCGGCAAACGAGAACCAGACCGTCTGACCTGCTATGTCAACTGGTTCTCGGTCACCTTCCTGGCACAAGACCAGGAAGAAGATCCGGAACGCAAGAAGGAAGCCAAGCTGTCGAACAAGGGAGCTGGCCAGTATCTACACATCAAGGTCGACGATCTCGACGACTGTTACCAGGCGGTCGTGGCGCAAGGGATGAAGCCGGTGAGCGAACCACGCAAGATGCCCACAGGTACTCGGGAGTTCGTTCTTCGCGATCCCGACGGGTACAAGCTGGCCTTCTTCGCGAAGAAGTGAGATGGACGGTTACTCGCTCCGGTCAGCCAAGGACGAAGACGCCCAGCACATAACCAGGCTCGTCCGGGAAGCTTACGAGCACTACGTCGAGCGCATCGGGATGCCGCCCGGACCCATGACCGAGGACTACGCCAGAGTCATCCGCGACCGGCAGGTCACGGTGGCCGAAGTCGACGGGACCATCGTGGGTGTCATCGTGCTCGGTGTGGACGACGAGGGCTTTGTCATTGAGAACGTCGCCGTTCACCCGTCCCAGCGGGGGAGAGGACTTGGACGAGAACTTCTTAAGCTCGCCGAGGCGGAGGCGGCCCGCAGAGGGTACGACGCCATTTACCTGTACATACACGAGAAGATGACCGAGAACCAAGCGCTGTACTCGAGGATAGGATACGTCGAATACGATCGCCGTTCTCAAGGAGACTTCTCGCTCGTCTACATGCGAAAGACCCTTGCATGATGGTCGGGACCTGACCACGAGGGGCGGCTCGACCCTCCCGGGCAAGGACGGAGTCGCAGTTCCCCTTCGGGATCGTCGATGAAGATGTAGCGACTCACCCCTCCACCAGTTCGCAGCGTCCCCGTTTCCGGGTCGATCTCGTTGCGGATCTCTCAAGTGGAGATGCTCGGCTCTCCCACCTCGACGCCGATGCGCCGG
>DASQUK010000134.1:0-6101 GCA_035641315.1 Acidimicrobiales bacterium | reverse complement strand
CCCCACGTCGGCCCGCTGCCGGTCGCCGAGCGGCGCCGGGCAGGACATGATGTTGCGGACCGCGTCGCCGCAGGCGCCGAGAGTGGTGACCAGGTGGTGGTTGAGGGTGGCGAGCACCTGAGCAGTTGTTGGCTCTCAGGCGAGAACGCGGGCGCAGCGTCGGACAGCTCCTCGCCCGATGGTGCCCCGCAGCTGGTTGCTGGCAGCCTTGATCCCCTCGACCGTGGAGACGGCGGTGACGGCGGTGGCGCCCTCCTTCCAAGCGGGTCACGAGTCAGCCACCGAGGTAGCTCATCTCGACCTTCTGGAGCCCGGCGGTCTGTGACGACCTGGTCTCGGAGTACCGGTCAGCACGGTTCATCCAAAGCCCGGACACCACTGCGTCGAGCCGCTCGTCGCTCGCACCCGCCCGCAGCACCTCGCGCAGGTCGGTCCCGCGAGTAGCGAACAGGCACGTGTAGACCACGCCCTCGGCCGAGAGGCGAGCCCGGGTGCAGTCACCACAGAAAGGCTGGGTGACCGAGGCGACCACGCCCACCTCCCCAGTCCCGTCTCGATAACGCCAGCGCTGCGCCACTTCGCCCCGGTAGGAAGGACCCACCGGCTCGATTCCGAACTCCCGGTCCAGCATCTCGACGATGTCCCGGGCCGGGACCACATCGTCGAGCCGCCACCCGTTGGTGGTGCCGACGTCCATGTACTCGATGAACCGGAGGGTGTGGTCCGAGCCTTTGAAATACCGGGCCATGTCGAGGATGGAGCCGTCGTTGACCCCCCGTTTCACCACCATGTTGATCTTGATGGGGGTGAGCCCGGCTTCGGCGGCGGCGGCGATCCCCTCGAGCACTCCCCGCACACCGAAGCCGACATCGTTCATGGCCATGAACACGGCGTCGTCCATCGAGTCGAGGCTGACCGTGACCCGGCGGAGCCCGGCCGCGGCCAGGTCCCGGGCTTTGCGGCCCAGCAAGGCGCCGTTGGTGGTGAGGGTGAGGTCCTCGACATCGGGGATGAGGGCCAGCTTGGCGATGAGGCCCTCGATCCCCCTACGTAGCAGTGGCTCCCCACCCGTGAGGCGCAACTTGCGGACCCCGTGGCGCACGAACGAACGGGCCACCCGGTCGATCTCCTCGAAGCTGAGCAGTGCTTCCCGGGCCAGGAACTCGTACTCGCGGTTGAAGATCTCCTTGGGCATGCAGTAGGTGCAGCGGAAGTTGCACCGATCGGTGACCGAGATGCGTAGGTCCCGGGGGTGCCGGCCCAACGTGTCTGAGGCGCCCATCTTCATAGCCGCTACGCGAAGGACTGCCCGCAGCCACAGGAGCGCTGGGCGTTGGGGTTCTCGATGTGGAACCCGGCGCCCTGGAGGCCGTCCCTGTAGTCGAGGGTTGCGCCGGCGATGTGCTGGGCGCTGGCCGGGTCGACCCTCACCTTGACCGTGCCGAACACGGCCTGGTGGTCCTCAGGGTCGGACTCGGCGTCGAAGAACATCTCGTAGGAGAACCCTGAGCACCCGCCGGGCCGGACGGCCACCCGGAGGGCCAGCAGGTCGTCGCTCTCCTGGGCGATCAGCTCGGCGACTTTGGCCGCGGCGTTGTCGGTGAGGGTGATGACGGGTGTGGTCGTGACGTCGGCGGTGCTCATTGCCGAACGGCTCCTTGTCGTTGTCAATCTGGTCGGATCTAGGTAGTCGCCATGGGGATGGGCTCCGGCATGGGGGTGGGTACAACGCCTAGATCATCCCAGCTTCGGCGTGGTGCGACTGCATCCGTGGCGATCGCTGGTCAGGCCGCGCGCACCGTGAGCTGACGCGGTGTGGGCGAGGCGTGCAGGTTCGAGGGCGGGTGAAGTCGCGGTGCGGCGGTTCACCCGGTCTGGCAGCGGCGAGCCGGGTGACTAGGGCATCGACGTCGCCGTCGGTGGTGCGGTGGCTGCAGATGCAGGCCCGCAGGCAGGGCTCACCGCCGATGATCGTGGTCGACAGCCAGGCTGCGGCCGACTCGACCACGTCGGCCGCGATCCGGCGGTGGTGCTCGTCGTCACCGACGCGGTAGGGGTCCGCGAAGCAGACGACCGGGAGCGGGGTGTGGTTGCGCACCGACCAGCCCGTCGCGACGAGGCCCTCTCGGAGCCGGTCTCCGAGGCGGGTGTCGTGCTCGAGCTGGGCGGAGTAGCCCTCGCGGCCCACCGTCGCGAGGGTGAGGAAGACCTTGAGGCCGGCGAACCGGCGCGACCACTGGATGGAGTGTGTGTACGGGTCGACGGTCGCCTCCACCCGGTCCGGCATGTAGCTGGTCTCGACCCGGTAGCTCTCCGCCAGCAGCCCCGGATGCGCGGTGATGAACGCGCCGGCGCCCATTGGCACCGACATCCATTTGTGGGGATCGATGGTCACAGAGTCGGCGCGCTCTATCCCAGCGAGATGCGGCCGCAACCGGTCGGAGAGGACAGCGGCGCCCGCCCATGCGGCGTCGACGTGGAAGAGGCAGCCGTAGTCGGCAGCGATGCCTGCGAGCTCGGTCAGCGGATCGACCACACCGGCCGACGTTGTGCCGGCCGTGCCAACGATGAGCACCGGTCGATGACCGGCGGCGGTGTCCTCGGCCATGAGACGCCGCAGGGCATCCGGGTCCATGCGCAGCCGGGCGTCTGTCGGCACCAGCCGCACCGCATCGCGCCCCACGCCGGAGACGTGCGCGATCTTCAGCCAGGCGAGGTGGCTCTCCGAGGAGGCGTAGAGCGTCGGCCGCACGCCGGGGGCGGCCAGGCCGGCGGTGGCCATGTCGGGGATCGCACGGGTCAGGGCGAGGTGGAGCGCGCTCGCGTTGGCCTCCGCCCCTCCAGACGTGAACGACCCCCCGACGGGGCCGTCGAGCCCGCAGCGGCCCGCCAGATAGTCGATGGTCCACGCCTCCATCTCGACCGCGGCGGGCGCATGGCTCCACGCCGCAAGCTGCGGGTTGAAGGCGGCGACGATGAGCTCGGCCACGATCCCCATGAACGAGGGCGCCGGATTGAACAGCCCGAAGTACCGGGGATGGGCCGTGTGGACCATCCCGTCGGTCAGGAGCGCGACCACCCGGTCGATCACCACGCCTGCGTCCGTCGCCGTCTCCACGCCGACGGCGTCGAGCTGGCGGCGGATGGCGTCGCGGTCCGCGCGGACAGCGACCGGCAGACGAGCGATCCCCGCCGCGTGGTCCACGATGAAGCCGGCGACGTACTCGAGGATCCGGCGCTGCTCCTCAGGGCTGGGCTCCAAGATGCTCATCGCCTCATCACACCACGTTGCGGTCCCAGCTCAGCGCTTCGGCCCCCGCCCAGCGCCGGCGACGACCGTGCAGCGAGGATCCGGCCACTAGGTCCTGAGACGCTACGGTCAATCCCGCAGCACCCGCCCAGACCCTCCATTGGGTTGCCGATCCGCGACGTCCCGTCGATGCGATCGCGCGGCCCGAACGCGCGCACATATCCACGCCGCCAGATCGTTCAACTCCTAGCGTACAGAACGCCCGGCGCGCAGATTGAGAACTCACGGGTATCGGCGATCTTGTCTTGGGTCGACCGCCGAGCCGAGCGCTCCAGAATCGGTGTTCTGCACGGCACGGTGGGGCCCCGAGAGACGGCCACGTCGCGTGGGCAATAGCGGAGCCGTACGCTGCCATGCTGGCGGTGCCCTGACGGTGGAGGTTAACGAGTACATCGCCGGGCTCGTGGGCCAGCTCGATGAGGCGGTGGGCGACGGCTGACGAGGCGTGACCGGCATGCCCTGCCAAGCACGATCACGACGGCTTGGACGGCACGACTGAGTCGGTCGCCGCCGCCGACAGCTTCCTGCGCTCGGCGGCGGTCGGTTCGCGCGGCTTGGGAGGCGTGTACGACCACGCGCCCTTTGCACGCTCACGCTCATACCGGCGTGCCCCGGCCTCGTCCCGGCCAGCCGAGTGAACGACCTCGTGAGCGACGGTCAGCCACCCGTCGGTCAGGTCCCCGCCATCACGGACGAACACGACACCCGGCACGCTGCGGGACACGTAGCCGCACCGGACATTGGGTGGGGGCCATAGAGAAACGGACCTCAGGCTTCGTGGGGAGACCGGGATCGCGCGCGCAGACCCAAGCCCAGTACGCCGAGTCCTCGGCGACGTCGTCGGTGGCCCGGACGATTGGCCACCCGTGCGACGTCCACAGGCGTCGCTCGACAGCCTGCGGCCGGCCGACCACCGCGGTGCTGGCGGGGCGGGACAGATCCTCGAGCCGACCCAACCGCACCCTGCCACCCGTCCGACGTGGCACATCGTCGCGCGACCGCCATCGCCCGCCCCTGCCGTTGGTGACGCCGCCCACACGGCGACCGGAGCCGGTGGGTGCGCCAGCCAGGCGACGGCCCGCCACCACCAGTGCCAGCGACGGAACCGCGCCAAGGCGCTCAGCAGCTAGTTCTCCGCCATCGCGGCTGCTCGTGCGGCGTCCCGTGGCACTTCTCGGTGGAGC
The DNA here is from genome assembly GCA_035641315.1 of Acidimicrobiales bacterium. GTDB lineage: Bacteria > Actinomycetota > Acidimicrobiia > Acidimicrobiales > VFJN01 > DASQUK01. The sequence continues at coordinate 1,607 of DASQUK010000134.1, read as the reverse complement.
AGGTCATGGGGACACCGTCGGCCGAGGTCCCGGTGGCACCGGCCGGCGAGCAGAAGGCGCCAGGCGTCACGCTTCCCCCGGATCGCGGCTGGGTCGCGGGTGGTGACGTCGTCGGCGCTGCCGTCGTGGCCGGTGGCCGCGTGGTCGGCGGCGGGGTGGGGGGAGCGGTCGTCGTCGTTGCGCGCTCGGTCGTGGTCGGCCGTTCGGTTGTCGTGGTGGAGTCGTCCTCGGCCGCGACCTGCTCCCCGTCGCTCTCATCGGGGTCGCCGGCCATCACACCTATGGCCCCGAGCCCGATGATCGCGGCCGACAGGGGGGCGGCGATGCGGGCCCAGCGCGGCCACGACAGGTACGTGCCGACAATCCCTCGCCGCCCTGCCGGAGTGGCGTGCGAGGGCGTGTAGGCCCGGGTCGGCTCGGGGTCGTAGGGCTCAGGATCGTAGGGCTGGGTCGGCTCGGCCGCATCCCACGCCGGCTCATCCAACCGTGTCGCGTCATCCGATGCCGGAGGCGGTGGAGGCGGCGGGTAGTAGTGCCCGTCCTCGCCCTGGACCCAGCCGGCCGGCGGCTCCCCCTCGTGCCATTGGCCATCGTCGTCCATCCACCACGGCGGGTAGTAACCCCCGTCCTTGCGCTGGACCCAGCCGGCCGGCGGTTCCCCCTCCTGCCATTGGCCGTCGTAGTCCAGCCACCACGTGCTCATGCCCGCCTCCCCTATCGTGCCCAGCGACAGCGGCAGGTGCCCAAATCTCATCAGGCCTTCCGCCTGAATGTGCCCCTGGAACCTACTACTCGCTAGATGACCTATTCCAAGGCGTGGGGGTCCGCGTGTGACGCGTTGAGGGTGTCCATGATCGGCGCTGCAAACCCTTCGACCTTGGAGGTCTCGTGGACGCCGACCTGGACACCCTCGCCACTGCACTGTATGTGCGCATCGATGACACGCTGAAGGACCGTCCCGAGTTGCGCCCGTGGCGGCCCCGGGTCGGGATCGTGCCGCGGTTGAGCGACGCCGAGCTGTTGACCCTGGCGGTGCTGCAAGTCCTGTTGGGCTTCGACCAGGAGGCCCGCTGGGTGCGCCACGCCCGCCAGCACCTGCGCCACCTGTTCCCCTACCTGCCGGGCCAGGCCGGCTACAACAAGCGGCTCCGCAAGTCGGCGACGCAGCTCCAAGCCCTGATCCGGGTCTTGGCGCAGGACACCGACCTGTGGGCCGATGATGTGTGGCTGATCGACTCCACACCCGTCGAGTGCGGCCGCTCCCGACCCACCGCCCGGCGCTCGGAGCTGGCCGGGTGGGCCGGCTACGGCTACTGCGCCAGCCACTCCCGCTACTTCTGGGGCCTGCGGCTGCACCTGGTGGCCACCCCCGGTGGCCTGCCGTCACCTTCGCGTTAGCCAACCCCAAGATCGACGAACGCGACGTCGCCATCGGCCTGCTCGACTCCGACCCGACGCTGCTGGCAGGCCGCGCCGGCCAGACCCTCATCGCCGACAAGGGCTACACCTCGGCCGAGTTCGAGGCCCGCCTCGGCGACCACGGCATCGAGCTGGTACGACCAGCCCGCCGCAACGAACGTCCGCGACGCGGCGCCCCCCAGCTCAAG
>DASQUK010000133.1:0-12270 GCA_035641315.1 Acidimicrobiales bacterium | reverse complement strand
CGGTCGACGCCGCCAACCGGGTCCTCGACCTGCCGCTAGCCCGCGGGGCCGAGTTCTTCCTCTTCTGCCACGACGACGTGCTGCCCGACCCGGGGGCGGTGCGCGCCCTGGTGGCGGCGTCCGCCGAGTGGGACGCCGACGTGGTCGGCCCCAAGTTCGTCGCCCGGGACGACCCCCACCGGTTGCTGCAGGTCGGCCTGGCGGTGGACCGGGTGGGGACGACGATGCCGCTCGTCGAGCGGCGCGAGCTGGACCAGGGCCAGCACGACGGCGTCCGCCAGGTCTTCGCCGTCCCCGCGGGTTTCACGCTGGTGCGGGCCGCCCGCTTCGCCGAGGTGGGCGGGTTCGACGAGGCGGTGGCCTCGCCGGACGACGATCTCATCCTGTGCTGGCGGGTCCGGGCAGCTGGTGCCCGGGTGCTGGTGGCCACCGACGCCCGCGTGCGGCGGGACGAGGGCGCGCCCGCCGACCCGCGGGACGAGGCCCGGCACCGGGTGCGGGCGCTGCTCGGGTGCTCCAGCCGCATCGACCTCGTACGGGTCGTGCCCCAGGCGCTGGCCCTGAGCCTCGGGCAGGCGGTGTGGGGCCTGGTCACCGGCCGGCCGGGGTGGACGCGGGCGGCACTCGGCGCCTGGGTGTGGAACCTGGCGCGACCGCTGTCGCTCTGGCGGGCCCGCCGGGCCGTCAACCGGGTGCGGCGGGCGCGGGACCGGGACATCCATCGCATGCAGGTCCGGGGATTGATCCGTCCCCGCCTGTGGCTCCGGCGGATGGCGCGCGGCGGCCGTGCGCGCGATCCCGCCGGCCCCGGCGATGTCGTGGCCGGTGCCGGCGAACTGCTCGATCCTCCGGCCGGGTTGGCCCGTCCCGGTTCGCCGGCCCGGTCGGACGCCCCGGCGGCCGACACCGACGGCGACGCCGTGGCGCCCTGGACGCCCGCCACCGCCCTGATCGCGATCGCACTGGCGGTCCTGATGTTGTTCGGCAGCCGGCACCTCCTCACCCGGTACGTGCCGGCGGTGGGGGAGCTGGTCGCGTTCCGCGGCGGCGCCGGCGACCTGGTGCGCGAGTGGGCCAGCGGGTATCGACCGGTGGGGCTCGGGGCGCACACGTCGGCCCCCACGGTTGTGGGCGTGGCCGGCGGCCTGGGGACGGTGCTGGGCGGGCACCTGGCGCTGGCTCGCACGCTGCTCACAGTTGGCCTCCTGCCCGTCGGCGTCCTCGGCGCCTACCGGTTGCTGCGACCAACCGGATCGAAGCCGGCGCAGGTCGCGGCCGCCGTGGCCTACGCGGCGGTGCCGCTGCCCTACGACGGCCTGGCCACCGGGCGGTGGTCGGTGGTCGCCGCCTACGCGGCCTCGCCCTGGTTGCTCGGCCGGCTGGCCGCAGCATCGGGGGTGCCGCCGTTCTCGCCGGACGGGCCGCTTCCGACGACGAAGCGGCCGCTCTGGCAGCACATGATCGCCACCGGCGCGATGACCGCGCTGGCGGGGTTGGTGGTCCCGCAGGCGCCGGCGTTGCTGTTGCTGGTGGCGGTGGCGCTCACCGTGGGGACGCTGCTGGCGTTCGAACTGCGGGGCATCGGTCGCCTGCTTGCCGTGTCGCTCGGCGCCGCCGTGGTGGCAGCGCTGCTGCACCTGCCTGCGCTGGTCGACATCGCCCGTTCCAGGACCGCGGCGGAGGCGTGGCTCGGCCTGGAGCACCCCACGGGCGCCACGACGGCGCTCGATCTGCTGCGGCTCGACACCGGTCCGCTGGGCATCGCACCCCTGGGCTTCTGCCTGGCCGGCGCCGCCGCCCTTCCACTGCTGGTGGGCCGTGGCTGGCGGCTCGGTTGGGCCGTGCGGGCCTGGACGGTGGCAGTGGCGTGCTGGGGGCTGGTGTGGGCCCAGCAGCAGGGCTACGTGGACGTGCGGCTGCCCGACGCGGGGGTGGTGCTGGCACCCGCTGCCGCCGGGTTGGCCCTGGCCGTGGCGCTGGGCGTTGCAGCCATCGAGGCGGACGTGCGCGGCCGGGCCCGGCCTGAGCGGCCGTGGGAGCGGGTGGTGCGTTGCTTCGGCTTCCGCCGGACGGTGTCGGCGCTGGGTGTGCTGGCGCTGGCGGCGGCGACCGCACCTGTGATCGTGGGGTCGATGGACGGCTGGTGGGACATGCCACCCGGTGAGCTCGCCGGTGTGATGGGCGCCGTCGACGAGGCGCTGGCTGCCGAGCCGTCGCGGGTGCTGTGGGTGGGGGATCCGACGGTGTTGCCCGGCGGGCCGGCATGGGAGCTCCCCGATGGGCTGTCGTACACGGCCACGGAGGCCGCGACCCCCGGCGTCGCCGACCTGTGGCCGGCGACCGGCGTGGGCGCGAGCGATCGGGTGGCCCGGGCGCTGCAGCTGGCCGCCGACGGTCAGACGAGCCGGCTGGGACGGATCCTGGCGCCCATGGGCGTCCAATACGTCGCCGTCCCCCGGTCGCCAGCCCCCATGAGCGCGATGGAGCGGACCGATGGGCCGGCCGGTGCCTTGGCGGCTCCCGCGACGGTCGACGGCCTGATCGACGTGCTCGATGGGCAGCTCGACCTCGAGCAGGTGCCGGTCGACGACGCGGTCGCGCTGTACCGCAACGTCGCCTTCGCTCCCCTGCGGGCGACCGGTATCGACCAGGTGGCCCTGGCCGAGAGCTCGGTGGCGGCCATGCAGCACGTCGACCTCTCGGCGGCATCGCCGGTGCTCGTGGAGGCCGACGGTGGCGCCTACCGCGGTCCCGTTGCCGCTGGGCACACGGTGGTGCAGGCGTCGTCGGCGTCGGATCGCTGGGTGCTAGAGGTGGACGGGCGCCGAGCCGAGCGCACCGACGCCTACGGCTGGGCCAACGCCTTCGCCACCGGCGACGGCCCGGAGGGAGGGGAGGCGGTGCTCAGCTACCGCACCCCGCCGGTCCGCCACCTGCTGCTCGGCGTGCAGGGGGCATTGTGGCTGCTGGCCCTGGTGGTGGTCGTGCGCATGCGGTTCGGGTCCGAGGCGCCGTCCCCGGCCGCGCCGTTCGAGGCCCCCGAGGCATCGGGCGAGGCCGAGGCCGAGTCGCCGCCCGACGACGAACCCGTGCCCGAGGAGGTGCCATCGCCCGGACGTGAACCCGAGCCGGTGCCCGCCGGAGCCCCCACGTGAGGCGCCCTCGCCTGCGGCGGCCCTCGCCGCGGCTGCCGCTCATCGTGCTGTTGGCAGGCGCGATCGGCGGGGCGGTGGCGCAGCAGCACATCGACGATGACGGCGCCGCGGGCGCCTCCGCCGAGGCCAACGCCGCCGACGACACGGACGACGGGGCCGTCCCCGTCGATGTCATGCCCACGGTGGCCGGCGACGACGTGTTGGCATCGACCTGGTACTGCGCCGCCGGCACCGGCGACCAGGGCGGCATGGCCGACCACACCGTCGCCATCCTCAACCCCTCGAACCGGGCGCTCGACGCCACCGTGACCGTCTACGGCGGCGTGCTGAGCTCGCAGGGGACACGGCCGGCCGCCGTGCCGGCGCCGGTGCGGCAGCGGGTCCGGCTCCCGGCCCGCGATCGGGTCGAGCTGCGGTTGGGCGATGTCGTGGCGGCGCCGCTGGTGGCGGCGCTGGTGGAGGTCGAGGGTGGTGCGGTCGCGGTCGACCACGGGGTGAGCGGGCCCCATGGCGCCGACGCCGGGCCCTGCGCCTCCGACGCGGCGCCGGTGTGGCACCTGGCCTCGGGCGCCACCACCCGCGATGCCCGCGAGGTGGTGGCCTTGTTCAATCCGTTCCCCACCGACGCCATCGTCGACGTGGCCTTCGGCACCGACGCCGGGTCACGCGAGCCGCTGCGCTTCCACGGCTTCCCCGTCCCGGCCGGCAGCGTCGTGGGGGTCGACATCGGAGACGACGTCGCCCGCGAGGCACAGGTGTCCGCCACCCTGCGGGTCCGCACCGGGCGGCTGGTCGTCGAGCGGCTGCAATCCCTCGACGGGAGCCTGGGCTCGGAGGGGCTGTCGCTCGCGCTGGGGGTCCCCGAACCGTCGACCATGTGGGCGTTCGCCGATGGCACCGTTGGTGAGGCCCAAACCGAGCGAATCGTCGTCTACAACCCCGGCGACGACCGGGCCGAGGTCGACGTCAACGTGCTGCCCACGACCGAGGAGTCGGCGCCCGCGCCGCAGGCGTTCCGCCTCAGCATCCCGGCCGGCGACTTCTCCGTGGTCGACTACGGCGCCGAGGACCGGGTGCCCGTCGGGGTCGGCCACGCCACGCTCGTCCGTTCCACCAACGGCGTGCCGGTCGTCGCCGAGCGCGTCCTGAGCCACACGGTGACCGCCGGCGAGGACGGCGAGGACGACGAGGACGGCGAGGACGACGAGCCCGAGTCCACGGGCGACACCGCCGCCGGCCCGGGCGCGGCCCTGGCGGCCCGCCGGTGGACCTTCCCGGGACCGCTCGGGGGGGACGGGTCCACCACCCCCTTCGTCGTGTTCAACCCCGACCCCGAGCGCCCGACCCGGGTCACGCTCCTCGAGGTCGCGCACGGGCGGCAGACCGAGGTCCGCACCGCCCGCGACGTCGAGATCCCCCCCGGTGGGCGGGTCACGCTGACGGACGAGCCCGACGACGCCGAGGACGTAGACGACCCGGACGACCCCTCCGGCGGCGCGCCCGAGTCCGCCTGGGTGGTCGAGTCCGAGGCCCCGGTGGTCGTCGAGCGCGTGGTCCTCGGTGCCGACGGTCTGCGGGTGGCCACCGAGCTGGGCCTCCCCAGCGTCGACGGCGCGGCGCCGCTGGCGGACGGCGAGCAGCCCTGAGTGGCCGGGGTCACGATCCGGGCGCGACCATCGGGGTGTGGAACGGCTCGTGGTGGTCGTCGTGCTCGCGGCGGTGGCCGTCGCCGTGGCGCTGATCGTCGAGCGGCGGCGCCGTCCTCCCGCCCCCACCAACGTCGGCCACACCCTCCCCGACCAGCTCGACCGTCGCGACTTCGAGCGCCCCGACGCGCCGTGGCTGGTCGCCGTGTTCACGTCGGCGACGTGCCACACCTGTGCCGGCGTGTGGGACAAGGCCAGGCTGCTGGCGAGCGACGAGGTGGCCGTCCAGGAGCTCGAGGTCACGGCCGCCCGCTCCCTCCACGAGCGCTACGGCATCGACGCCGTCCCCGCCGTCGTGGTCGCCGACGGGTCCGGTGCCGTGAGGGCGGGCTTCCTCGGGCCCGTCACCGCCACCGACCTCTGGGCCACGGTGGCCGAGCTGCGGGCCCCGGGTAGCGTCCCCGAGGGGTGCGACCACGGCGTGCCCGCCACGGCGTCGACCGATCCCCCCACCGACCGCACCGACCCGACGGATTGAGGACCCATGTCCGGCATCGCCATCATCACCGAGGCCTGCATCGACGTGAAGGACCGGGCGTGCGTCGACGTCTGCCCAGTGCAGTGCATCTACGAGTTCGACCCTGCGAAGAACCTGCTGTTCTCCGAGGACGAGGCCGGCAGCGGCGTGGTCGAGAACACGCATCAGCCCAACCCCGACATGATCGCCATCTTCGGCGACGGCCTGCTGTACGTGAACACCGAGGAGTGCACGTCCTGCACCGCCTGCTACCAGTCGGACGTGTGCCCGGTGGGTGCGATCTACTCGGAGGAGGACGTCCCCGACGGGTCCTCGCCCAAGGCGTACAACCCTGAGGACCCCAACAAGGGGCACGACCACACGTTCTTCATCGAGCACAGCCGGGCGGTGTTCGCGGACTGACGACGGCGGCGCCGGCCGCGCCCCCGTCACTCCATCACCGGGCGGGTGAGCGCCCGGGGCTCCCGTCCGGCCAAGAGCCAACCGGCGAGAGTGGCGACCAGGGGCAGGCCCACGGCGATGACCGCCAGATGGAGCACGGGGACCCGCTCCAGTGCGCTGAAGTCGGTGCGGTATCCCGCGGCCAGCGCGAGGTAGGCGGCGGCCGTACCCAAGGCCGCGCCGAGCAGCGCCAGCGCCCCGCTGGTGGCGGCGGTGATGCCGCGCCGGGTCCAGCTGGTAGCACCCGTGGCCGTGAGGTTGCGCACGTCCCCCGTGGCATCGCTGCGCACCAGGCCGACGGTCATGGCGACGATGCCGAGCGCCAGCAGCCCCCCGCCACGGTCGCTCCCGAGCGCACCGTCGACAGCTGGCGCTCATCTTCCCGTGTCTCCACGGTGAGGCCGGCGTCGGCGGCGATGTCCCGCACGGCAGAGCGCTCCGCACCCGTCAAAGGGCGGGCCGACTCCACGAGCCAGCCCACCCGTCCCGTCTCCCAGCCGCGCCGGCGCACGGCCTCGTGGGTGATGAGCGTGGTCGGCGCCTCGGTGTAACCCGGGAGGTCGAGCCGCTCGACGTGCGTGGCGACCTCGGGCGGCGACCGGTCGCCCGGGCGGTCGAACACCAGCTGGCTGCGCCGCGCGGTGAAGACGTTGATGCTCGGGTCGACCGCGCCCGGGTCGACGCCGTAGTGCTCGAGCAGCTCCGGTGTGGCGACGTAGGCGACACCGACGCCGTAGGTGTCCTCGTCCCGCTGGAAGTCGACGGATATGGCCCACCGTCCGCCCTCCTCGCCCTCGAACATGGCCGGGCCCCCGCCCCTCGGGTCCACCGCCATGTCGAGCGGGAACACCTGCACATCGTCGACCGCCGCCGCCATCCGCTCCACCTGGGCATTCAGGCGGCGGATCTCGTCGGGTGTCCGCTCGGGCACCAGCGCAATATCGGGGTCGCCCTGCCGGATGCGGACCAGCACCTGGCGGTCGGACAGGTTGCCCTCCTCCGGTGAGTACTCGGCGGCCGTAGCGGCGATGATCACGGCCACCGGGATCCCCAGCGCCAGGCTGACTGCGGCCAGAGCCGCGCCGGACCGGGCCTGGTAGCGGGCGAGGTCCCGCAGCGCCAGCCGGGGGCCGACCGGCAGCCGCCGGGCCCACCGGGCGGGCGCCCGCACAGCTGCCGGGCTGACGAGCAGGATGCTCAGCGGCACCGCCACGACACCGACGACGACGAGCAGGCCGTTGGATCGGTCGTTGGGCACGTCGATGCCGATGGCGAGGCACGCCAGCCCGGCCCCGAGGACGATGCCGCCCAGAACGACCGATCGGCGCGTCGAGCGCGGCCGGGGTGGGCGGGCCGACAGTGCCTGTGTGACGGGTATGCGGGACAGCGCCCGGGACGGCCACCACGCCGCCGCGGTGGCCGTCGTGACCGCCAGGACGAGGCCGGACGCCAGGAGCCACAACGGGAGGTCGAACCGGTCGATCCGATGGTTGGCGACCGACTCGAACCAGGGCGCGAGCGCGACCCAGCCCGCGAGGCCGGCGAGCGTGCCGACGACCGCAGCGGTGGCGCCGACGGCCACACCGTTGGCCACCATCGCCACGCGGAGGTGCCGCTCGGTCGCCCCCACGGCGGCCAGCATGCCCAGTTGCTGCAGGCGGCGCTGGGCGATCACGACGAAGCCAGCCGCCGCGATCAGGCACACCAGCACCATGGCGAGGCTCGCGATGGCCAGCACCCCGACCGCGGCGGCGCCGCTCTCGGTCTGTCCGCGACTCACGAAGCTGCTCACGGTGGCGAGGTCCAAGAACGAGTCGGGGAGGTCCCCGGCCGGCCGCAACAGCACCGTGACCGACTGGGGCGGGGGAGCAGACGCCGGCTCCACGAGGACGAACTCGTCGCCCAGGTCGCCCGGGTTCTCCACCACGCCGACGACCGTCGATCGCATGTCCTCGAGGGCGAAGGGTGCGCCGACGTCGAGGCCGAGATCTCCGGCAACCGCGTCGGTGACCGCCACCTCGTCGTCGCCCACCGGATATCGGCCGTCGCGCAAGGCGAGCATCGGGCCGCCGTACGGACCGTTGGGGTCCTGCGCCCGCAGCTCGACGGTCTCGACCGATCCCGGGATCGACGCGTCGCGCCGACCGATCAGCTCGACGGCGCCGACCTCGTCCTCGATCGTGGCGATGTCGGCGGTCATGGCATCCTGATCGGAACCGTCGAGCTCGACGCGCAAGTCAGCGGTGCCGAACTCGCCGGCGCGCAATGACGGGGAGTGATAGCCGGCCGCCGCGCCCGCCACCGACACGGCGACGGCGAGCGTGATCAGCGCCAGCACCAGCGTCTGCTGGCGCCACTCGCGACGGAACATCCGCCACGCCCACCGCACCACGGCCCGACGGGCCGCGACGCCTCCCCTGGATCTTGTGCTCATCGCGACGGACCGGGCGCCAGCAGCGATTCCGGTCCGGGCGGCGCGGTGGTCTGGTCGACGATCCGCCCGTCGCGCAGGAAGACCACCCGGTCGGCCCAGGACGCCAGCTGGGCGTCGTGGGTCACGACCACGCCGGCGACGCCCCGGTGGCAGGCGGCACGCAGCAGGCGCATCACTCCCTCGCCGTTGACCGAGTCGAGGGCGCCGGTCGGCTCGTCGGCGAGCAGCAGCCGGCGCTCGCCCACGACGGCCCGGGCGATCGCCACCCGTTGGCGCTCACCGCCCGAGAGGTCATCGGGGTAGCGGTCGGCATGCTCGGCGACATCCAGCTCGTCGAGCGCCTCCAGGGCGATCGCCCTCGCCGTCCGGACGCCTGTGCCGTCGAGCTCGAGCGGCAGGGCCACGTTCTCGGCCGCCGTGAGCCCGGCCAGCAGGTTGAAGTCCTGGAACACATAGCCGATAGCTCGCCGGCGCAGCCGGGCCCGGTCGTTGCGCGACAAGGTCGACACGTCGGCGCCGGCGACGAGCACGTCACCGGCGGTCGGGTCCTCGAGCGTGCCGGCGATCGTTAGCAGCGTGCTCTTGCCGGATCCGCTCGGCCCCATGATCGCCACCAGCTCGCCGGCCGTGACCGCCAGGTCGATCCCGTCGAGCGCGTGTACTTCTGTGGCCCCCGACCCGTAGACCTTGGAGACCTGTCGCAGTTCGAGCACCTCCATCACCCCACCTCCACGTCGTGCCCTTGGACCGCCGGCTCGGTTGTCACCTCGGTGGTCGCCTCGGTGGTCGCCGGAGCGGCCCCCGCCAGCCGGCGCAACCGGGCGTCGGCGGCGTCCAGCCACCGGACCGTGCCCTCCAACCGGAACAGCTCGGCGTCGGCGACGAGACCGAGGGTGAGGTCGTCGTCGGCCGCGTCGGCCTTGAGCCGGGTGTAGCGCTGCATCGCCTCCACCAGGCGTCGCCGGTGGACCTGCACCACGTCGTGGACGTCGACTCCCGGCAACCGGACCGCCACCAGGACCTTGATCACGAGCTCGTCGCGGGGTGGTGCGGTGTCGGATGGCGTGCGCAGCCAGTCGTTCAGTTCGTGACGCCCGGCGGCGGTGATGTGGTACCCCTTCTGCGGGCCCTCCCCCTCGCCGTCCGACTCGACGAGCCCGTCCCGCTCCAGGCGCTGGAGGGTCGTGTACACCTGTCCGACGTTGAGGGGCCAGACCTCGCCGGTCCGGGCTTCGAACTCCTGCCGGAGCTGCAATCCGTACTTCGGGCCCTCCGTGAGCAGGGCCAGCAGGGCGTGTCGGACGCTCATCGGCGGACTCCGTGGCTGTGCATACTCGGTAGAATACTGAGTATAACAATCCCAGGCAAGGTGGTTGGCTCCGAGGTCGAGGAAATAGCGCACGGTGGGCGTGGGCTATTTACTCGACCTCGGGTCTGAGGACCGCCGGACGGGGCGTGCAGGCCCCGTCCGGACCGCCGCTCAGGTGGGCGGCGCCGGCGGCGGGGGATAGGGCGGGCGTGAGCCCGCCATCGCCTCGCCGGGCGCGCGGCTCGGGGCCGGCGCGTCGGGGCCCCGGTCGGGCCCGATCTCGATGCCGCCCTCCCGCCCGGGCGCCCGTGCCGGCTCGGGGACCTCGCCGCCGTTGGGGCCCGGCTCGGCGCCGTCACCGTTGGCCGCCAGCCGGATCAGGCGGGTCACCTCGGCCCCGTCGATGGTCTCGTGCTCGAGCAGCGCCCGCGCCACGAGGTCCAGTCCCTTGCGGTGCTGGCGCAGGGTGTCGCGGCAGCGCTCCTCCTGCACGCGCAGGATCCGCTCGGTCTCCTCGTCGATCACCCGCGCCGTCTCGTCGGAGTAGTCGCGGGTGTGGATCAGGTCCTCGCCCAGGAACACCTGGCCCGACGAGCCCCAGGCCATCGGCCCCACGCGGCTCGACATGCCCCACTCGCTCACCATCTTGCGGGCCAGCTCCGTGGAGCCGACCAGGTCGTTGTTGGCGCCGGTCGAGATGACCCCGAACACCAGCTCCTCGGCGACGCGGCCGCCCATGCGGACGACCAGGCTTTCCTCGATGTAGTCCTGCCGATAGATGTGCTTCTCGTCGACGGGGAGCTGCTGAGTCACACCCAGCGCCATGCCGATGGGCAGGATCGTCACCTTGTGGACGGGGTCGGCGTTGGGGAGCACCGCAGCGCACACGGCGTGGCCGGCCTCGTGGTACGCGATGACCTCCTTCTCGCGGTCCGACAGCGCCATCGAGTCGCGCCGCTGGCCCATGAGGACTCGGTCGCGGGCCTGCTCGAAGTCGGTGTTGCGGATCTCGTCGGACCCGTCACGCACCGCGAACAGCGCCGCCTCGTTGACCAGGTTGGCCAGGTCGGCGCCGCTCATCCCCGGCGTGCCCCGGGCGACGACGTCGAGATCGACGTCCGCCGCCAGCCGCTTCGACTTGCAGTGGACGTCCAGGATCGCCCGCCGCTCCTCGATCTCGGGCAGCGGCACCACGACCTGACGGTCGAACCGGCCGGGACGCAGCAGGGCCGGGTCGAGGATGTCGGGCCGGTTGGTGGCCGCCATCATCACGATGCCCTCGGTGGCCTCGAAGCCGTCCATCTCCGAGAGCATCTGGTTCAGGGTCTGCTCGCGCTCGTCGTGGCCGCCGCCGAGGCCGGCGCCGCGCTTGCGGCCGATGGAGTCGATCTCGTCGACGAAGATGATGGCCCGGCCCAGCTTGCGGGCGTTCTGGAACAGGTCGCGCACGCGGCTGGCGCCGACGCCCACGAACATCTCCATGAAGTCGGAGCCCGTGACGGAGAGGAAGGGCACGCCCGCTTCGCCGGCCACGGCCCGGGCGATCAGCGTCTTGCCGGTGCCGGGAGGACCGACCAGCAGCACGCCCTTGGGGATGCGGGCGCCGATCTCGGCGAACCGCTCGGGGTGGCGCAGGAAGTCGACGACCTCGGTGATCTCCTGCTTGACGCCCTCGTAGCCGGCGACGTCGGCGAACATCGTGCCCGGGCGCTCGGTCGTGTAGGTCTTGGCCTTGCTGCGGCCGATCGACATGATGCCGCCCATCTGGCTGGCGGCCCGTCGCTGCATGAACCAGAAGATGCCGATGATCAGCACGACCGGGATCAGCAGCGGCAGCAGGGCCTCGAACCACGAGCTCTGCGGCGTTTCGAACTTGACCGCGACGTCGTGCTCCTCGAACAGCGCCCGGTCCTCCTCGCTGGGCTCGATCGGGCCGTTGCTCTGGAACTCGGTGCCGTCCTCGAGCGTGCCGGTGATCGAGCCGTTGTTGTTGTTCCAGACCAGCTCCTCGACCTCGTCCTGCCGCACTTGGGCCAGCAGGACGGAGTAGTCGATCTGCTCACGGTCGGTGCGGTCCATCAGCGTCGGCAACACCAGGACGGCGAGGACCACACCCGCCAGCACCCAGATCGACCAGCGGGGCAGCGATTCCCGACCTCCCGCTCCCGGACCGCGCTGCTGGCGCCCCGGCGACGGGGGCGGCGGAGGCGGAGGCGGCTGCTCGCTCATACCGACAGGATACGGGTGGTTGGCGTCCGTGGGGCCATCACCCGGCCGAGAGCCCTTCGAGCAGCCGTTCTGAGTGCAGCCATGCGGTTGTGTGCCCACAGCTGCGCCCGGTTCGCGTGACCGGCGGCACGGCTGACGTGGGCCGCACCCAGGCGCGTCGTAGCCTGGTCCGGTGCCCGATCCACGGCCCACCGTCGCCGCGCCCGGCCGCACGAGCGGCGTGCGCTGGGGCCTGGGTGACGCCGCGCTCGGATGGGTGCTGGCGCAGATCGGCGGGCTCGTCGTGGCCAGCATCGTTCTGGCGATCAACGACGGCACCGTCGACGACTTCGACGATCTGTCGCTCACCTGGGTGGCCGTGGCGCAGGTCGGGCTGTGGATCGGCATGCTCGGCGTGCCGCTGGCGGCCGCACGGCTGAAGGGCAACGGCCCGGTCGAGGACTACGGCCTGCGGTCGGCGGGATGGGACGCGCCACTGGGATTCGCCGCCGGCCTCGGCACCCAGCTGCTCGTGATCC
>DASQUK010000132.1:0-16675 GCA_035641315.1 Acidimicrobiales bacterium | reverse complement strand
ATCCGCGACACCGGCCGGTGGCGGTCGCCCCGAGGTGACGACCGTGCCCGGGGGATCACCATCATGAGGCGCTGCGCCGACCAGTTCTCCATCAAGAGGACGGTTGACGGCACGGAAGTGACCCTCAGATTCCGGATCGGTGAGCTCAAGCCCTCGTGATCGAGTCCGGCTGACCGGCCGCCTCACGCCCGCCGGGCTACCCAGCCGCGGCATGGCCACAGCCGCTCGAACCACCCGAGCAGCGACCCGACGTGGCGGGTCGTGGGATGATCGATGCGTGGCGGTGCCGGTGGAAGAGTTGTGGCGGCGGGCCGTGCCGCGACGCCTTCCACGCCCCGCCCCGGAAGTCCAGGAGTTCCTCGCCGCGGCGCATGGCAACCCGACGCCATGGACGCCTTCGTCAGCGTCATCGCCGGAACGCTGTCACCGGTGGAGTTCTTCGACGCCGACAACGTCCGGCGCACGCTCAGCGCCGTCCCGTGAGCTGACCTCCGCCCGCCACGGGCGGCCCGCCCGCCAACACGCTCACATGCCCGAACGCAGGCGGGAGGCCAGCAGCTCCTTGCCCTGCTCCGCGCCCTTGCGGCTCTCGCTCTGTGCCTTGCGGAAGAACTCCGCCAGCTCGTTGTCGTTCTCGCGCTCGGCGTCCTGGATGTAGGTCTCGAGCCGGAGCGCGTTGCTCAGGCACGCCTCGGTGAACCAGATGATGTTGTAGTCCTTGTCCTTGGTGCCGGTGATGTGGCCGGTCTCGGCGGTGGTCATATCGCCTCCTTTACGGGATCTCGCTTTCGATGACGCTCTACCCGCCGGGCAGACGCTCATACGACCGGATCGCCACCGATCCCGACGGTGCGCTTCGGCCCACTAGGGGGTCGGGCGACCACTCTCAGGCCCAGAACTCGTCGAGCCGGTAGGGGTCTGACACGAACACCACGCCGTCGGCCACCTGGCCGTCGACGAAGCGAAAGGCGTAGCAGCTCTCGGTGTCGCGGCCCCTTCCGGCCCGCTGCGCCGTCACCGGGCAGCGGGGCGATGGGGTTGCCCTCGTCGGCGAGGATCGCACAGCCACGCTGGATCACCCCCGGACCCCGGCAGAAGTGGAGGCGTCGACGGACCGGCTGACCGTCCACTCGACGTTGCGTGGCGACGAGGTGGGCGTGTACATGCACACCGAGCCGGTGACGATCGACGTCCGCAGGACCTCGCCGATCGTCGGGTCGGCGGCGTCGATCTCGTCGATCGCCCGCTTGATGGCCTTGCGCACCGCCGTCCGCGCCCGTTCGTGGTCGTTGGTGAAGGCCCGAGGGCGCCCGCCCAACCCGGTGGCGGCCTCGACCTGTTCGACCACCGCGTCAAGCTCGATGCGCAGCCGTTCGGTGCGGGGGAGATCGTTCTGGGCCTCGGCGACGGCGAGATCGTCCATCAGCTCACGCGCCCGCGCCACGTAGGCGTCGCGGGCCCGGTGGTCGATGACCTCGTGGCTGACCTGCCCGGAGCCCCCGCCCCCACCGCCCGCGAGCGCCAGCGCCGAGATCGGCTGGCCGGGATGGGTCACCAGCTCGGCGACGTACGTCATGCCCACGAGGTCGGGAACCACCGCCCGGTGGTCACCGAGCGCCACGATCGAGCCGCGGCCCGTGGCGGCGCATCGATCCCTGGTGTTCGCGCCGGGCGCGATGCCGCCAATCATCACCGTCCAGCCCACGGAGCCGTCGGCACGGGCGAGCTCCTCGATCACCCGCATCTGGGCCGGCAGGTCCAGCTCGGCGCCGCCGTGGCTGCGGGGCACCAGCATGCGGAAGCAGCCCGCGTCGGTGAGTGCGTCCACCAGGTCGGTGGGCAGCCGCCGCCCCTCCTCGATCTCCTCGGCACGGGTCTCGATGACCGGTGCCAGCTCCCGCACCGCGTCGTATGCGCCGCCGAGCTCGTTCGGTTCGTTCGTCACTGTCATCACTCATCCCTTCGTCGCGACGCGGCGGACATCGAAAGGGCGTGACGCGGTTGTGCCGGGCGATGGCACACCGCCCGAGCCGTCGCAGCGTTGAGCGGGCGGCTTCCCGGCGCCCGAGCTACCCGGCGCCCGAGCCGGCACCCGGGTCGGGCACCGACGGGACCTGCAGGTGGTCGGGCAGGCCGGTGCGCCAGACCTCCTCCTCGATCAGCTCGACGCTGCGCCATCCCTCCGGGGTGCGGACGAGGCGGTGGTTGTAGTAGCCGCCGCCGGGGGTCGGGTGCCCGGAGCCGTCGGGGAGGGTCAGCATCATCGGGTTGAAGAAGTAGGCGCGCACGGTGGCGGTGTCGCCGTCGATGTCGACCCGCTTGTTGCCGATCATGTGCTGGCGCACGGGAAACGCCGCCAGGGCCTCGGCCAGCCAGGCCTTGATCTCGTCGCGCGTGCCACGCACGCCGCCGGCCGACGTGTAGTCGATGACGGCGTCGGGGGTGAAGACCGTGTCGAGCTGGTCCCAGTCGCCGCCGTCGATCGCCAGGGCGTAGCGCGTCAGCAGGTCGTCGATGGCGATGCGGTCGGCGACGTCCTGTGGCGAGAGCTGATCCGACATGGCAGTGCGCTCCTGCTCCCCCTCCGTCCGGCCCCCGGTCGGGAGCCCTGACGTGCCGTCAGATGCTACTTGACGGTCTCCAGCCGGTGAATGACGATGGCGATCCATGAACCGTGTTCTGCTTCGGCAATCACGGTTCGAGGGGAATGTGGGACGGATCGCCGGGTCGACGTGCGCTGCCCCCCACGAGACCAGGAGCTGACCGTTGCGCTTCCACCAGGCCGTCGCCTTCCTCGAGACCGAGCAGCTCCTCGAGCTCACCGTCGCCGCCGAGGCCTGTGGGTACGCCGGCATCTACGTGTCCGACCACCTCTGCTACCCGCGCGACCTGCGGTCCCGCTACACCTACTCGCCCTACGAGGACGGCTCGCCCGTGTGGTCGCCCGAGACCGACTGGCCCGACCCGTGGTGCCTGATCTCCGCCATGGCCGCGGTCACGCAACGGCTCGAGTTCACGACCGGCGTGTACATCGCCCCCGCCCGGGACCTGCTCACGGTGGCCAAGCTCGTGGGCACGGCGGCGGTCCTGTCCGGCGACCGGGTGAACCTCGGGGTCGGGTCCGGCTGGTGCGAGGAGGAGTTCGAGCTCACCGGCCAGTCGTTCGCCGACCGCGGGCCTCGGCTCGACGATATGATCCCCGCCCTGCGGGCGCTGTGGGGCGGTGGCTGGGTCGAGTACCACGGCACCCACTACGACATGCCCCCGATGCAGGTCAACCCGGCGCCGGGCCGACCCGTGCCGATCCTGGTGGGCGGTGACTCGACACCGGCACTGCGACGCGCCGGCACGCTGGGCGACGGTTGGTTGGTCGCTCGGGTGGAGCCCGAGGACGCGGCGCGGGCGACGCTCGAACGCGTCCAGGCCGCGGTGAAGCGCGCCGGCCGCGAGCTGGACGGCTTCCGCATCTTCCTCACGGTGGCGGCGCCGCCCAGCCCCGACCTCATCCGGCGGTTCGAGGACGCCGGGGTGACCGACTGGCTGTGCGCGCCCTGGATGGTGACCGCGCCCGGCGACGGCAGCTACCGCTCGCCGATCGAGGAGAAGATCGCAGCGATCGAGCGCTTCGCCGAGGACGTCGTCGCTGCCTGCCCGTGACCGGCGTCGTGCCCTTCCCGGCCCCGAAGCCGACGAGCGCGCCGTGGTTAGGGTGACCCGCATGGCGAGGGAGCCGGTCCCAGCGCGCAGCCTGCGGGAGGAGCGGCGCCGCCAGCAGGAGCTGCTCAGCCAGAACCATCTGCTCGATGCCGCCGAGGTCGTGTTCGCCGAGAAGGGCTACGCGGGCGCGACGGTCAAGGAGATCGCGGAGCGGTCGGAGTTCTCGGTCGGCGCCGTGTACCAGTTCTTCGAGAGCAAGGAGGCGCTGCTGCGGGGCGTCATGCGGCGGCGCAACGTCGAGGTTCGGCAGCAGATGGAGGAGGTGCTGGCCCGCAGCGACGATCCCTACGAGCAGCTGCACGCTCTCGTCGACTTCGTGACCGAGTGGTACGACGCCCACGAGCCCTACTACCGGTTGTTCCAGCAGGCCATCGGCGCAGCCTGGATGAACCTCAAGGTGGGGTTCGACGACACCAACTGGTCGCAGTACGAGGACATCCTGGCGCTCGAGGCCGGCGTCTTCGCCTCCGGGATCGAACGCGGCCGGTTCCGTCCCCTCGACCCGGCGGGGATGGCCGTGATCTTCGCCGGGATGATGCAGGCCTACCTCGCGCACCGCATCGTCGGGGTGGGGGCGGACAAGCGCCCAGCCGCAGAGGTGCTGCCGCTGAAGGAGGTCCACCAGCTGGTGGATCGGGCCTTCCTCCTGGAGGGCGGCTCCGGATCGTGAGGCGGTGCGCGGAGCCCGGGCTGAACGGGGTTCATTATTCAGAACCCTTGATTCCTCGTCAGGAAGTTGGTTCAATGCCCAGGGGATCTGACGGCGTGTCAGAAATGGAGGGAGCCCCGTGGAGTTCGGGATCTTCGTGCAGGGACACGTCCCGGCGCGCCGGCAGCAGGCCGACGGCGACCAGGCCGAGCACAAGGCGCTGATGGGTGAGGCCGAGCTGGTCCGCCTCGCTGACCAGCACGGCTGGAAGTACGCCTGGGTCACCGAGCACCACTTCCTCACCGAGTACTCGCACCTGTCCGCCAGCGACGTCTACCTCGGTTACTGCGCCGCCATCACCGACCGCATCCACCTGGGCTCGGGCATCTTCAGCTTCAACCCGCACAAGGACCATCCCGCCCGCATCGCCGAGCGGGTGGCCATGCTCGACCACCTGTCGGAGGGCCGCTTCGAGTTCGGGACCGGGCGTGGCGCCGGCACCCGCGAGGTGACCGGCTTCGACATCGCGTCCACCGAGGCGACCCGGCCCATCTGGGACGAGGTGATGCGGGAGATCCCCAAGATGTTCCGCGACGAGGAGTACGCCTACCACGGCGAGTCCTTCCGCATCCCGCACCCCGCGCCCGGCATCCCCACCCGCAACGTGCTGCCCAAGCCCTGGATCAAGCCGCACCCGCCCCTGTGGGTGGCGGCCGGCAACCCGCCGACGTTCGAGAAGGCCGCCCGGCTGGGGCTCGGCGTGCTCGCCTTCACCACCCGGTCCATCAGCGAGATGGCCCCACTGATCGCCACCTACAAGGACGCCATCGGCGACGCCGAGCCCGTCGGCGCGTACACCAACGACAACGTGATGATCACCAGCGGACTCGTCTGCATGGAGGACGGTCGGCGCGCCCGCGAGGTGGCCTGCGACATGGGCGTGAGCTACCTGCAGAGCCTCGTCTTCCACTACCACGACACGATCCCCATGCCCGAGGGCGCCGTGGCGTGGCCCGAGCCCTTCCCCGAGCCCACGCTCGATGACATCGACTGGCGGATCGAGAGCGGCTACCTCATCTGCGGCGACCCCGACGAGTGCGCCGCCCAGGTGAAGGCCGCCGTCGACGCTGGCATCGACCAGCTCGTGTTCGGCCTCCCCCTCGACATGCCGTGGGAGGCGGCGCGGGAGAGCGTCCGGCTGTTCGGTGACCACGTGATCCCCCGCTTCGACACCGATCCGGAGCACAGCACCAGCCGCTACCGGGCGGCCGCCGCGGAGCGCTTGGGCTCGCCGGGCTCCTAACCTGGGGGCGTGCTCATCGGATCCCACGTCAACCAGGCCGACCCGCTCGGCATCGCCGCCGCCGAGGACGCCGACCTGGTGCAGATCTTCCTCGGCGATCCCCAGAGCTGGAAGAAGCCCCCGCCCCGGGACGACATCGAGGAGCTGCGGGCGTCGCCGCTGCCGATCTACGTGCACGCGCCTTACCTGGTGAACCTGGCGTCGCCCAACAACCGCATCCGCATCCCGTCCCGCAAGATCCTGCAGAACACCTGCGATGCCGCCGCCGAGATCGGCGCCCGGGCCGTGATCGTCCACGGCGGCCACGTCACCCAGGACGACGAGCCCGGCGCCGGCTTCCTCCGTTGGCGCAAGGGCCTCGAGCAGCTCGAGTCCGAGTTGCCCGTGTACCTCGAGAACACCGCCGGCGGCGACCACGCCATGGCGCGCCACTTCGACACGATCGCCGGCCTGTGGGAAGCGATCGGCGACATGGGCATCGGCTTCTGCCTGGATACCTGCCACGCCTGGGCCGCCGGCGAGGCGCTGGTCGAGGCCGTCGACCGCATCAAGGCGATCACCGGCCGCATCGACCTGGTCCACTGCAACGACTCGAAGGATGCCGCCGGCTCGGGCGCCGACCGCCACGCCAACATCGGCACCGGCACGATCGACCCCGAGCTGCTGCTCGCGGTGGTGGAGGCCGCGGGCGCTCCGGTGGTGTGCGAGACGGCCGACGAGGGGCGCAAGGACGACATCGCCTTCCTGCGCAACGGGACGTCCGCGTAACACGGCCACATCTCAGGTAAACCCCCGGGCGTGCTCGAGGCCACCTTCTGGGGGTTCGTCGCGGCCGGGTCGCTGCTGCTCGGCGCGGCGCTGGCGCTGTGGCGTCCCTGGTCGACCCGCACCATCGGCCTCGTCATGGCCTTCGGGACCGGCGTGCTGTTCAGCTCGGTGGCCTTCGACCTCGTGGAGGACGCTCTCGAGAACGGCGGCGGGCGGCCGACGACGATCGGTGTCGCGGTCGGCGCCGTCACGTACTTCGTCGGCGACCTCATCGTGTCCCGGCGGGGTGCGGCCAACCGCAAGCGGTCCGACGAATCGGCTCGCAGGGAGGCTGGCGATCCCGGCGCCATCGTGGTCGGTGCCGTGCTCGACGGGATCCCCGAGTCGGCGGCGATCGGCATCTCGTTGATCGGGGGCGGGCACGTCGGGGGCGTGTTCGTGGCGGCGGTGTTCATGTCGAACGTGCCCGAGGCGCTGTCGGCGTCAGCGGGGCTGGCCAAGCAGGGACGGTCGGCCGGCAGCATCATGCGGATGTGGGGCGTCGTGGTGGCGGCCTCGACGCTGGCGGCGATGGCGGGCTACGGGCTGCTGGACGGCGCCAGCGTCGAGACCATCGCGTTCCTGTCTGCCTTCGCCGCCGGCGCCATCTTCACAATGCTCGCCTCGACCATGGCCCCGGAGGCCGCCCAGGAGGGCGGTCCCGTCAGCGGCCTGGTCACGACCGGCGGCTTCCTGATGGCGGTGCTCCTGGACTACATGGCGTGACAGGTTGCGCGGCTCACGCCAGGCCGAGCGCGGTGCTCTGGTCGGCGGCGGTGACGTCGTCCCGCACCAGCGTGCGGTACAGCTCCGCATAGAGCCCGCCCTTGGCCACGAGCTCCGGGTGGCGGCCCCGCTCGACGATGCGGCCCTCGTCGAGCACCAGGATCTGGTCGGCGGCGATGATCGTGGACAGCCGGTGGGCGATCACGAAGCTGGTTCGGCCGGCCAGCGCTTGGCCCAGCGCCTCCTGCACCAGCGCCTCGTTCTCGGTGTCGAGGCTGCTGGTGGCCTCGTCGAGGATCACGATCGCCGGGTCCTTCAGCAGCATGCGGGCGATGGCCAGCCGCTGCTTCTCGCCGCCCGACAGGCGGTAGCCACGCTCGCCGACCACCGTGTCGTAGCCGTCGGGCATGCGGACGATGACGTCGTGGATCTGCGCCGCCCGGCAGGCGGCCTCCACCTCGTCGGCCGTCGCCTCGGGCCGGGCGTAGCGCAGGTTGTTTCCGACGCTGTCGTGGAACATGTGGGGGTCCTGCGTCACCACGCCGATGGCGGCGTGGAGCGACGCCAGCGTCAGGTCCCGCACGTCGCGTCCGTCGATGCGCACCGCCCCGTCGGTCACGTCGTAGATGCGGGCGATCAGCATCGACAGCGTCGTCTTGCCCGAGCCCGATGGCCCCACCAGCGCTACCAGCTCGCCCGGCTCGACCTCGGCCGACACGCCGCGCAGCACGTTGCGCACCGGGACAGGTCCCCCGCTGCCATCGCCGCTCGGGCGGGACCCGTCGCCCGAGGGAACGGCCACGCTGGGGTCGAGCTCGAGGGTGGGGACGATGGTCTCGGTGGGATAGGCGAACCACACGTCGTCGATCTCGATCTCGCCCCGCACGTCGACCAGGTCGACGGCGCCCGGCCGGTCGGTGAGCGGCACCGGCGCGTCGAGCACCTCGAACACCCGGTCGAACGAGACGAACGCGCTCATCAGGTCCACGGGGGCGTTGCTCAGCGCCGTCAGCGGCCCGTACAGCCGCCCCACGTAGGCGGCCATCGCCACCAGCGTGCCGATGGACAGGTCCCCGGAGACCACCTGCAGGCCCCCGACCCAGTAGATGGCGGCGGTCCCGATGGCGCCCACCAGGCCCAAGGCGATGAAGAACGTACGACCCAGCAACGCCGCCTTGACGCCCGCGACCCGGACGCCGTCGGCCCGCGCCGCGAAGCTGCGCTGCTCGGCCTCGCTGCGTCCGAACAGCTTGACGAGCAAGGCGCCGGCGACGTTGAAGCGCTCGGTCATCGTGGTGTTCATCGACGCGTTGAGGTCCATCTGCTGGCGGGTGACGGCCTGCAGCCGGCGGCCCACCTGCTTGGCCGGGAGGATGAACAGCGGCAGCACCACCAGCGACAGCAACGTCAGCCGCCACTCGAGCAGGCACATGGCGACGAGGGTGGTGAGCAGCGTGATGACGTTTGAGACGACCGAGCCGATGGTGCCGGTGAGCGCCCGCTGGGCGCCGATGACGTCGGTGTTCAGCCGGTTGGTCAGCGCCCCCGTCTGGGTGCGGGTGAAGAACGCGACCGGCATGCGCTGCACGTGGGCGAACAGCGCCACCCGCAGGTCATAGATGACGCCCTCGCCGACGCGCGCCGAGACGTAGCGGTCGGCCACCGCCAGGACCGCGCCGCCGAGGGCCGCCAGCACCGCCAAGCCGGCCAGGAGATTGAGGTAG
Organism: Acidimicrobiales bacterium; assembly: GCA_035641315.1. Lineage (GTDB taxonomy): Bacteria > Actinomycetota > Acidimicrobiia > Acidimicrobiales > VFJN01 > DASQUK01. The sequence continues at coordinate 7,749 of DASQUK010000132.1, read as the reverse complement.
CCGCGGTCGCCGTCGGGGATGGCGCTGTCGATGATGCTGCGGAACAGCAGCGGCGGCACCAGCTGGACCAGCGCGGTGACGACGATGATCCCGAGGTAGCCGAGGAGCATCCACCGGTAGGGCCGGGCGAAGCGCCACACCCGCCACACCAGGGACCGGTCGACGCTGGCGCCGGCGAGCGCGCTGGGGTCGGCGCCGAGCATCGGGTGGCCGCCGCCCCCTCCACCACCGACTCGGCCACCCATGCGCATGCCTTGGAGGCTACGAGCCGACGCCTACGGCGCCGCCCCTCCAACGCGTGCTTCCGCTCTTGCAGCTTCGCTGCGGGCCGCTGGTCCTTCGGCGTGTGCTCTCCGCTCTTGGCGCTTCGCGGCCGAGCCGCTCGGGCTTCGGCGTGTGTTCTCCGCTCTTGGCGCTTCGCGCCGGGCCGCTCGGGCCCTGGGGGGACCGTTGGCGACGAGGCGAACGGTGCCGAACGCTTTCCGTGTCGGCGGATCGCCCGATGCTGTCGGCCCGCCCGAGGAGACCTTCCACGGACGCTGGGGACCGTGTCATGGCTGCCAACACGACCGACCAAAACAAGCTGCCCAGGTGGCTCGCCATCGCACTGGTGAGCCTGGCCGGGCTGCTGCTCGAGGTCGGCTACACCCGCATCGTCTCGTTCAAGCTCCTCTACTACTACACGTACCTGGTCATCGGCCTCAGCCTGCTCGGCATCGGCTCCGGTGCCATCGCCGTGGCCATGTGGGCGCCGATCCGGCGCGCCACCACCGAGCGGGTGATCGCGCTGTGCTCACTGGTGGCGGCGGTCAGCATCCCGCTCGGCTACCTGGTGGTCGCCCGGCTCCGGATCGACACGTTGGCCATCTGGGACTACGGATCGGGCTCCTCGTTCGCCAGCCTGGGAAGGCTGGCCCTGATCTGCTTCGTCCTGTTCGCCTCGTTCGTCGCCCTCGGCATGATCGTGGCCACGATGCTCGGGCGGGCCGGCGACCGGGTGGGACGCCTCTACTTCGCCGACCTCGTGGGTGCGGGGTTGGGCTGCATGCTCGCGATCCCGCTCATCACCCGGCTCGGCGCACCCGCCGTGGTGATGTGCGCGGCACTCGTCTTCGCGCTGGTGGGATTGCTGACGGTGCCACGCCGGCCGTTGTTCGCTGCTGGCTCGGCGGTACTGGCGGCGACCCTGGTCGTCGCCGTCGTAGCCCGCGACGAGCTGCCGGACGTGATCACCGAGGAGAACAAGCTGCCGGCGGACGGCCCCGGCATCCTCTTCTCGGACTGGGGGCCCGTCTTCCGGGTCGACGTGGTCAGGCTGCCCGGCCCCGACGACACCCGGTTCCCCTTGCACGACGGTACGCACGGGTCCGGCATCTGGAGATTCGACGGCAACACCGACACGCTTGGGCGCTTCGACACCGACCCCCGAGCGATCCCCTTCGGGGTCCTGGGGGAACCCCCCGAACGCGAGCTGATCATCGGTTCGGCCGGCGGCCAGGAGATCCTCGCCTCGCTGTACTTCGACGCCCCGACATCGAGGCGGTCGAGCTCAATCCCCTCACCGTGTCACTGCTGACCGACCGCTTCGCCGACTACACGGGGCACCTTCCCGAGCGGCCGGAGGTCCACCTCCACCAAGGCGACGGCCGGTCGTACCTCGCCCGCAGCGACCGTGCGTACGACCTAGTGTGGTTCGTGGCGCCCGACAGCTACGCCGCCACCAACGCCGCCTCGTCCGGTGCGTTCGTGCTGTCGGAGAGCTACCTCTACACGGCCGAGATGATCGAGGAGACCCTCGAGCACCTGAGCGACGGCGGCATCATGGCCGTCCAGTTCGGCGAGCTGGACTTCGAGGGCCGCGCCAATCGCACCAGCCGCTACGTGGTGACGGCCCGCGAGGCGTTGCAGCGGCTGGGGGTGCAGTCCCCCGACGACCACATCATGGTGGCCGCCCATCTCACCGATGACCTGGGCGACCTGTCGACGATCCTCGTCAAGCGCACGCCGTTCACCCGCGCGGAGGTCGAAGCCTTCGGCGGCACGGTGGCCCAGGCGACCGACCATGTGCCCATCTACGCCCCGGGCGATGGTGCCGGCCTCGCCGGTCTGGGCGACCACCTCGTCAACCGGCTCGCCGGCGGCAGCGACACGGAGGTCGACGCGCTGGTGGCGGGCCACAACCGCGAGATCGACGCCGTCACCGACGACGCGCCGTTCTTCTGGCACTTCTCCGACTTCCCCGACGTGTTGCGCGACATCACCACATCGATCGACGTCCGCGACACCGAGAGCGACATGGTCGGCGAGCGAGTCCTGCTCCTGCTGCTGCTCATGGCGCTGGTCTACGCGGCGGTGTTCCTGCTGCTGCCGTTCGTGACCGTGCGCAAGACGTGGGCGGCGTTGCCGTCGAAGGGGATCTCGGGCGTCTACTTCGCGGCGCTGGGCCTCGGGTTCATGCTCTTCGAGATCACGATGATCCAACGGTTGGTGCTGTTCCTCGGCTACCCCACCTACTCGCTCACCGTCACGCTGGCGTCGATCCTGGTGTTCACCGGCATTGGCGCGCTGGCCAGCAAGCGCCTGGCCGGCACGGGGCGCCCGCTCTTGCCCGCGGTGCTCGCGGTCCTGGCCGCGCTCACCATCTTCTACCGGTTCGGGCTCGACCCGCTCACGGAGTCGCTGCTGTCGTCGTCGCTCGGTGTCCGGGTGCTGGTCGCCGTAGCCTTGCTGGCGCCGCTCGGCGTGTGCCTCGGCATGTTCATGCCGCTCGGGTTGGCGCTGGTGTCCCGCCTCACCGACCACGGCGAGGAGTACACCGCCTGGAGCTGGGCGGTGAACGGGTTCTTCTCGGTCATCGGCTCGGTGCTGACGACGATCCTGTCGATGACCTTCGGCTTCCGGGCCGTGCAGTTGGGCGCGCTGGTGGTCTACGCCGTCGCCGTGCTGGCGTTCCTGCGGCTGCGCCGAACCGCCGGGCGGGAGGCGGCCGAACCGTCGGCCGCGCCCGCCGGGGTGGAGGCACCGGTGGCGGCCCTGACCGCCGCCGGTCCGCCATCCGAGGCCTGACGGCCCGTCAGTCCAGCCCGACCTCCGCCCGCCGGCCCTTCGTGGCGTCTGTCTGCGACCGACCCGTACTGTCCTGGCGTGGATCTGCCGGAGAGCGCCGACGATCGGTCGTTCCGCGACGAGGTGCGCTCGTTCCTGGAGGACGGCCTCGGCGGGGACTTCGCCGGGGTGCGGGGCCGGGGCGGTCCGGGCGATGAGCACGCTCTGTTCGACGAGCGGCTGGCGTGGGAGCGGCATCTCGGCGCCCACGGCTGGACCTGCGTCGGCTGGCCCAAGGAGCACGGCGGGCGGAGACTGTCGCTGCGCAGGCAGGTCATCTACCACGAGGAGTACGCCCGGGCCCGGGGCCCCGGGCGGCTGGGGCACATCGGCGAGGGGTTGCTGGGGCCGACGCTGATCGCGTTCGGCACGCCCGAGCAGCAGCGGCGGTTCCTGCCTCCGATCGTCGCCGGGACCGAGCTGTGGTGCCAGGGCTACTCCGAGCCCGACGCCGGCAGCGATCTCGCCAACCTGTCCACCCGGGCCGAGCTCGACGGCGACGAGTGGGTGGTCCACGGGCAGAAGGTGTGGACGTCGCTCGCCCACTGGGCCGACTGGTGCTTTGTGCTGGCCCGCACGGCGCCGGCGCCGGCGGCCGACGTGGGCGCAGGGGCGAAGCACAAGGGGATCTCCTACCTGCTGGTGCCCATGCGGCAGGACGGCATCGAGATCCGGCCCATCGTGCAGCTCACCGGCGACAGCGAGTTCAACGAGGTGTTCTTCGACGGCGCCCGCACCGCCGCCGGCAACGTGGTGGGCGACGTGGGCGACGGGTGGAAGGTGGCGATGGGCACTCTGGCGTTCGAGCGGGGCGCCTCGACGCTCGGCCAGCAGCTCAACTTCCGCAACGAGCTCGACGCCATCGTCGCCGCGGCCCGCCGCAACGGCGCCGCCGAGGATCCGGTCGTGCGCCAGCGGCTGGCCCGCGCCCACATCGGCCTGGAGATCATGCGGCTCAACGCCCTGCGCACGCTGTCGGGTCCGGACTCGGAGGCCGGTGCCCTCCGGCGGGAGGCGCTGATCGGCAAGCTCTACTGGGCTACGTTCCACCGCGGGCTGGGCGAGCTGGCCATGGACGTGCTCGGCGCCCAGGCCACGGTGGCGGGCGACGCAGAGCGCCTCCAGCGGCTGTTCCTGTTCAGCCGGGCCGACACGATCTACGCCGGGTCCAACCAGATCCAGCGCAACATCATCGGCGAGCGTGCTCTCGGCCTCCCCAAGGATCCCGGTGACCCGAGGCAATAGGTTTCACCAAGCCCAGCCGGAGGTCATGGGTTTCAGATGTGCAACCCATGACCTCGCCCTCGATCCGCTGAACCCTATTGCCTCGGGTCCACCGCGTTCCGGGGGTGTCGGATGACCGGTGAGCGCCCGGGCCCGCCCGGTCCGCCGGTCGAGCCGGCCGGACACGACCTGCTCGCCGGGAAGGTCGCGCTCGTCACCGCAGCGGCCGGCACCGGGATCGGGTCCGCGACCGCCCGCCGGCTGCTGCTGGAGGGGGCCACCGTGGTGATCAGCGACACCCACGAGCGCCGGCTGGGCCAGACCGCGGCCGAGCTCGCCGAACTGCAGGCCGCCACCGGCCCCGAGGGCGAGACACCGCTGGCCGTGCCGTGCGACGTCACCGACGAGGCGCAGGTCCAGGAGTTGTTCGCCGCCGCGGCCGAGCGGCACGGCCGCCTCGACGTCGTGGTGAACAACGCCGGGCTGGGAGGCACCGCCAACCTCGTGGACATGACCGACGACGAATGGCAACGGGTCGTCGACGTGACCCTCACCGGCACGTTCCGTTGCACCCGGGCCGCGCTTCGCATCCTGTGCCGCCAGCGCTCGGGCGTGATCGTCAACAACGCCTCGGTGCTCGGCTGGCGCGCCCAGGCCGGCCAGGCTCACTACGCCGCGGCCAAGGCGGGTGTCATGGCCGTCACCCGCAGCGCCGCGCTCGAGGCGGCGCCGTTCGGCGTGCGGGTCAACGCCGTGGCACCAAGCCTGGCCATGCACCCGTTCCTGGCCAAGGTGACCAGCGACGAGCTGCTCGACGAGCTGGCGGGGCGCGAGGCATTCGGCCGCGCCGCCGCGCCGTGGGAGGTGGCCACCGTCATCGCCTTCCTGGCCAGCGACTACTCCAGCTACATGACCGGCGAGGTTGTGAGCGTCAGCTCGCAGCACCCATGACGACGCCCCCGACACCCGCGACGCCCACGGCGGAGACGGTGTTCGCCTCGCTCGACGAGGTCCGGGCCGCGGTGGGCCGCCCACTCGGCACCAGCGACTGGCTGGAGATCACGCAGGACCGCCTGGACCGCTTCGCCGAAGCCACCGGCGACGCCGACCACAGCTATCTGCCGCTGGCCCTCACGAACCTGTTCCTGCCCCAGATCGTGGAGGTGCGGGGCGCATCGCTCGGCGTCAACTACGGCACCGGCACTGTCCGCCTGGGTAGTCCGGTGGTTGCCGGCACCCGGGTGCGGGGCCGTGCCGAGTTGGTGGTCTGCGACGACATCCCCGGCGGCGTGCAGACGACCATGCGCATAACCGTCGAGATGGAGGGCGGCGACGAACCCGCCTGCGTGGTCGACTCCCTGAGCCGCTGGCTGGCCTAGTCGGCGAGGACCGCCGGGTTTGGGCGCGCGTCTCGCGACGTGGTAGGCAAGCGGATCGCAATGCTCGAAGCCTGAGTTTTGACGGTGCCAAATCCTTTTATGCAGAACGACTTCACCCGCTCGGAGCGCGAGGCGCTCAAGGCGATCTACCGCTTCACCCGCGACGGGTCCGAAGCGCACACGGGCACCCTCGCCGAGCGGTTGGGGTTGTCGCCGGGCACCGTCACGACGCTGGTCAAGCGGCTCGCCGACCGGGGTCTCGTCGATCACCGCCCCTACCAGGGCGTGCGGTTCACCGCCGAGGGTCGCCGGGCCGCGGTGGCCGCCATCCGCGTCCACCGCATCGTCGAGCGCTTCCTGGCCGACATGCTGGGCTATGCGTGGAACGAGGCCGACGCCTTGGCGGTGGCGTTCGAGCACGACCTGCCCGCCGAGGTGATCGACCGGCTGTACGTGGCGTTGCACCGGCCGGAGACCTGCCCGCACGGGTTCCCGATCCCCCGGCCCGAGGCCGACGAGATGCCCGCCACCCCCGAGCTCTACGACCTCGAGCCCGGCGACGTGGCCGAGGTGGCGGTGTCGGGATCGACCGACGCCGAGATCCTGTCGTTCCTCGGGACGCTCGGCGTGGTGCCGGGCGTGCAGGTCGCGGTCATCGAGAAGCACCCGTTCGACGGACCGCTCGTGGTCGAGGTCGACGGGCAGACCCGGACCATCGGCGAGCGGGTGGCCCGCCAGGTGTACGTCACCCGGAGGATCGCATCCGGCGAGGGCCGGCGGGTCAACGGGGCACGACGAGCAGACGCACGACCAGCGGGCACGCAACCGGCGGACAGCTAGCAAATCTAGGGGAGACAACACGACGATGGTGTCGCTACTCGCCGCTGAAGGCGGCTACCAGGAGTTCACCCTGCGGGGGGGCGAGTGGTTCGTCCTGATCGGCTCGGCGCTGACGGCGCTGCTGGCGCTCGGCATGGGCTTCGTGCTCATGCGCGGCGTGCTGGCGGCCGACCAGGGGACGCCCCGGATGATCGAGATCGCCAAGGCGATCCAGGAGGGAGCGCTCGCCTACCTGAGGCGCCAGTTCCGCACGATCGGCTTCATCGTCGTGCCGCTCGCGGTGGTGGTCTTCCTCACATCGGTGGCGGTCGAGAAGCCGAGCGGCGTCGAGGCGCTGTCGTTCGCCGAGTCGGGCACGTGGCGCACGCTGGCGTTCATCGCCGGTGGCGTCATGTCCGGGCTCACCGGGTTCATCGGCATGAGCCTCGCGGTCCGGGGCAACGTCCGCACCGCCGCCGCCGCCCGGACCGGCCAGATGCCGCCTGCCCTGCACGTGGCGTTCCGCACCGGTGGCGTGTGCGGCATGTTCTGCGTGGGCCTGGGCCTCATCGGCGCCACGCTCATCATGATGGTGTTCCAGAACACGAGCTCGGCGATCCTGATCGGCTTCGGGTTCGGTGGTTCCCTGCTGGCCCTGTTCCTGCGGGTCGGCGGCGGCATCTTCACCAAGGCGGCCGACGTCGGTGCCGACCTGGTGGGCAAGGTCGAGGCCGGCATCCCCGAGGACGACCCCCGCAACCCCGCCACGATCGCCGACAACGTGGGCGACAACGTCGGTGACTGCGCCGGCATGGCGTCCGACCTGTTCGAGTCGTACGAGGTCACCCTCGTGGCGTCGATCATCCTGGGCGTACCGGCGTTCCAGCGCATCTTCCCCGACGATCCCGGCCTGTGGGCCGCCGGGGCCCTGTTCCCCCTGGCCGCCCGGGCCCTCGGCGTGCTCGCGTCGATCGTCGGCGTGTTCGCCGTGCGGGCCCGCCGCAACGACAAGACCGCCATGGCGCCCATCAACCGGGGCTTCCTCACCGCCGGCATCCTCACGGTGCTCGGCACCCTGGCCGTGGCGCTGATCTACATCGGCGATCCCGATGGGGGGGTGATCGACAACGTCGGACTGCGCATGTTCGGCGCCGTGGTGATCGGCCTCGTGCTGGCCCAAGTGGTCAGCCGCATCACCGAGTACTTCACGTCCACCGAGACC
>DASQUK010000131.1:0-32434 GCA_035641315.1 Acidimicrobiales bacterium | reverse complement strand
GTTGGCTAGCTCTTCGTCGAGCTTGGCCAGGCGCTCCTCGCTGGCCGCGTCGGTCTCCTTGGCCAGTGCCACCCGCTCGATCTCGAGCTGGCGGATGCGCCGCTCGACCACGTCGACCTCGGTGGGCACCGAGTCGATCTCGATGCGCAGCCGCGACCCGGCCTCGTCGATCAGGTCGATGGCCTTGTCGGGAAGGAACCGGCCGGTGAGGTAGCGGTCGGACAGCACCGACGCGGCGACCAGGGCGGCGTCCTGGATGCGGACACCGTGGTGCACCTCGTAACGCTCCTTCAGGCCGCGCAGGATGGCGATGGCGTCAGGCGTCGACGGCTCGCCCACGTACACCTGCTGGAAGCGGCGTTCGAGCGCCGGGTCCTTCTCGATGTGCTTGCGGTACTCGTCGAGCGTGGTGGCGCCGATCATGCGCAGCTGGCCCCGGGCGAGCAGTGGCTTGAGCATGTTGCCGGCGTCCATCGCGCCCTCGGCGGCGCCGGCGCCCACCACGGTGTGCAGCTCGTCGATGAAGGTGACGATCTCGCCCTCCGCGTCGGTGATCTCCTTGAGGACGGCCTTGAGCCGCTCCTCGAACTCGCCGCGGTACTTGGAGCCGGCGACCATCGAGCCGAGGTCGAGGGCGATGATGCGCTTGTTCTTGAGCGTCTCGGGCACGTCGCCCTCGACGATCCGGGCCGCCAGGCCCTCGACGATGGCGGTCTTGCCGACGCCGGGCTCGCCGATGAGCACCGGATTGTTCTTGGTGCGGCGCGACAGCACCTGGATGACGCGGCGGATCTCGTCGTCGCGCCCGATGACCGGGTCGAGCTTGCCCTGGCGGGCGACGTCAGTCAGGTCGCGGCCGTAGCGCTCCAGCGCCTGGAACTGGTCCTCGGGGTTCTGGGAGGTGACGCGGTGACTGCCCCGCACGTCCTGCATGGCGGCCAGCACCTGCTCGCGGGTGACCCCGAGCCGGTCGGCGAGCGCCAGCAGCAAGTGCTCGGTGGACAGGTACTCGTCGGTGAGCTCGGCGCGGGCCGTGTCGGCGGCGTCGATGACCTGCTGCAGCTCGCGGGACAGGCGTGCCTCGCTGCCGTAGGCCTTGGGGAGCTTGGCGAGCGCCTCGTTGACCTGGTTGCGCAGCGGCAGCGGCTCCTTGCCCACGCGCTGCAGCATGGGCAGGACGATGCCCTCGCCCTGGCCCAACAGGGCCGCGAGCAGGTGGTCGGGCGTGACCTCGGGGTTGGAGGCCTGCTTCGCCGCGTCGACGGCCGCGCTGAAGGCCTCTTGGACCTTGAGCGTCCAGCGGTTGGGATCGAGCGCCATGAGCCTCAGTCTAGTGTTCGCTCAGGAAACTTGATACTCCTACACTCAGGTTTGGTCGAGCGGGCGGCGGATCAGCCCTTGCGGCGGGCGTCGAACACCGACACGGCCTGGCGCAGCGGCACCAGCTCGCGGCGGTGCTGCCGGTGCGCGTCGGCGACGGCCTCGGCCGCCTGCTGGCGGACCTTGGCGAGCTCGGCCCGCAGGCGAGCCACCTCGGCCTCGAGGTCCAGGACCCGCTGGACGCCGGCCAGGTTGAGCCCCTCGTTGGTGAGCTCCTGGATGCGCCGCAGCAGCTCGATGTCGGCGTCGCTGTAGCGCCGGCTCCCCCCGATGGTGCGGGCGGGATCGACGAGGCCCTTGCGCTCGTAGATGCGCAGGGTCTGCGGGTGGACGCCGGCCAGCTCGGCCGCCACCGAGATCACGTACACCGCCCGGGTGCGCTCACGTGGATCGGGTATGGGTGATCGCATGCTCATTGTGTGGCCTCCTCCACCCCGAGGTGCGCCCGGGGTGAGCTGCCGTCGGTCACCGCGGCCAGCGCCTCGACCACCCGGCGCTCCTCGGCGCTGAGCTTCTGCGGCACCGCCACCTCGACGGTCACCAGCAGGTCGCCGGTCCGGCGGCGCCCCGGCACGCCCTTGCCCCGGACGCGGAACGTCCGTCCCGACCGCGTGCCGCCGGGGATGCGCACCCTGACCGGGGCACCGTCGAGCGTGGGCACCGCCACGGTCGCACCGAGCGCCGCCTCGGGGAACGTGATCGGCACCGTGATGGTGAGGTCGTTGCCGCGGCGGCCGAACAGCGGATGCGACGCCACCCGCACGGTCACGTACAGGTCGCCGGCGGGACCGCCGTTGCGGCCGGGGCCGCCACGGCCCCGGAGCCGGATGCGCTGGCCGTCGTCGACGCCGGCCGGGATCCGCACCTTTACCTCGCGGGGCCGGCGCTCGACGCCGGATCCCCGACAGGTGGGGCAGGGCTCGTCCACGGTGTAGCCGCGGCCCGCGCACTCCGGGCAGGGCGACGAGAAGCTGAAGAAGCCCTGATTGTCGTCGACCACGCCGCGGCCGTTGCAGATCGGGCAGGTGCGCGGCGTGGTCCCCGGCCGGGCGCCGGTGCCATGGCACGTGGAACAGGCCGCGTCGCTTGTCAGGTGGACGGTCGTCGTGAGCCCGTGCACGGCGTCCTCGAACGACAGGTGCAGCTCGGCCTCGAGGTCCTGGCCCCGATGGGGGCCCGTGCCCCGGACGCCACCCGCGCCCGCGCCGCCGCGCCGCCGGGCGCGCCCGAACAGGCCACCCAGCACGTCGCCCAGGTCGCCCACGTCCTCGAACCGGAACCCACCCGTGCCGGCATCCCCGGCGCCCGGGCCGCCGAACATGCCGCCCATGGGCCCGAGCCTGCGGACCTCGTCGTACTCCTTGCGCTTCTCCGGGTCGCCCACCACGTCGTAGGCGGCGGACACCTCCTTGAAGCGCTCCTCGGCCGCCGTGTCGCCGGGGTTGGCGTCGGGGTGGTACTGGCGCGACAGCTTGCGGTACGCGCTCCGGATGTCCTTCTGGGAAGCGGTGTCGCTCACCCCGAGGACCCGGTAGTAGTCCTTCTCGAACCACTCACGCTGCGGTGCCATCGCTAGGTCCGCCCCTGGTGCTCAGTCCGTGACCTTGACCATGGCCGGGCGAAGGACGCGGCCGCGCCAGCGGTAGCCGGCCCGTAGGACCTCGGACACGATCTGTTCGCCACCCTCGCCGGGCTCGTGCACGACGGCCTCGGCCTCGGCCGGGTCGAAGGGCGCGCCCTTGGGGTCGATGCGCTCGAGGCCCTCCTTGCCCAGCGCGCCGTACAGCGCGGCGAGCACCGGCTCCACCTCGCTGGCGCCGTGGGCCAGCGCGGCGTCGCAGGCATCGAGGACAGGCAGCAGCTTCTCGACGAAGCTGCCGAGCGCCCGCACCACGGCCTCGTCCTGCCGCTTCTGGGCCTGCTTGCGGTAGTTCTCGAAGTCGGCCTGGGCGCGTCGGTACGCGTCGAGGTACTGCGCCCGCTCGGACAGCAGCAGCTCGAGGTCGACCTCCAGAGCGTCGGCCGCAGCCTGCAGCTCGTCGGTCACCTCGACATCGCCATCCCCGCCGGCCGACTCGTCCCCGGCCGACTCGTCCCCGGCCGACCCGTCCCTGGCCGACCCGGCCGCGGCCGCGGGCGATTCCGTAGCCGTTTCGGTGACGCCATCCGTCGATTCCCGACGGTTGGCGTCACCGGAATCGGACGAGGTCGCCTTGGCCTCGGTCTCCGCGGCGTCGGTCTCCGCCGCCGCGGGCTCGTCGAGCGCTTGCTCCTCCTCGTCGGGCGTGGGCCGGTCGGTCACGAAGAGCTGCCCTCCTCGTCGTCGACGATCTCGGCGTCGACCACGTCGTCGTCGGACGGCTGGCCGTCGGTGGCGCCCGAAGACGTGGCGCCGGTGGCCGCACCCTCCTGCGCCGCCGCCTCGTAGAGCTTCTGCGTGAAGCTCTGGCTGGCCGCCATCAGGGCGTCGGTTGCGTTGCGGATGGCCTCGGTGTCGCTGCCGCCGAGGGCCGTCTTGAGGTCGCCGAGCTTGGCCTCGACCGCCGACTTCTCGTCGCCCGAGATCTTGTCGCCCTGCTCCTTGAGCAGCTTCTCGGTCTGGTAGACGAGCGTGTCGGCCTGGTTGCGGACCTCGGCCTCCTCGCGGCGCCGGCGGTCCTCCTCGGCGTGGGCCTCGGCGTCCTTGACCATGCGCTCGATGTCGTCCTTGGCGAGCGAGGACTGCCCGGTGATGGTCATCGACTGCTCCTTGCCCGTCGCCCGGTCCTTGGCGGCCACGTGCACGATGCCGTTGGCGTCGATGTCGAAGGTGACCTCGATCTGCGGCACGCCGCGGGGCGCCGGGGGCAGGTCGACGAGCTGGAACTTGCCGAGCGTCTTGTTGAACTGCGCCATCTCACGCTCGCCCTGCAGCACGTGGATCTCCACCGACGGCTGCATGTCCTCGGCGGTGGTGAACACCTCGGTGCGGCGGGTGGGGATGGTGGTGTTGCGCTCGATGAGCTTGGTCATCACGCCGCCCTTGGTCTCGATTCCGAGCGACAGTGGCGTGACGTCGAGGAGCAGCACGTCCTTGACCTCGCCCTTGAGCACGCCGGCCTGGATGGCGGCGCCCACGGCCACGACCTCGTCGGGGTTGACGCCCTTGTGGGGCTCCTTGCCGGTCAGCTCGACCACCAGGTCGTGCACGGCGGGCATGCGGGTGGAGCCGCCGACCATGATCACGTGGTGGATGTCGTCCTTGGTCAGGCCGGCGTCCTTGATGGCTTGATCGAACGGGCCGCGGCATCGCTCGAGCAGGTCGGCCGTGAGCTCCTGGAACCTGGCCCGGCTGAGACTCTCGTCGAGGTGCAACGGGCCCTCGCTGGTGGCGGTGATGAACGGCAGGTTGATCTGCGTCTGCTGGACCTGCGAAAGCTCGATCTTGGCCTTCTCCGCGGCCTCCTTGAGCCGCTGGAGGGCCATGTTGTCGTTGGACAGGTCGACGCCGTGCGCCGCCTTGAACTGGCCGACCAGCCAGTCGATGACCCGCTGGTCCCAGTCGTCGCCCCCGAGGTGGGTGTCGCCGTGGGTGGACTTGACCTCGAAGACGCCGTCGCCGATCTCGAGGATCGACACGTCGAAGGTGCCGCCACCGAGGTCGAACACGAGCACGGTCTGCTCGGCGCCCTCCTTGTCGAGCCCGTAGGCGAGGGCGGCGGCGGTGGGCTCGTTGATGATGCGGAGCACCTCGAGGCCGGCGATCTGCCCGGCCTCCTTTGTGGCCGTGCGCTGGGCGTCGTCGAAGTACGCGGGCACGGTGATGACGGCCTGACTCACAGTGTCACCGAGGTAGGACTCGGCGTCGCGCTTCAGCTTCTGCAGCGTGCGGGCCGAGATCTCCTGGGCCGTGTAGCCCTTGCCGTCGATGTCGATCTTCCAGTTGGTGCCCATGTGGCGCTTGACCGACCGGATGGTGCGGTCGGGGTTGGTGATGGCCTGGCGCTTGGCCACCTCGCCCATCAGCACCTCGCCGCCCTTGGAGAAGGCGACGACGGAGGGGGTGGTGCGTGACCCCTCGGCGTTGGGGATCACGACGGGATCGCCGGCCTCGAGGACCGCGACCACGGAGTTGGTAGTGCCGAGGTCGATGCCGACGGCCTTGGGCATGGGGGTGCCTCCTGAAGAGTCGCTTTGAACTGCGGCCCACGATAAAAGTTGAGTCTGCCGTTTGCAACTTTGGGCGCGGCAAACCGCTCCCGCCCCAAAAGGGAGGCTCAGCAGCTCAGACCCCGGCGCTCACCGCCGCCAGGAAGTTGCGGAGCAGGTCGTGCCCACTCGCCGTGAGGATCGACTCGGGGTGGAACTGCACGCCCTCGACCGGAACCGCGTGGTGCCGGTGGCGCAGGCCCATGACCGTGCCGTCCTCGGTCCAGGCCGTGACCTCGAGCTCGACCGGCAGCGAATCCCGGTCCACCACCAGGCTGTGGTAGCGGGTGGCCTCGAACGGCGACGACAGGCCGGCGAACACGCCTACGCCGGTGTGGTGGATGAGCGACGTCTTACCGTGCATGATCTCGGGCGCCCGCACCACCTCGCCGCCGTACACCTGGCCGAGGCATTGGTGGCCGAGGCAGACGCCCAGCACCGGGCGGCGCCCGGCGAAGCGGCGGATCACGTCGTTGGACAGGCCGGCGTCGTCCGGCCGCCCCGGCCCTGGCGAGATGAGCACGGCATCCGGCTCGAGCGCCTCGATCTCGTCGAGCGTCAGCTCGTCGTGGCGGTGGACCAACGGCTCGGCCCCCAGCTCCCCCAGGTACTGGACGAGGTTGTAGACGAAGCTGTCGTAGTTGTCGACGACGAGGACCCGGCCGGTCACGGCGCCGCAGGTTACCGGGTCCCTGGGGGACCGGCCCGTGATATCAACCGCCGGCCATGGCCTCCGGGGACGCCAGCGCCGCGACGCTCTCAGTCTCCGCCAGGACCACCTTGACCGGCCGGCCGAGCGCCTCGGCCAGCAGGTCGGTGCGCTGGTTGGCGGCGTGGAGCTCGAGCGAGACGTCGGCGCGGGGTGCGGGCCGCACCTCGATGACGATGGCCCCGCCGTCGTCCGGCCGGCATGACACGCCGCGGACAAGCCCTGCGTGGTTGCGGTCGAGCCCGACGGCGATGCGCAGCAGCCCGGCCAGCACGCGCACCCGGTGCCGGTCCTCGGCGTCGAGGGCGGCGAACTCGGCGTGCTTCGGGCGGGGCAGCGACTTGCGGTGGTACCGGGCCACCTGGGCGATCAGCTCGATCTCCCGGTCGGTGAAGCCGCTCAGCAGCTCGCTGTTGCGGATCACGTAGTAGCTGTGCTTGTGGTGGCCGGCGTGCGACAGGAACAGGCCGACGTTGGCCAGCAACGCCGCCGCTTCCAGCAACTCGCGGCTGTCGTCCCCCAGCCCCTGGACGCCGCACGTTACGTCGAACAGCTCGAGTGCCAGCCGTGCCACCTGGGCGGAGTGGGTGAGGTCCTCGTCCATCTGTCCGGCCAGGCGCAGCACGCTGCGGCGCCGCAGGTCGGACAGGTGGTGCAGCGACCCGCCGTGCTCCCGGCGCCAGGTGTCGAGCAGCACGCCCTCGCGCAGCGCGAAGTCCGAGAACGTCAGCTCCTCGACGCCGCACTCCGCCGCCACCTGCTCCAGGATCAGGGCGCCGGCCAGGATGATGTCGGCCCGGCGCGGATCGAGGCCAGGGATCCTGGTGCGGGCCTTCATGGTGGGCGCCTTGACCAGCCGGCGGACCACGTCGTCGATCTCGTCGCGGCGCACCGTCAGGTTGTTGAGCGTGCGGGGCGCGACACCCGTGGTCCGCACCGCGACCATCTGGCAGACGGCGCCGATCGTGCCCGACGACCCCACGGCGACGTCGAAGCCCAGGCGCTCGATCTCCCGGATCGCCGGCGCGAGGGTCGTGCGGATGTCGCGCCGGCAGGCCTCGACCGCGTCGCCGTTGAGCTTGTCCTTGGGGAAGTAGCGCCGGGTCAGGCGGATGGCGCCGAGCTTGAGGCTGCGGGCGGTGAGGACCTCGCCCTTGCGGCCCACCACCAGCTCGGTGGACCCGCCCCCGATGTCACACACCAGCACCTGGCGGTCGTAGACGGGGACCGCCTGGAGGACGCCCAGGTGGATGAGCCGGGCCTCCTCGAAACCGGAGATGACCTCGATGTCGACTCCCGCCTCGTCGCGGGCCCGCTCGATGAACGTGAGCCGGTTCTCGGCCTCCCGCACCGCCGAGGTCGCCACCGCCCGCAGCCGGGCCCCATGGATGGCCGCCACCTGGCGGAAGCGGCTGAGCACATCGATGCCGCGGTTCATGGCCGCCGGCGTGAGCCGCTTCATGTCCCGGGCCGACGAGCCCAGGCGCACCATCTCCCGCTCGCGGTCCACGACCTCGAAGCGCTCGGCGTCGACCCGGGCCACGACGAGGTGGATGGAGTTGGTGCCGATGTCCACGGCGGCGAGGACAGTCATGAGCGACGCTCATGACTGGACGGCCGTGCGACCGCCAGGGAGCCGGACGTCGATGGGGTGCGGGGGCGCAGCCCCCGAGGAAGCACAGTCATGAGCGCACGTCATTCTGTCAGCGCTCACCCGCCACATCGCGCGTGAGCGCTGACGGAACGGTGGCGCACCCGTGTGGCTAGTCTCCCCGCCCATGGCCAAGCCAGCCAAGCGCAGGGTTCCGAGTGGGCGCGTCACCGCCAAGGGCACCACGCCGGCGTCGAGCCGACCCAACGCGTCGACCCGGTACACGCCGCCGATCCCCCGCGAGGTGAAGGTGAGCCCAACCTGGGTGCCGGTGCTCATGTTCGCGCTGCTCGGGATCGGCGCACTGCTCATCCTGCTCAACTACCTGGACGTGCTCCCCGGCGGAACCAGCAACGCCTACCTGGGCGGCGGTCTGGCCGGCATCTGCGGCGGCATCATCGTGGCCACGCAGTACCGCTGAGCCCGCTGAACCCGGTGAACCCCGCTGAACACCAGGTAGCCGAAGTTACACGGATGTGACCCTCCCCAGGGTTGTCCACAACCTGTGGAGAACGCGTCAGCCGTCGATGGGCGCGACCAGGTCCATGTCCTCCTGGCAGTGGCGCGGCGGGTCGGGGACCTCGTCGTTGGCGCTGGTCATGCGCACCTCGGTCCCGCAGATCGAGCAGCGGTAGGTGAGCCGCACCTTGCGCAGCTCGCCCGGCGGCGGGGGCGGCGGCAGGGGCGTGGCCAGTCCGGACAGGATGCCGAAGCCCAGCTTGAGGATCAGCCATCCGGTCAGCACCGCGACGGCCACCGCCAGGGGGCTGGCGCTCGTCAGCCACCACGCGAGCAGGCCGGCCACCGCGAGGGCGACCAGGGTCGGCCACGAGATCTTCGGCCTGCGCACCCGCTCAGCGTAGGGCGCCACCCCACCGGCTCAGGGGGCCGGCTCGTTCTCCGTGGCGACGAACGGGCGGCAGGCCATGCCGCGCAGCCCCGGGCACGGGGCCGGCTCGACGTCCGGCACCTCGACGCCCTCGAGCACCGACAGCACGAGGGCGGACGGCTCGTCGCGGTTGCGGCCCACCTCGATCGTCGGGACCGCGCCGCCGTGGTCCGGCGGCTCGAACTCCCAGGTGGCGTGGTTGCGCCCGGGCGTGGCGATGGACAGGCGCAGCCGGGATCCCGCCCGGAACGCATGGGCGAATCCCGGGATGTCGATGCGGGCCTCGACCGCATCGTCGCGCTCCAGAGGCTCGTGGGCGCCGGCGGTGAACTCGTGGACCACCTCGAGGCCGTCGGTGCGGCGGCGGTCCTCGGCCCGGTGGCCGACCCGCAGCCATCCGGTGGTCACCAGGTACTCGACGCCGTCGGGCCGCACTTCCGACAGCGACACTTGCACGTCCACATCGAGAGAAGCACGGGTCGATCGCAGATCGACGCCATTGGGGGCGGCGGGTGGGGGTCGGGCCGGAACGTCGGCCGCCACCCAGAGGTCGGCGACGGCGGGGCCGGCCAGCACCAGGTCGTCGGCCAGCGGCTCGGTGAGGTACGAGAGCTCCTCGCCCGCGCCGAAGCGGGTCCACTCGGCGTCGGACCACACCGGGTCGAGCAGCGCGTACTCGCCCGTGCCCCCGAACAGCGTCGATCCCCCCGCCTCGGGGTCGAACCGGAACCGGTCCGCGGCCTCGTCGGCGTCGCGGCCCGGCTCGGTCGGCGTGAGCCGTTCGTCGTCACCCAGGTACCACGTGACCCGCTCGGCGTCGGGTGCAGGCCACGAAGGAAGCCCCAGCTCGAACGTCCCGCCAGGCTCACCGAGCTCGTTCTCGCCGAGGCCGCTCTCGAAGATCACCCGCACCGGGTCCTCCTGTTCGTAGGCGGCGAGCGCGCCGGCGTGGTCGTCGCCGAACCGGGCGAACCGGTCGGCTTCGAGCTCGACGTCCCGCAAGTGGAGCGCGGGCGCCAGCACCGCCGGCGCCACCGACCGCACCACTGGGTGGAGGCGCGGCACCCGCCGGGCCACGTAGAGCTCCAGGAACTCGAACCACCGCATCAGGTTGGCGGGCCCGTAGCCGTCGGGGTGGCGGCCGTTCCACAGGTTGACCCGCAGTGCCGGGGCCGAGTCGAACTCGTCGAGCAGGGCCGTGAACTGCGGGCCGGTCTGCTCGTCCTGGAACGCCCCCGAGATGAAGACGGGCGCCTCGATGTCGCCCACCAGCAGCCGCAGGTCCCGGGCCTCGGCCGAGAACGGGTAGGTGTCGAGCGCCCGGACGAAGCTCTCGAAGTCCGGGTTCTGGGCCCGCAGCGCCTGGTGCTCGGCGCAGGTCGTGTCGCCTGCCTCGACGCGCTCGGTGACCCAGCTCGTCCCCCCGGGGGCGGCGGCCGCGTCGCGCTCCTGGATCCACTGCTGGGTGAAGCCGGAGTTGAAGATGCCACCCGGCCAGGCCTGCAGCCACGGATCGGCGATGACCGACTGCGGCGTCACCGCCGCCAGGTGCGGCGGCCGGGTGGCCGCCGTGTACAGCTGCGTGATGCCCGAGTATGACAGGCCCACCATTCCGACCATGCCGTGCAGCACCCAGGGTTGGCGGCCCACGATCTCGATCACGTCGTAGCCGTCGGCCATCTGCGCCGGGTTGAACACGTCGAACACGCCGCCCGAGCAGCCGGTGCCGCGCATGTTGACCGAGACCGTGGCGTAGCCGAACGTTCGGGCGAGCCGGGCCCCGGCCTCCTCGGCGGCCGGGTTCGAGGGCGAGTAGCCGGAGTACTCGACCACCGTGGGATAGGGACCATCGCCGTAGAGCGCGGGGTCGGGCAGCCGCACCATGGCGCTGAGCTTCACGCCGTCCCGCATCTCGAGGTACTGGAAGCCCCCGTCCAGCGACGAGCCGGGCAGGACAGTGCCGACGATGTCGAGCCGGGTGGCGGCGAGCCGCTGGCGGTCGTACAGCGAGGGGTCGGGGGTGTCGTCGCGGCCGGGGACGGTGACGATCCCCGTGGCCAACGCCGGCTCGGCGGTGTCGTCGCGGATGACGTAGCGGCCGGGCTCGACCACGCCGCCGGCCGCCAGGTCCCCCATGGCCGCGTAGTCGAGATCGGGGCCGGACTGGACCTCGCGGTGCTCCGCCGGCAGGTAGGCGAAGTGGGCCTGGCCCTGGTCGTCGGCCCGCAGGGTCAGCAGCTTGCGGCCGCCGCGGCCGTACAGCGTGAGCGGTTGGCCCGGCTCGGCGCCCGCGACGGTGATCTGCTCGACCCCGGCCCGCAGGTCCCACGGCGCCTCCGCGGCGTCATCGCGCAGGCCGTCGAGGACGGCTGCCTCGGCGGCATCCTCCGACGCCGTGGACGACGACTCGCACGCCACGAGCGTCGCCATCAACAGCGCGGCCAACAACACGCCGATCCGCCTCATCGACTTTCTCCCCCCAGGAATGGCCGCCCGGGCGGCCATTCCAGTACTCCAGCCTGACCCCCACCCGCCGCCCCGTGATGGCGTCGGCCTACGGCCGACACGATACGTTCAGCCCAGTCGCTCGATGATGGTGGCGTTGGCCATGCCGCCACCCTCGCACATCGTCTCCAGGCCGTAGCGACCGCCGGTGCGCTCGAGCTCGTTGAGCAACGTGGCCAGCAGCTTGGTGCCCGAGCAGCCGAGCGGGTGACCCAGGGCGATGGCGCCGCCGTTGACGTTCACCTTGCTCATGTCGGCGCCGGTCTCGCGCTGCCAGGCGAGCACCACCGACGCGAACGCCTCGTTGATCTCGACCAGGTCGA
This sequence comes from Acidimicrobiales bacterium, assembly GCA_035641315.1. Classification (GTDB taxonomy): domain Bacteria; phylum Actinomycetota; class Acidimicrobiia; order Acidimicrobiales; family VFJN01; genus DASQUK01. Next base: position 20,789 of record DASQUK010000131.1, on the reverse strand, counting down.
TGTCGTCGAGCGTGAGGCCCGCCCGCTCGAGCACCTTCTGCGTGGCGGGGATGGGGGCGGTGAGCATCATGACCGGATCCGCCCCGGCCAGGGCGAAGGCGCGGAAGCCGCCCCGGGGTGTGAGGCCCAGCTCGGCCGCCTTGTCCTCGCTCATGATCAGCGCCGCCGATGCGCCGTCGGTGATCTGGCTGGAGTTGCCGGCCGTCACCTTGCCGTCGGGCTTGAACGCCGGCTTGAGGTTGGCCAGCGTCGCGACGGTGGTGTCAGGGCGGATGCCCTCGTCGGCCGTGACCAGCTCGTCGGACTCGGTGATGTTGCCGGTCTCCTTGTCGCGGTGGATCGCCCGGACCGGAATGATCTCGCGCTCGAACCGGCCCTCGTCGCGGGCCCGCGCCGCCCGTTGCTGGCTCTCGGCACCGAAGGCGTCGAGGTCCTCGCGTGACAGCCCCCACTTGTCGGCGATCAGCTCGGCCGAGATGCCCTGGGGCACGAGGCCGCCGACGTCCTGGTAGCGCTGGTTCATCCGGGGACCGAACGGCATGCCGAACCGGCCGTCGCCCACCGACGCACCCATGGGCACCTGGCTCATCACCTCGACCCCACCGGCCACCACCACGTCGTGGGCGCCCGAGATCACGGCCTGCGCCGCGAAGTGGGCCGCCTGCTGCGAGGACCCGCACTGGCGGTCGACGGTGGTGCCGGGGATCTCCTCCGGCCAGCCGGCGGCCAGCACCGCGTTGCGGGCCACGTTGACCGACTGGGCACCGGCCTGCATGACGCAGCCCATGATCACGTCCTCGACGACGGCCGGATCGATCTGGTTGCGTTCCACGAGGGCGGTGAGCGTCTCGGCGGCCAGGTCGACGGGGTGCCAACCGGAGAGCTTGCCGTTGCGCCTGCCTCCTGCGGTGCGGACGGCATCGACGATGACAGCGGTGGGCATGGCCTGCTCCTTTGTCTCGCCGGTCCGTGCTGCCCGCAGCCGTTGTGGGGTCGGGCCGGCTTCCTTGACCGTTCGGTCAAGCAAGTCTGCCGGCCGCCCGGCGCGTTCCGCAACCACGACCTACTCTGGCTTCGACCGCGGCGCACGAGGGGGTCCGGCGTGACGGCAACCAAGGACGAGCTCGATCGCAAGGTCGAGGGGCAGACCATCGCCAGCCGCTGGCTCGACACTGTGGACGCGCACCCCGACAACGTGGCGCTGCGCGCCAAGGACCGGGACAGCGACGGCTGGGTCGAGTGGACCTACGCCGAGGTCGCCGACCGCGTTGCCCGCGCCGCCGCTGGTCTCGGGGCGCTCGGCGTGGGGCCCGGCGACCGGGTCGTGCTGATGATGCGCAACATCCCCGAGTTCCACGTGGTCGATCTGGCGGCGATGTTCTGCGGCGCCACACCGATCTCCATCTACAACTCCTCACCCCCCGAGCAGGTGGCGTATCTCGCCGGCCACAGCGGCGCGACGCTGGCAGTCGTCGAGGACCTAGGGTTCGCCGAGCGGTTCGCGGTCGTGCGAGACGAGCTGCCCAAGCTCCAGCACGTCGTGGTCCTGGGTGGCGGCGACACCGGTGCGCCCGGAGAAGGGGGCGGACTGATCCCCGGCGGCACCGTGCTCGAGGGCCACGACCCCATCGACCTGCGGGTCGCACTGGGCGGGATCCGGCCGGACTCCCTGGCGACCGTCATCTACACCTCGGGCACCACCGGGCCGCCCAAAGGCGTGATGATCAGCCACTACAACGTGGTCTGGACGGCCGAGGCCTACCTCGACCTGCTCGGCATCGACCCGGTGGGTTTCAGGGCCATCTCCTACCTCCCCATGGCCCACATCGCCGAGCGCATGTCGGGCCACTACCTGGCGGGCATCGCCGGCTTCGAGGTCACGACGTGTCCCGACCCCGCGCTCATCGGTTCGTACCTGCGGGAGGTCCACCCGCAGACGCTGTTCGGCGTCCCCCGGGTGTGGGAGAAGCTCCACGCCGGCGTCCAAGCCGCCCTGTCCGCCAACGCCGATGCCAAGGCCCGCTTCGACCAGGCCGTCGCCGCCGCCGAGCCCATCGCCGAACGACGCACCCTCGGCAACGCCACCGCGGAGGACGAGCAGACGTGGGCGTCGCTCGACGAGCTCGCCTTCCGCAACGTCCGCCAGCTCGTCGGGCTCGACGCCGTGCAGCTCGCCATCACCGGCGCGGCGCCGATCCCGCCCGAGCTGATCCGCTGGTACCGCGCCATCGGCGTCCCCATGTCCGAGATCTACGGGCTGTCCGAGACCACGGGCCCCATGACCTGGGATCCCTACGAGGTGCGCGTGGGCACCGTGGGTCGGGCGTTCCCCGGCGTCGAGGTGTTCCTGGGCCCCGACGGCGAGGTGTGCTGCCGGGGCGGCAACGTCTTCGTCGGCTACCTCGACGATCCCGACAAGACCGCGGCCGCTCTGGAGCCCGACGGCACGTTCCACTCCGGCGACATCGGCCAGATCGACGACGACGGCTACCTCCGCATCGTCGACCGCAAGAAGGAGCTGATCATCACCGCCGGCGGCAAGAACGTGAGCCCCGGCAACCTCGAGGCCGTCCTCAAGACCGTGGTGCCGATCGGGCAGGCCTGCGCCGTGGGCGACAACCGGCCGTTCGTGGCGGCGCTCGTGGTCCTCGATCCCGAGGTCGCCCCCGGGTGGTTCCGTGAGCGGGGCATCGAGGCGGACTCGCTGGCCGGGCTGGCGGCCGATCCCCGCGCTCACGACGAGTTGCAGCGGGCGGTGGACGAGGTGATGACCCGGTTCAGCACCGCCGAGCGGGTGCGCAAGATCGCGGTCCTCGCCGACGAGTGGATGCCCGACAGCGAGGAGCTCACGCCGACGTCGAAGCTCAAGCGCCGCGGCATCCTGGCCAAGTACGCCGACCAGATCGAGGCGCTGTACGCCTAGTGCGCTAACCCGGCGCCGCGACGGTCGTGGTGGTGGTCGCGGAATCCAGGAAGCTTCGGCATCCCTCGACGCGCCACGCCGCGTCCCACGGACCCTCGGACTGGCCCTGGGCCTCACCGAGGTGCACGAACGCCACGGCATCGCCATCGTGGTCGACCTGGACCACGGGGTCGTCGGTCGGATCGCCCAGGCGCTGGCCCACGTAGCCGCGGACGGGACCGAACTTGAGCTTGTCCACCGGGTAACCGTTCGCGGCCAGCACGAACTTGGCCGCCGCGCTCAGTGACATGTGGGCTCTGGCGGCGCGCAGGTTCGCCACCACGGCCGCCTCGTCGTCCGCCGGGCATTCCAGCTCCGGCTCCTCGTAGTAGCCGCGGACGTCGTTGAGGTCGACGGTGACCGACTTGCCCGTGCCGCTGACGCCGCAACCCATCCGGAGGCGGCCGGGAGGCACCGGCATCCGCATCGACCCGAAGCCGCCGGGTTCGAACCGGTCGTCGCCGGACCAATCCGCACCCTCCACCCAGACGTCTGTCGGCGTTGGGAGCTCGTTGAACACCCGCACGTGCATCCCGTCCTGCCGGGGGCGCACCGAGGCAACGGGGATGACGATGCCTGTCCGGGTGCAGTGCACCTCGACGTAGTCGGGAGGCTGCGGCGCTACGCCCGCAGGCCGCCCGGCCGGCGACACCGCCACCTGGTTGGGGTCGGGTCCCCCCCGAAGGACCAGCGAGACGGCGCCCACGAGCACCGCCAGCGCCGCCGCCGTGACGACAGCTCCACGGCGGCGGCGCAGCCGGCGGTGCCGGCGTGCGGCGACCCGTTCGAGTCCTTGCTCGGGGGGGTCGCCGGCGTTCGATGCAAGGCGCTCGAGACGGGCCCGGAGGTTGGGGTCGCCCTTCACGCCTCCGGCTCCCGCCCCCGACGTGGGTCGGGAGCGAGAGCAGCACGGGCTTGGCTGACGAGCACCCGCACCGTGGAAGGACGGATGCGCATGATCTCGGCTGCCTCGCCCGTGGCGCAATCGAGTAGTTCGGTGAGGACCACGGCTTCGCGTTGACGGGGGGTCAGGGCGGCCAGGGCGCGGGCGACGCTGTCGCGGTCGGTGGCCACGTCTGCCGGCTCGGGGGTGGGTGTCGGGGTTGGATGGGTCAGGGCGTGGTCGACCAGGCGGCGGGCGGCACGCATGGCGCGACGGCTGGCACTACGGCGGGCGTTGAACGCCGTGCGGAACAGATAGCCGGCCGGATCGTCGAGCTTCTCCACATGGCCCCAGCGCTCCCACACCTTGCAGAAGGCGAGCTGAGCGAGGTCCTCGGCCTCGTGGCGATCGCCCGTGAGGACGTACAGCGCGCGAAAGAGCCGCCGCTCGTTGGCCATGTAGAAGGCCTCGAACGACAGTACAGGCCGGACGCCGACCGTGATCGGCGCCGGCTCGGAGACGCGCTCATGAGCCACGGACAGGACCAACACTGCCCCAAGAACGCCCGAGAGGCACGCGCCGTGTAGAGGTTTGTGAGATTTTTCCCGGGGCGATCTCCCCAATGCGGTGGATGCCCCCGGCTGGTGGACCGCCCTCGGGCGTGTCAGCGCTTGGCGGCCTTCCGGGCCGTCGTCTTGCGCGGCGCCGTCTTGCGGGCCGTCGTCTTGCGGGCCGTCGTCTTGCGCGCGGTGGTCTTGCCGGCCGTCTTGGTCGGGCGCTTGGCGGCGGTCTTGCGCGTGGTCGTCTTGCGGGCCGTCTTCTTCGCCGCGGCCTTCCGCGTGCCGGCCTTGCTCGCCGTCTTGCGCGCGGTGGTGCCCTTCGCGGTCGTCTTCTTGGCGGCCGCCTTCTTCGCCGCGGCGGGTGCCGGCGGCCAGACGCCCTTCTCGAGCCTGGGGGCGAGGCTCGTCTTGACGACCGCGTCCTTGAAGCCCTTGAGCGGCGTGATGCGCGCCCGCTTCGACGCCTTGATGCGCACCGGCTGTTGCGTCTGGGGGTTGCGCCCCATGCGGGCCGGTCGGTCGACCTTGACGAACTTGGCGAATCCAGAGATCGACACCGGCTCGCCCTTGGCGACGACAGCGGTGACGACGGTGGTGAAGCCTTGCATAACCGTGTCGACTTGCTTCCGTTCGACACCGGTCTGCGTTGACACGGCTTGGACGAGATCACGACGGTTCACGGGTTCCTCCTAGGTCCGGATCGTCTGCACAGTTTCCTCAACGCGGACCCACGACATGCGGATACCGCCGTATTCTTACGACTTTTCTCGGCGCGCGCATAGCTTTCGCGACGAGAACCCGCGTGGTTCCGGGTTTTTCGCGTGGTCGTAGCCCGACGGATGACATGTCCGAGCGGGCGGTGCGAGACAATGTGAGCGCCAAAGAGGCAGCAAATCCGGGCGGTTTCGCGGGTCCCGACGGGTCTGCGATCGTTCAGATGAAGGAGATGCCGCCGTGGGGAGGCAGCTCGATGAACGTCCGTCCCGGCGTCAGCTTGATCTCGGTGCGACCGTCGGCGGCGACCAACTTGAGCGCATGACGCAGCGTTGGCCGGCTCCAGGTGCCCCGAATCGCGTGTCCCTGTGTCAGCACGGTGGCCGGGCCCGACCCGGTCACGACGGCGTGGGGCGTCGAACGGCCCCGCTGTCCCGACCGGTCGTAGGCGATCTCCAGCACGACGACGTTGCTGGGCGCGATCTGCACGCCCTCGGCGGCCACGTGGGGGGTGCCGTTCTGCGATCGCAGCCACGTGCGGCTGGCGGGGTCCCAGTTGAAGCGCGAGACCTCCGGGCCACCGAACCGCAGCGCGACCCCACCCACGGGCGTCGCTCCGGGCGCCAAGCGCTCGCGCCGCGCGAGATAGCGGAACAGCGGGCGAGGCGGCGCCGGTGTCTCCGGTGCCTTGGCGTAGAGCTCCGGGGTCGACGAGTAGAGGTTGTGCGGCGCCGGACGGCCGCCATCGCGGCGGAAGCCCTGACTGCTCACGTTGTTGCCGATGTCGACCACGTTGGCGGCGTGGAGTTGCGGGACCACGCCGCTGTTGCCGCCCGACGAGGCGAACAGCGGCCGGCCGAACAGCGGGATGAACTCGAGATCGCTGGTGCGAACGGAGCGCACCGGGCCCACGACAGACGCGTCGTACGACTGGAACACGGCCGCCAGCCGGGTCAGGTTGGCCTCCACCGGTTCCTCGATGACGATGTCGGCCTGCCTTAGCCCGGACTGGGGACGCGCGTCCGAGACGTTGTCGATCTTGACGATCAGGGCCGGCCGCTTGATCCTCCCCCCGAAGTCACCTTGGACACCGGTGAGCGGCGCGACCGGCGGTGGCGGGGCCGTCGTGGTGGTGGGCGCGGTCGTCGTCGTGGTCGGTGTCGTGGTGGTGGTCGTGGGCTCGGGCGAGGCACCCCCGCCCCGCGTGGCCACGACGACCACCACCGGCAGCACGACGAGCAGCGCCACGCCGCCCGCGGCGAGCTGCCAGCGCCGGCGGCGCCGACTCAGCAGTGATCTGAAGCGTTCGAGCAGAGTCATGGTGGGGGAAGGATGCCAGGCCGACGCCGGCGGCCGCCGATGGTGTCACGTTGCCGGTCGCACTCCGCGGATGCCGCGGGTCTCCGGACCCGCCGGCGACGTCTGCCCGCCGGCCCGTGCGGCACACTGGCCCCGTGGACACTCACTACCGCGCACCCGGTTGGATCACTCGCAACTTGGTCAACCCCGCCGTCGCCTTCCTGACTCGCCGCGGCGTGAGCGTGCTCGGCTCACGTGTTCTGGCAGTACGTGGTCGCTCCAGCGGCGAGTGGCGTACGACCCCGGTGAACCTGCTCGAGCACGGCGGCAAGCGCTATCTCGTCGCGCCCCGGGGCGAGGCGCAGTGGGTGCGGAACCTCCGGGCCGCCGGCACGGGACAGCTGCGGGTGGGCAAGAAGGTCGAGGACTTCCGGGGACGCGAGCTAACCGACGACGAGAAGGTCCCCCTGCTCCGCGACTACCTCAAGCGCTGGAAGGTCGAGGTCGGCGTGTTCTTCGAGGGTGTGGGGCCCGATTCCAGCGACGAGGAGCTGCGGTCGATCGCTCCGCGCCACCCCGCCTTCGAGGTGCTCGCCCCGGGCTGACCGCTCAGGAGCCGGTGTCGACCTGGTCGCCCTCGTTGAAGTAGAAGGCGCCCTTCATGCCCTGGGGCTCGTGGAAGCGGCAGTGGAACTCGACCGCGCCCTCGTCGGGCAGGGTGACCGTGACCGACGCCTCGCCGTCGACGTCGACCTCCTCGTCCACGCCGAGCGCGTCGCTCGTGAACGTGTGTGTGGCGTCGCCCTCGTTGACCAGCTCGACCGTGATCTGCTGACCCGGCGTGCCCCGCACGAACGTCGGCCCGAAGTAGTTGTCGTCGAGCTCGAGCTCCAGCTCGTCGTCGTCTTCGACCTCCGCCGTACCGTGGTCGTTGACGGTGCCCTCGAGCGAGACCGGTGGCTCGCCGCCGGCGGTGCCGCTCGCGGATCCCGACTCCGATCCCGATGCTGATCCGGAGGCTGAGCCCGACTCCCGGACGTCGGCCCCGTCGTCGTCACCACACGACGCCAGCACCAACACGGCCACGACCGCGGGCGCGGCAAGACAGCTGATCTTTCGCATCGTCGTGGTCTACCACCGCAGGCCGGGATCGGATCTCTTCTCAGGCCCTGGAACGTCGGCTTGGAGGTCTGCGAACATGTGTTCGTGGAACGAAGGGCGACCATCCTGCATGCCGACCTCGACGCCTTCTACGCCTCGGTCGAGCAACGCGACGATCCGTCGCTGCGGGGCCGCCCGGTGATCGTGGGGACCGGTGTCGTGCTCGCAGCCAGCTACGAGGCGCGGGCGCATGGCGTCCGCACCGCCATGGGCGGGTCCCTGGCTCGTCGCCTGTGCCCGATGGCGGTCACCGTCGAACCCCGGATGTCGGCCTACACCGAAGCCAGCAAGGCGGTCTTCGAGCTGTTCGAGCGCACGACCCCGCTGGTGGAAGGGCTGTCGATCGACGAGGCGTTCCTCGACGTCGGCGGGTTGGGCCGGGTGTCGGGCACACCCACCGAGATCGCCGCCGGGCTGCGCCGCGACGTCCGCGACCAGGTGGGCCTGCCCATCACCGTCGGCGTGGCGCGCACCAAGTTCCTCGCCAAGGTGGCGAGCGGGGTCGCCAAGCCCGACGGCCTGCTGGTCGTGGACCCCGATGACGAGTTGACGTTCCTGCACCGCCTACCGGTCGAACGCCTCTGGGGCGTGGGGCCCGTGACCAGCGGCAAGCTGCGCGACCGCGGCATCGCCACCGTCGGCGACGTGGCCCAGCTCACGGAGGCCCCGCTGATCGCCATGCTCGGCCGAGCCGCGGGCCGTCACCTCTACGCCCTCGCCCACAACCGCGACCCGCGGCCGGTCGAGGTCGGGCGCCGCCGGCGTTCGATCGGCTCGCAGCGGGCCCTCGGCCGCCGGCCCCGGTCGCCGGCCGACATCGACGCCCTGCTGGTCGCGCTCGTCGACGGCATCACCCGGCGAATGCGCGCTGCGGGTCGCGTGGGTCGCACGGTCGTGCTGCGGCTCCGGTTCGACGACTTCTCGCGGATGACACGCTCGCGCACCCTTCCGCAGGCGAACGCGCACACGCCGACGATCCTTCAGACGGCGCGGGACCTGCTCGCCGCCGCCACCGCGGCGATCGAGCAGCGGGGCCTGACCCTCATCGGCGTCGCGGTCGGCAACCTCCACGACGACGGGGCCGTACAGCTGACCCTGCCGTTCGACCGGCACAGCAGCACCGGTCTCGACACCACCCTCGACGCCGTCCGTGAGCGGTTCGGCTCGACCGCGGTCACGCGCGCCGTCCTCCTCGGCCGGGACGTCGGGCCGTCGGTGCCGCTGCTGCCCGATTGACGTCGCCCGGGTCGGCGCCGTCGGGCGCGTTGGCGGCTTCGGCTGCGAGGCCCCGGAGCACCGCGGCGACGACGCGTTCGGGCCAGCGGGTGGTGGGGCCGTCAGTGGCCCACGAGCGGGCCCAGTAGGCACCGGTGAGGGCGTCGATCACCTCGGGGCTGTCGGCTCCCCGGCGGAGCTCGCCGCGGGCGATCCCGGCCTCGAGCACCTCGCGGAACGCGGCCCGGACCGGTTCCACGACCCGGCGCTTGAACCGCTCGAGCAGCTCGGGATGCTCGGACTGCTCGAGCAGGACGGCGGCCACGATGCCGAGCCCGTGCCGATCGACCCATTGGCGCTCGATCTCCACGAGGGCGACGAGGTCCCGCCGGGCCGAGCGACCGCTGGGGCCCGGCAGTGGGGGCCGCAGCCGGTCGATCATGGCGGCGGCGAGCTCGCGCTTGGAGCGGTAGCGCAGGTAGATCGTCGGCTTGGACACGCCCGCAGCGGCTGCCACCTGCTCGACGGTCATGGCCTCGTAGCCGCGGGCGCCCAGCAACTGCTCGGTGGCGTCGAGGATGGCGGCGTCGATGGCGCCCTCACGGGGCCGGCCGCGGGGCCGGCGGCCAGCCCGCCGGCCGTCGGCTCGGGTGTCGATTGGCATGGCGCCTCCATGGTCCACGGACCCCCGGGCGGATTCCTGTACGACCGAGTAAACTAATGGTTGCGAAGTTCAAGGAGTCAACCGGGGAGGTGGCCCATGAACGACGACCAGGTGGCCCGGACGCTTGACGAGATCGAACGTTCCCTCCGCCGGGACGATCCCGCGTTCCTCGAGCGAGTCAGCCACCTGCAGCGCCAGGAGCTGGTGACCTTCCTGTCCGTTGTGTCCCTGCTGGCCGCCGGCGCCGTGCTGTTGACCGTCGGCCTGGCGACGCTGTCGTGGCCGGTCTGGGGCGCCGGTCTCGGCACCCTGGTGGCCAGCGGGCTGGTCGACGAGTACCACAAGCACAGCCTCAAGCGATGGCCCGGAGCCTGACGCCGGCCGCCTACCGTCTTAGCTCCTGGCACCGGGCGAGCATCGGAGGTGGTCGCTCCGCGGTTAGGAGCCGGCTCGACGCCGCCGGCTCTCTCGGATGGGGCGTCCTCTTCGACGGTTTCCGCCCCGATCGCTACGACATCGCCGGGGCCGCCGTCGCCCTCGTCGGCGTGGCCATCATCATGTACGCCCCGCGCTGAACACGCGGCCGGCGGTCAGCCGGCCAGGGCGGTGTACACGCAGGTCCAGAAGTCACGGAACACCGGGGGTGGCACCGGTGAGGTCCACATCTGGTTCGTGAGGAGCACGCCGGTCAGGTCCTCGGAGGGGTCGTTCGCCCATGAGCTGCCGAGCCCGCCGTCCCAGCCGTAGGTGCCGGGGGGTCGGGCGGGGCCCCTGCGGTGCAGCTCGATGCCGACGCCGAAACCCCACCCGATCGTGCCGTCCGGGTCGGGCGAAGTGGTGGCGACCTGCTCGGGCGTGAGCTGGTTGGTGGTCATCGCCGCGACCGTGGCGCGGGACAGCAGCCGCTCGCGGCGCTGGCCGCCGGCGACCACGAGCCCCTCGCCGAAGGCGTGGAGGTCGGCGAGCGTCGACACCAGCCCGGCTCCACCCCCCGGGAAGGCCGGCGGAGTGGCCCACTGGCCGTCGGCAGGGTCGTAGACGGTCCGCTCGCCGGTGGCCGGGTCGACGCCGAAGCAGGCGCCGAAGCGGTCCCGCCGGTCCGCGGGCACGGCGAAGCCGGTGTCCACCATGCCGAGCGGCCCGAAGACCCGCTCGGCCAGGAAGGCATCGAACGGCTGGCCCGCGGCGCGGGCGATCAGCACACCGAGCACGTCGGCACTCGTGTGATAGAGCCAGCGCTCACCGGGCTGGTACATGAGCGGCAGGGTGCCGAGGCGACGGATCCACTCGTCAGGCGGCGGCGGTCCGGCCGGCGCCGGCGGGCCCTCACCCAGGCCGAGGGCCGACATCGCCTGCATGATCGGGCGGGGACCGAAGTCGGTGAAGTCGCTGCCGAGGCCGGAGCGGAACGTCAGGAGGTCGCGCAGCGTGACGGGGCGGCGGGCGGGCAGGGTGTCGTCGACCGGGCCGTCGGGGCGGGCGAGCACGCGCCGGTCGGCCATCTCCGGCAGCAGATCGTCGACCGGATCGTCGAGGCGCAGGCGGCATTCCTCCACGAGGACGAGGGCGGCGACGGCGGTGATCGGCTTGGTCGTCGACGAGATGCGGAAGATCGTGTCGGGCCGGACCCTGGCCCCACCCGGACCGTCCGTGCCGGCGGCAGCGGTGTGCACCTCACCGCGCCGGGCCACGAGCCACGCCAGGCCCGGCACATCGCCCCGCTCGGCGTAGGCGGTCATCACCCGGTCCAGCCGCGCCAGCCCTTGCTTCGTCATCGCCTCGGCCATCGCGGTCCTCCATGGGTCGTCTCCGTCGTTCCGACCGAGGGAGGACGGTGGTGAAGCTGCAGACTCATCGGTCCCCGTCCCCGGCACCAGGACACTGGTCGAGGGAACGGCACGCCTCCGCTCGCGTCCAAGCATCGGACGGCAGGACAGCGGGAGACTGATGGGATGAAACGGATCCCCCGTGCGCTGCGGCCGATCTGTCTGGTTGCCGGGGGCTGGCTGGCTCTTTTCCTAACGGTCAACCTGCTGATCCTCCTCACCGGTGTGGCCGCCCGCTGGGCAGGGAAGGACCCTCGGATACACGGTGCCGGCTGGCCCGGGATCACGAACCTGCGGGTCGTCGACGACCACCTGCTGATCGGCGGTGAGACATCAACGGAGGAGTACCGTGACCTGGCCGCGCGCGACGTGACGCTGGTGATCGACACCCGCACCGGCGGGGCCGACGATCCGGCGCAGCTGGCCGAGCTGGGGTTGGACTACACGCGACTGCCGATCCCCGATGGGCGGGCGCCCACACCCGCACAGATTCGACGGTTTCTTGATCTGGTTGTGAGCGCCGACGGCCGGGTCTTCGCCCACTGCGGCGGCGGCGTGGGTCGTTCCACCTCTCTGGCCGCCGCCTATGAGGCGGCCCAGGGGCAGGATCCCTCGGTGCTGGAGCAGCTCGCCACAGGACCTCCTACCATCGAGCAGATCTGGTTCGTGGCCACGTTGCGCCCAGACCATCCCGAGAATGGCATCAGCCCCGCGGTGGCGGTCGTCAGCCGGGTGGTCGACGCGCCACGCAGCCTGTACGGCTGGGTCAAGTCGATCGTCTGAGGCACCAGGCCAGGGTGAGGCCGCCGTCGTAGCGCGCATCGACATTCGACCCGGCGTTCACAGGATCCAGACCGTAGGACGCGCACGCTGCGGGCGTGCTGGCCACCGCCTCCTCTGCTTGGCGTCTCTAGAAGGCGGTGACCGCACGCAGGGCCAGCGCCGCGCCGTGGTCGCCGAACACCTCGAGCCGGTCGAGGGGCAGGCGCCCCCACAGCCAGAGCAGCAGGTCGCTGCCCGGGCCACGCACGGCGGCGTCCCCCTTGGCGTGACCGACCTCGACGGCCACGGCACCCGGGTCGAACCGGATCAACCACTCGCCGTCGGCGTCGCTGGCGTGGAGATGAACGGTCCGCCCATCACCAGGTGACCGGCCGGCGCCGGCGAGGGGGACGAACACCGAGAACAGCTCGTCGATCCCGTCGACGGCGAGCGCCGGGTCGATCGGACCGACCGGCAGGCCGACGGCCTGCTCGGCATCGACCCGGTGCACCGTGGTCTCGTGGGCCATCCGGCGCGGCCAGAACCCGGCCCGCCGGTGCCCCGGGGCGAACGAGTACACCGGCCGATCGGGGTCGTCGACGGCAGCGAGAGCGGTGACCAACTCGGCGAGGTTGGCCCGGTACCAGTCGGTCAGGCCCCGCTCGGGCGGTTCGGGCAGCATCCCGTTCTCGACGGTCGGCCGCTCCATCGTTCCGGTCCGCAGCACGACAGCGGCCCTGGCGTGGACCAGGCCGACGTGGCTGAGCAGCTTGGCCGTGTCCCATCCCGGGGCCGCCGGGACCGGCGCGGCGAGATCCGGCCCCGCCGCGTCGGCCAGTGCGATCCCCTCGCGTTCCACGATCCCGGCCCATTCGAACGTCACGCCGAGATCGTAGGTAGATCGGGAGCGGATCAGGCCTGCTGCGGCTCGCCTGCGGTGTCCACCATCCAGGGGACACCGAAGCGGTCGGTGCACATGCCGAAGCCGCGCGACCAGAACGTGGTCCCGAAGGGCATCGTTGTCTCGCCCCCGTCGGCGAGCGCATCGAACACTCGCTTGGCTTCTTGCTCGGCGGACGCCACGTAGGCGACCGCGGCACCGACCTTCGGACCGCCGTCGCCGGTGGGGTCGTCCGAGCCCATGAGCAGGCGCCCCTCACCGAGCGTCAGCGACGCGTGCATCACGTGGTGCGGCTCGGCACCGGGCATCGGCTCGACGCCCTCGGGCACGTCGGCGTTGGTCATCACCTGCAGCTCCCCGCCGAAGATCTCCTGGTACCGCTTGAACGCGGCGGCGCAGTCGCCGGTGAAGAACAGGTAGGGGTGAAAGCTCATCGTTTCCTCCTCGCAGTCACGCTCATCTCCTGACCCATAGCCGACGAGATCGCCGCTGGAAAGTCATCGGCGCGGTGGAGACACCGATGGCTCGTCCGCCTGACCGGCAGCCACACCGGGCGCGCGACACACGACGCCGTGGACGCGCTCGGTGGATAATCGGAGCATGCCAGTGCCGCCCCGCATGGTGTTCCTGGGTTTCGGCAAGTTCGCCCGCGCCGACCGGATCTTCGCACTCGAACCGCTGCTCGGAGACGAGCGGGGTGAGGGGCGGCGTACGAAGGTGTGGGTGGAGGGGATCGACGGTCCGATCGTCGCCTCGCGGACCGAGCGAACCATTCTCCACGACATGGGACAGGACGCCGCGTCGCAGGCGCCCTTCCTCGACGAGGCGCTCGACCTCGCCCAACGCCTGGTCACCGCCGCGGATGCGGGTCGGGTCGATCTCGGCGATCTGGGTCGGCGCGCCCGCAACCTCCTGGCGGCGACGACCTCGCCGCCACGAGACACCGACGCCGCCGCAGGCTGACGCTCCCGGGACCTGCAGGGGTCGACCAGCCAACCACCATCCCCTGCCGGCTGGCTCACGGCGCCGGCACATGTCCGGCCGGCAGCATCAAGGGCCCGTACGACGGCAGGCCCAGCCGTGCCGCCAGGTCCGCGAAGGAACCCCAGGCCTCCACCCGCAGACGGCCACTGGCCCCCGCGGCGTCCTCGCTCGACTGCGCCGGGCGCAGGCGCGCGGCGAGCGGCAGCCGCGGGTAGACGCGCGCCTCCAGCTCGCCGGACGGGGGGAGGCCGGCTCGCTCTCGTGCGAGATCCAGCGCCGTCCCCAGACCGCCGAGCTCGTCCACGAGCCCGCGCTCCTTGGCGTCGGCGCCGGTCCAGACCCGACCCCGGGCGATCTCGTGGACGCGGTCGGGGGAGAGCCCGCGTCCCTCGGCGACCTTGGCGGTGAAGTCGTCGTAGATCCGGTCGAGCCAGACGTTGAGCCGCTCCCACTCCTCCTCGGTGAACGCCCGGAGCGGCGAGAACATCAACCCGTGCCGGCCGCCCGCCACCCCTTCGTGACCGACGCCGACCCGGTCGACGAGGCCGTCGACCACCGGCTTGCCCGACACCACCCCGATCGACCCGGTCATCGTCCCCGGCTCGGCGAGGATGGTGTCCGCCCCCATCGAGACGAAGTACCCGCCCGACGCCGCGACGTCGCCCATCGACACCACCACCGGCTTGCCCGCTCGCCGGGTCGCGGCCACCTGCCGCCAGATGGCGTCGGACGCGACGTAGGACCCTCCCGGGCTCACCACCCGCAGGACGATCGCCTTCACGTCGTCGGCCTTGGTCGCGGACCGCAGCGCCGCCGTCACGGTATCCGCGCCTGCGCTCGTGCCCGCCAGCGGCCGGTGACGGCTCCGCCCCAAGTGGATCGGCCCGGTCACGTGGACCATCGCCACGGTCTCGGGAGGCGCCGTGGCGACGCGGGCCGACAGCTCGGCGAGCCGCGACCGGCGATAGCGGCCGAGGTACTGCAGGACCACGTCGGCGCCGGCCCGGGCTCGCACCGCGTCGTACACGTCGTCGCGGTAGCCGAGGCGGTCGACGAGGCCGGCCTCGAGCGCCTCGCGGGCGAACAGCGGTGCCCGGTCCATGAGGCCGCGCACGTGGTCCGGGTCGAGGTTCCGGTTGGCGGCGACCGTGGCCACGAGCTGCTCGGTCACCGACGCCACGACTCGCTCGGTCGCCTCCCGATGGGCCGCCGTGAACTCGCGCTCGGTGAACGTGTTGGCCGCGCTCTTGTACTCGTGACGCCGGGCGAGCTGGGGCGTGATCCCTGCCTTGTCGAGTGCGCCCCGCAGGAACGGCACCTCGACGGCGACCCCCGTGAACCCCACGTCGCCGGACGGCTGCAGCCAGACCTCCTCGAAGCTCGTTGCCAGCAGGTAGGCGACGCTGCCGTTGCCGAACTCCCCGAAGGTCTCCGCCCAGGCGACCGCGAACTTGCCGTGGTCGCGCAGGTCGCGGACCGCGTCCTGCAACTCCTGGGCCTGCGCGAACCCCAGCGCCGAGCGCGACCCACCCAGCTTGGCCACGAGGCCCCGGACCCTTACGTCGCGTGCCGCCCGGCGCAGACCCTGTACCACCGACCGCAGCGGTACCCGCCGCCAGGCGAGCGCCGCCGCGAGTGGGTCTGGCGGCACCTCCTCCACGAGCGGCTCGGTGAGATCGAGCTCGAGCATGAGGTCGGCGGTCCGGCGGCGCCGCGCGTCCTTGATCCCGGTGGCCACCGTTCCCGCTGTGTGCTTCGCTCGGGGCAACATGGTCCGAGGCTACGGCTTCGCCCGGCCACGACCCCGGGCCATGACAACGGTGTACGGGGCTGAGCTGCGTCACGCGATCCGGCACCCGCGCAGCCTGACCGCGATCCAATGGACGCAGACATCGGGCGTGGCGCCGAACCGGCACCCCACGGCACCGACCGCAGCCGCCCACACCCCGAGCGGCGTACCGCATCGGAACGGCGACTGCCCGAGGTCGCACCGACGCCAGTTGCGCCGCTGGTCCACGACATCACGACTCTCGCCGTGCTGGCGGTTGCGCTCGTCGCGGCCATTGCGTCGTACGACCACCAGCGAGCTCGGGCCGAGCTCGCCGGTGAGGGCTGGCGGGCGTGGCTTCTGCCAGTGTCGGTCGACGGGCTCGTCGTTGCCGCTTCCATGTCGTTGCTGGTGCGCCGCCGCGCTGGCCTGGCAGCCGGGACGCTCGCCTGGACGTCGCTGCTCGCCGGCATCGGTGCGAGCCTCGCTGCCAATGTGGCGGCCGCCGATCCCACCATGGTCGGCCGGGTCGTGGCAGCCTGGCCGCCGCTCGCTCTCCTGCTCGCCTGGGAGCTGCTCTTGCAGGTCCGAGCACCTACAGCTGCCGGCCGGGTTTCATGACGACTGGCGTGCTTCCGCTCCAGTACCGGTTGATGCCGCTCGGAAATGGAGCGGCCATCTGGCCACCGCCCAAGACGGGGGGACACCGCCCAGATCTGGCGGCCTATGGAACCCATCGGCCCCGATCACCGCCTTCCCCTCCAAGACCGTGCCGTCGTGGCATGCGACGACGCCACACTCGTCTCCGGAGATCCCAGGACGGTGTGCCGACAACGCGTGTGAGTCGACCCGGGCGGGGGCGCCAGGGCCTTGGTTGGACCGGGTAGTTCGACCACGGGGTGAGTCGCTCCCCGCGGGTTCCTTACCGGCTGGATCGGTGCGGGCATTCGCCTCAACGGCGTCACGCCGAGGATGACCGTCGGGTCGTTTCGGGGCCAGCGCCGGCGGGTAAGTGGCGTGGGGGACGGGACACCGATGGGGAGGTGTCCGCATGCGATCCTTACACCGCTACCCCGACCAGACGGCGCTCGACGTTCGCGGCGGGCAGCGGCGGCCGGAGGCCCACGGGAGGCCGTCGCCCCTGGCTGGCTCTGGGCGCGGCGACGGGAGGCTGGGGCCCCAGGTGGTGGAGACGCCGCCGACGCTGGAACGCTGGGATCTCGTCGAGAGCCGCTGGGGCCTGGGCAGCGTGGTGGTGTTGCTGGCCGGTGCCGCCCTCGCCGTGCTCGGGGTGGTGGCAGCGGGCCGCACCGGCATCGACGACACGTGGTATCAGCCCGTCGCGGCCGTGGCGGGCTTGCGCCACACCGCCCTGCTGGCGGGGCTGGAGGTCGGTGTGGGCGTGCTGTTGGTGGTCGCCGGCCTCGCGGGTGCGCGGGGCGCGGCGGCGCTGGTGTGTATCACCGGGGCCATGGCTGCGGGGGTCGCCGCCATCGAGCCCGAGCTCGTCGCCGACGAGCTGGCGCTGCAGCGCTGGTGGGCGGTCGCGTTGGCGGCTGCGGGCGCCGGGCTGGCGGTGGTCTCGATGGTGCCCTGGCCGCATTTCGTCGAACGCCACTACAGCCGCGCCGCCGGCAGGCTCCACGCCGCGGCTCCCGCCCGCACCCGGTCCCCGGGTGCTGCGCAGCCGGTCAGGACGCCGAGCTCGGCAGGTTGGTCATGACCTCGCACCTCGAGGTCCACGACGTGGTCCAGGGGCCGGACGCCGCGATGCCGGCGGGGGCGCCCGCTGCCCGCCTACCGGCACCCGACCGTCGCCTCCTCTGTCGACCGCGGTCCTGCACGGCAACCAGCGACGCGACGCACCACAGGCAGACCCCGTTGCCCCCGAGGACAGGGACGCTCGATGTCAGCGTCGAATCGCGTCAGGGCGTGATCGTCATGACGCCGCTCGGGAGACTGCCCGATCCGTTGCCTGCCGGGCTGGTCGCACAACTCGAGGCCTCGATCGCGGCCCGCCCGGTGATCGTCAACCTGAGCCAGATCACCCTGGTGTCGGCCGCGCCGGTGATGGGCCTGGCCGCATGGGTCCTCGGGGCGAGCCACCAGCCCGATCGGTGCTGTGTGGTCTGCGCCCGCCCCACCGCCCGAGCCCTGTTACGCAGATGGCACGTCACCCGGTGTGTCGCCACCTTCGGATCGGTCGGTGACGCTCTCCAAGCCCGCCGCTTCGCCGACGCCGGCTACGGGGCAGGCTGGTATCCCGACTCGCCCGGTCGGCCTCCGTCGAAGTCCGGGAGCGAGCTCAGCCTCCAGCGCAACGGCGGACAAGGCACCCAACGTGTGCTCACCCACGACCTCCAACAACTCTCGCCCTGACCGCCGCCAGCTGGCGCAACTGAACCGCCCTGGCCCCACGGTGCGCCGAATCACGCAGCGTTCGACCTCAACCGCCGCGAAATCACGTGGCGACGACGAAGGGCTTGTGGCTCCCAGTGGTTGGGCGATCTCGGCTGGTGGTGTCGTGTTGGCGCATTGTCGAGGGGAGGGAGTCAAGGGTTTCGGGGGCTTCGAAGGGGGAAGGGCCCGGGAGCCATGTTGCGGGAAGGGAGCTGGGAACCATGCTCATTGTCCGCAAGAGCTACCGCCGCGTGGTGCGGGACGCTCGTCGGCGCGACACCGCGGAGCTGACCAAGATCGAACGTGCTCTTCGTCGTAACGTGCAGTCGCTCGACGACGGGGCGCTGACCAACCTGTTTGCGATACGGGCTGTGTTGCGGGCGCGGGGTGTCGAGCTGCCTACCTTCGGGTCGCGGCCGACTACCGACCCCGTAAGGCGTTCCTGAACGGTCACGAGTGCGTGAACCGCCCCAGGTTCTGTAGAGGCTCTGGGGTAACCCCTGGGTGAGGGTCGCCCTACGCTGTGGATCGGCGTATACCCGCGGCGCGGGGTGGGTCGACGAGGATCTGACCTCGGTGCGAGGGACGATGAACTTGGGGCGGGCATCGTTGCAACAGGAGATGATTGCAGGGCCGTCGTCCGACGAGCCGAGGGCGTCCCGGCTGACATGGCGGCGCGCATCGTGCGTGCCCTGGATCGCTCGCCGTCGTGCGTGGTGGCCGACAAGTCCAGCCGCTCTGCGCTAGAAGCTGCAGCAGAGCTTGGTGACATCGCGGGTGAAGGACAGGGCGACGATCTTGATGGCCTCGGAGAGGGTCGGGTACATCGGGGCGGTGGTGATCACTTCGTCGATGGTGTGACCGTCGCGGACCAGGATCATGGCTTCGGCGATGATCTCGCTGGCGTTGGGGGCTAGCACGTGGATGCCCAGGATCCGGTTGGTGGTTGGGTCGATGACCATGTTGATGAGGCCTTCGGTGCGCCGGGTGATGACGGCCTTGGGGACATTGTCGAAGGTGAGGGTGCGGCAGTCGGCGGTGCCGGTGCTGCGGAGCTGCTCGGTTTCGGTGACCCCCACCGATGCCAGTTGCGGGTCGGTGAACACGGTGGTGGGGACGTGGTCGTAGTCGATGGCGTGCGTCGTGCCGGCCAGGGCGTTCTCGGCGGCCAGGGTGCCCTCGCGGCCGGCGGTGGGGTTCTCGCGGACGGGCCGGTTGCTGACGTCGCCGATGGCGAAGATGCCAGGCTGCGACGTCTCGAGGTGGGCGTCCACCACGATCGCCTGGTGCCGGTCGACCTGGACGCCGGCCTCGGTGAGCCCGAGGTGCTGGGTGTTGGGGGTCTTGCCGGCAGCGAGCAGGATGGCGTCCACGTCCAGCTCGGCGCGCCCGGCGTCGGTGCGGTAGGTGACGACCTTGCGGTTGCCGGCCTGCCGGACGCTCTCCACCCGGACGTCGGTCTCGATCGTGATCCCCTCGTCGGTGAGGACCTCGGTGAGCCGCCGGGTCAGCTCCCGCTCCGCGGCGGGGACGATCGAGTCGGCTCGCTGGAGCAGGGTGACCTGGCTACCGAATCGGGCGAACATCTGGGCGAACTCCACGCCCAGCGGCCCGCCACCGATGGTCAGGAGCCGTTCGGGCAGCTCCTTGAGCGCCAGCGCCTCGATGTGGGTGAGGTACTCGACGTCGGCGATCCCAGGAATCGGGGGGATGTTTGCGGTCGACCCGGTAGCGATGATGACCTTCCCCGCGCTGAGCACCTGGTTGTTGACAGCCACCTCGCGAGGACCGAGGAACCGACCCCGGCCGTCGATCACGGTGACGTTGGCCAGCTCGGGCAGGACGGCCTCGTACTTCTGGTGGCGCAACGCCTTCACCAGATCCTGTTCGCCCTGCGCGATGCGGGCGAAGTCGAGCTCCGTCACGTCCAGGGCGAGGCCGGGGATGCCGTGATGCCTCGCCTGGTGGAGCACCTCGGCCGCGTGGAGCAGCGCCTTGGACGGCACGCAGCCGACGTTGACACACGTGCCACCCAGGGGCAGGCCGCTGTTGACCAGCGCCACGGTGGCGCCCATCTCGTCGGCCTGGGTGGCCGCGGCCACCGCGGCGGTGCCACCTCCCAGGATCACCATGTCGAAACTCGCCACGTTCGCTCCCTTCATTCGGTCGGGGTACCTGTGACCGGCAACCTGCTCACGCCCGTCGATGACATCGGTTGCCGAGTGGCGCCCACCGCCGCCTGGGTCACGTCCCGGCTGCCCGCTCGACGAGAGCGCGGATCACGACAGCGCCCCGATCCTCGGTGCCATGTCGCCGAAAACCAGGGCGTTGTGCTTGTTGGTCATGGCGTTGATGGCTCGGGAAGTCGACCCTGAGCGTCGGGTGCAATGGCCTGGCGGATCGCCAGGGCCGCAGCCGCAGCGTGGAGGGCCTTGAGCTGGGGCGCCTCGACCAGCTCCGGGGCGGTCGCTGGGGTGCACTGCTGTTGGCGATGACGTCGTCGTTGCCACAAGACAGCCGACACCACCACGACGGTCACGAGGCCGACGGCCCCGAAGATCACGGCACCGAGCACAGACGCGATGCCGGTTGCGGCAAGGAACCCCAGGATCGGCCCGGCGCAACATGCGGCGCACGCCGCGGCACCGACGCCGACGAGCCCGACGCCGGCCTTGGCATCGGGTGTGTTC